>CAZSPL010000013.1:13700-31507 GCA_964608735.1 uncultured Planctomycetota bacterium | reverse complement strand
GAGGTTTCAGGCGGATATGTATACGTCGGGCATGTCGGCGGATTCTCGGTCATCAAGGTCGACAACCCCGAAAATCCCGAGGTCGTCAAACAGGAAGTTTGCACCGATGTCCGCGTCATGGCAATCTCCGGAAATTACTTGTATGTCAACCAATATCTATTCGGTGAGGCTGGATTCATCGGCATTATGGATATCAGCATCCCCGAGCAGGCTGCAATAATAAAAACACTCCCATTCGAATGGACGGCCGAATGCCTCGACGAGAGCGACGGTTACCTGTATGCGGGCGTCCTGGGTTGCGGTGTACCGATTATCGATATCGACCCTCCGGATGAAGCTCATCTTGTCTCGGTTGCGGATGTGCATGACGGGTTTACAGACATCGCGGTAACGGGAGGCTTTGCTTATGTGACGTGCTCGATAGGACGAACCAGGGTCCTCGATGTCTCCATCCCTGAATCGCCCGTAGAGATAAATATATTTGAAACACCGGATTACGCAACGTCAATCTTTATTCATGAAACTTATGCTTATTTATGCGACCGCGCCAGCGGCCTGTTCGTTGCCGACATCGCCGACCCGGTGACCGCATCGGTGATAAACGGCGTGCTTACTCCGGGCGAGACCGTTTTCATCGCCGTTGAAGGGGACTATGTTTACAGCACCGACTGTAGGACTTTTCAGTTCATTGATATCAGCGTCCCTGAATCATCTTTGGTCGCCGGGTTAGCTAAGCCTGACACGCGTTGGAGCAACTTTGTCGCAGACAACGGGTATATCTACTGCACCTGGGATAATCAATTCAACGTGTTGGAAGTCAGCCTCCCCGATTACGCCGCCGTAATCGCGGAACTTGTCCTCTATGACGCGGGCGACCTGGCCCTCGATGGTTATATTTATTCCGCCAACGGCGAGCATGGCATTGCGATTATCGATATAACCCCGCCCAACTCGCCCGCTGTTATCGGGGGTGTCGATGAAACGGTATACGGCATAGCGGTGTCGGCGGGTTATGCATATTCCACCGAACTGAAGAAGCTGAAGATTTTTGATGTCGATCCCCCCTCGACGGCCGCGCTCGTCGCCACATTAATATTGCCCGAGGCGACCGGTGGCGGTGTCGCGGTGGATGGCGATACCGCGTGCGTGGGAACGCAAACCGGGAAGCTGTATGTCGTGAATGTCGCCGATAAGCTGTCGCCCGCATTAATCAAGACCGTGAACCTGATCGGCGACCCGCTCGATGTTGCAATATCCAACGGCTATGCGTTTATCGCCGAGCATGTATTCGGCCTCATCGTTGTCGACATTGTTCCTCCCGAAGAAGCGCACATGGTCGCGTCGAGTTCGACCCCGGGTGAGCCTTTTGAAGTGGTCGTATCGGGTGATTATGTGTATGTTTCTTCTGAGAATGGCGGCCTGCGAATTTTCAAGATTAATTGGGGATAAGGATTCGGCTCCCCCCATCCCGTGACATCTTGTGCTATATTTATATAGATAGATTCATTGAACCTGGGGGGCCGGTTCGCGTGTCCAAGTTATAGCAAGGCCGCGCCAAGGAGGCGTCTGTATGAAGAAGCTCGCATCGGTCCTTATCCTCGCGTTTGCTCTCTTCCTCATTACCGCCATCCCCGCATCGGCGGAGATCTACTATGAAGGCATGGTGAGCGGCTCGACGTATTACGGCGACGGCGCCGGCCTCGAAGGCGCACCGTATTATCCCTCGCCCATGGCGCGGCTCGATATCGGCGCCTATGCCAACGGCCTCGTCTATACCGGCGACTATCTCACCATCCGCTATTTCGCACCGAATAAAATGTACGTCAACATCATCGACTTCGCCCCCGACGGCTACGCCACGCTGCTTTTGCACAACCGCTACATCGCGCCCGGGAGCAACTCCCTCGACTGGTACGTCGAAGGCGTCGCACAGGGCCAGGCCGGACGCGAATACCTCTATCTCATCGTCAGTACCGACACTCTCTCGTTCGACGACATCAACGCCATCGCCGAAGACCCCTACAGCTTCGAGCCCGGTGAGAACATCTTCGCCACCGACATCGAATCGTTCCAGCTTCTCGCCGGAGCCGCCTCGAACGGCACTGCCAACACCTACAGCCCGTTCGTGGACATCCCCGGCACGCCGCTCGAAGTCTACCCGACATACTACATCTTCCCCGGCGACAGCCACTACCGCAATCCGTACACCTACTACTATTTCTACGTTCCCGACAACCTCTACGGCGGCGGGAAATATTACCGCGCACGGGTCGGCGTAGGCGGGCATGCATATTACGCATACCCCCGCGGAGGCACGTCATACAACAACCTCGTCGGGCTGCATACTTCCGGTCGAATCATCGACGACCGCTATGAAATAATCCCCGGTGGATACCTTTCCGGGACCTTCCAGCTCGGGACCGTCTCGAATTCGGTCGGGCTCGTCATCCAGCCTTACACATCCGGTGGATTCTACAAGTCCTACCAGGACTGGGGTAATGACTTCACCTTCGAGGTCTGGGTCAACGGCCAGAACCAGGGCTACGGCTATGTCGTCAACGACGCCAACGGGCTTCCGCAGTTCTACACCCCGGTACGGGCGGAGAACCTGAAGGAAGGCGACAACAGCTTCGAGCTGCGCGTACCCGATTCCGGCGAGAAGATCGAGATCGAGCGCGTGGAGATAGTCGAGTCGGACGAGCCGGAGGAAGTCCAGCCGGATAATACCGTGCAATACCATGCGACACCGCCTCACTAAGCCGCGTGCCGCATTCACGTCACCGGCGTTATTGAACATCGAGCCCGCTTTCAATGAGCGGGCTTTTTTTAGCGAGCCGGATAAATCCCCCGTTATAGCAAGCGGAAACCCCAACCCCGCGCCGGGATAAATCATGTAACTTGAAGCTTTTCGCCGGGGATAATTTCCCGTTTTTTCTTGATGTTAATGTATATACATGGTATTCTATGCTATCGGGCGATAATCCGTTCTTGCGGATGCATTCGCCGGACTATGGACAAGGCTCAGAGACCAGGTGATGGAGACCGGCGGTGATGCCATTCACCTGACATGGGAGGCGACACATTTTGGACTCCGACGTAAAACAAGATGACGCCCCGATGATCCGTGGGATGTTCTGGACGGCCGCGGATACGACATACTTCATGAACTGCCATATATGCGCCTCCCGCGAGGTCGAGCTCGTACACGTCCACTACAACAGGCCCGACCTCGTGCAGCATGAATGCCCGATGTGCGGAAACAGGGTCGGCCCTCCGGGCCCGAACATCAACTGCGAAATATGTGTCATTGAATTCAACCTCAAGCCCGAATAGACGATGGACAACAGCGATTAGACAGCGGATATGAATCCCCCCGATAGCTCGCCGTGCTTACAGCGCGGTTTTTTTCTATCTCAGTTGACGCCGATCCCCCCCGTCCCCCCGCTCCCTTCCAGCGAATCTACCATCTCATCCCCCCCACACGAGGCTGCCATCTTATCTCCCCCCCACGCCTTAGCGTGGGGGGGATTAAGGGGGGGCCCAGCACACAAAAAAGCACGCCAAAAGGCATGCTTAATACCAACCCGCAAATTACGGGGCGCACAGCATAAAAATAACATAAACCATACATCATCCCGCGTTAAAACCGGAATAAATGTACAATGTATATGACACTAAACTCAACGAAGCCCTATACCGCGGCTCCGGTCTTCTCGAATTGCTTGAGTATCTCCGGCTTGAAGCGCTGACGCTCGAATCCGAGTTGGTCGTATGGAACTCCCTGCGCGAATGCGAGCAACTGGAAATAATAAACCGGCGGCGTTTCGAATGCTTCGCCGAACTGTTTCGAAACTTTCAACTGCCCGTAGTCGAACTGCGAGAAGCATGTCGGGCATATCAGGCACAGAATATCGGCTTTTTCCTTATTGATGCTGCCGAGAAGGTCGCGCAGCATGTCGAGCGGCACGCCTTCCGCCTGGCACGCCTTCCCGCAGCAGAGGTACCAGTTGTTATGCCGGACCGGTGTCGCGCCGAGGGCACGAACGAGATTCTCCATGATATCCGGGTCGTCGGGATTGTCGACATTCATTATCTTGCTCGGCTTGAGCACATGGCATCCGTAATGAATCGCCACTTTCAGGCCTTCGAGCGGACGCACTATCGACTCCTGCACCTTGTCGTACCCCACCTCGTCGCGGAGCAGCGTCACGACATGCCGCACGCGGGTCTTGCCCTTGTACTCCATGCCGATTTTCTTCAGGCGCTTGTTGACCTTCTCCAACAGCGCCGGGTTGTCCTGGAGCAGGTGGTATGTCTCCGAAAGTGTCGCCGTGCATCCCGAGCAGTTGGTGAAAATCTCCAGCCCGAGGTCTTCGGCGAGGCACAGGTTACGCGCCGCCACGGAGAGCCATGCGATTTTATCCTTCGATTTGAAATATATCGGATCGGGACAGCAGCTTGCCTTGTCAAGATCTACGATTTCGATCCCGAGTCTCGGAAGCGTCGAGCGTATGGCGAACTCCATCGCCGGGTATCTGGCGGGTATCAGGCATCCCGGGAAGAATGCGTAGCGTTTCACTTGGCACCCCCCTCGTCATCAGACGCGATGAGAATCTTGATTTCGTCCATAGGTATTTGCGGCAGCGGAGGGAGCCCGAATCGCTCCCGCTGCTTGTCGATGGCGGGATTGTATTTCACGGTGCGGCCTTCGCTCTCGAATGTCTCTATTATCTTCTTGACCGGGTCCGGGTATATGCCGCGGTCGGCGAGCATGTTCTTCAACGAGATGATAACCTCGACCGGCTTGACTTCCTGCGGGCAGCGCTCGTGGCAGTTGTAGCAGTTCGTGCATTCCCACAGGATGGATTCCTCGGTGAGAAGCTCTTCCGCGAGGCCGTATAGAACCTTCAGCATTATCTCCCTGGGGTTGAACCGCTCGGTGTACATCGCCGCCGCGCAGTCGCCCACGCATGCGCCGCACTGGTAGCAGAAGCCCGCGAGGTTGCCCTCGACTTTCTTGGCGAGCTCGCGCCGGAAGTCGAAATCGACCCGCACGACTTTATCCTTATCGGGATCGGCAGCCGCCTTCGACATTCGGCTCACTCCTTCTTATCTTTGATTTGCCTGATGCTGTTGGAGCGGCACTTCGGACATGAACGCTCGTGATCCTTCGCGTCGTCCAAGTACTCGTTGCCGCACATCATGCACTTGCATTTCATTTTATCGGACGCCATATTCCATCAGGCCCGGGCTACTTCTCGGCCGCCGCGGGCGCTTCCTCCTTCGTCTCCTTTGTCTCTTTAGGAGCCTTTTTCGCGAGCGCTTTCACCGCATGGTCCACTTCTTCTTGCGTAACGGTCTTCCTGAGCTCTTCCATCTGGTGCATGACCTTGCCGAATTTCTGTCCTTCGGCGGCGCTTATCCATTCGAGTTGAAGCCGCTCCGGCCTTATGCCTTTCTTTTCAAGCGTATCCCACAGCTTCTGTACCCGCGTCACCGTCATGCGGTTGGCGTCGATGTAATGGCAGTCGGCGTAGTGGCAGCCCGAAACGAGCACCACGGGTGCGCCGCATCGGAACGCCTCCAGCACCATCTCCTCGGACACACGCGCCGAACACATCGTGCGCACCACCCGGTTCGTCGCGGGGTAAACGATACGCGAGATGCCGGCCATGTCCGCGCCTGAATAGGAGCACCAGTTGCACGCGAATACGAAGACCTTCTCCATCTGCCGCTCCCGCAGCAGCGCGTGTATCTGCCCGATGTACTGCGCGTCGGTGTAATGCCGCATCGTTATCGCGCCGAACCTGCATGTCGCGCCGCAGCTTCCGCAGCCCGCGCATGCCGCCTCGATGACCGTGGGCACTTCGCCCTTCTCTCCGACTATCGCGCCGTATGGGCACACCGGGATGCACAGGCCGCACTTCTTGCACTTCTCGATATCTATGCGGCTCGTTATCGCCGCTATCTTCACCTTCCCGGCGTTCAACAGGGCGCCGGATCTCGACGATGCCGCGCCCGCCTGGCAGACCGAATCCTTGATATCCTTCGGGCATTCGCAGAATCCCGCGAAGAACACCCCGCGCGTCGGCGCATCGATCGGCTTAAGCTTCGGATGCGACTCCATGTAGAAACCGTCCGATGTCTTCGAAAGTGTCAGCAGGCTCGCGATTTTATCCCGGTCCTTCGACGGCACGACTCCCACCGAAAGCACCAGCATGTCGAACTCGTGATGCTCGAGCTTGCCCGACGTGGTGTTCTCGACGGTGAGGAGAAGGTTCTTCGTCACCGGGTCTTCCTCGACATCGCCGGGTATGCCGCGGATATACTTGGTGCCCACATGCTTGGAGCGCTGGAAGAAATCCTCGAACGACTTCCCGTAGGCGCGTATATCCTGGTAGAAGACCGTGGTCTCCGTATCCGGGTAATGGTCCTTCAGAAGCAGGCAGTCCTTTATGGTGACCATGCAGCATATGTTCGAGCAGTACGGGTTCCCTTTCTCCGGGCTGCGTGAACCCACGCACTGTATGAAACCGATCCGCTTCGGGCGCTGGTGGTCCGACGGACGCACGAAATGCCCCGCCGTGGGACCGCCCGCGCATATCAGGCGCTCGAATTCCATCGATGTGATGACGTTGTCGAAGCGCGTGTAGCCATACTCGTCCATCTCGGTCGGGTCGTATACGTCCAGCCCGATCGCCACTATAACAGCCCCGACTTCGCGGGTGATTATCTCGTCCCGGTCGTCGTAATTTATCGCATGCTGCTCGCATACATCCGCGCACTTGCCGCATGCGATCGGGTTGTTGCCGAGGCAGTTGGCCATGTCGAGGATGTATGACGACGGCACCGCCTGAGGGTACGGTATATAAATGGCCTTGCGCGTGCTGAGACCCACCTGGTATTCGTCCGGGACGGCTACCGGGCAGATCTGCGCGCATTCGCCGCACGAGTTGCATATCGTGGTATCGACATAGCGGGCCTTCTTGCGGATCTTCACCGTGAAATTGCCGATGTAACCGGACACCGACTCGACTTCGCTGAATGTGAGCAACTCAATTTTGGGATGTCGACCGACATCTATGCTCTTGGGCCCGAGTATTCATATCGAGCAGTCCATGGTCGGGAATGTCTTGTCGAGCTGGGCCATGATCCCGCCGATAGACGCCTCCCGTTCCACGAGCACAACCTCGTGTCCCGCGTCGGCAAGTTCGATTGCCGCTTCCATGCCTGCCACGCCGCCGCCGATAACCAGCGCGCGCTTGGTCACCGGCACGCTGAGCTCTTCCTGCGGCTCCAAAAACCGCGCGCGGCCGACCGCGCTCGCCACAAGGTCCTTCGCTTTTTCCGTCGCGCCTTCCCAGTCCGTCGGATGAACCCACGAACAATGCTCGCGGAGATTCGCCATCTCCATCAAATACGGGTTCAGCCCCGCTTCGAGTACGCACGCACGGAATGTCGGCTCGTGCTGAAGCGGGGTGCATGCCGCCACCACGACCCTGTTGAGACGGTGCTCCTTTATCGCGTTCTTGATCTCGTTCTGACCCGGATCCGCGCACGTATACTTGTTACGCTGGACGAACACGACGTCCGCAATCGTCTCCGCGAAGTCGGCGACCGCCTGCATGTCGACGGCTCCCGCGATGTTCAGTCCGCAATCGCAGACGAAAACACCCACACGAAGCGCGTCATCCTTCGGCTTGTCAGCCATCAAAATCCCTCCGTTATCAAGCCCGCGGGGGCTTTTTACTAAACGGTCAGCTCTTTTTCTATTTTTCTTCTATTCGAGCGCGTCCACCAGTATCTCGGTGATATCGCGCATCTCTATCTCTATTGCATCCTTTAAATTCGGATCCTGCATCGCGCACCTGAAATGCACCTGGCACTTGGGACATGCCGTCACCATCGTGGATGCATTCGTCGCGCGCGCCTCTTTCAGCCGGTCGATCTGGATCTTCTTCGCATACCTGTCGCAACTCGACCACGGCCCCCCGGCGCAGCATATAGCGCCACGCCCGGAATGACGCATCTCGTTAAGCGTGACCCCGGGAATCGCATTCAGCACTTCGCGCGGCGCGTCGTAAATACCGAGATGACGTCCGAGCCGGCAGGGGTCCTGGTATGTCGCGATAATCTCTTCCGCGCCCTTCTTGAATTTCAGCTTGTCCTTGTTCTCGGCGATGTACTCGGTGATGTGCATCATGCGCGGCATGCCAGGCTTGTAATACGGCTCGTAGTCGATCTTCCATGTCCGGAGGCACTCGGCGCACGATGTCACGAGCGTCTTCGCGCCGCTTTCGAGCAAAAGGTTGATATTGAATTCCGCGAGCTTCGCGAAATTCCCCGTATCACCGTTCCACAGAAGGTCATGCCCGCAGCATCTCTCCATGGCCGACACCACCGGCTTGACGCCCATCTTGTTGAGCAGGCGGATGGTCGACTTCGTCGCGTTGAGCGTGCTGACGTTGAAGTCGGGGAAATATGCATCGAAATACATCGTGCATCCGGTGAAGAAGAACACATCGCCCTTCGACGGTTCGACTTTTAAATCTTCGCTCAGCCACCCGAGCCGATTCTGTTGCGTGCCGCCCTTGGCCATCATACGCATCGCCGACTGAAGCGCGCCCCCATGCGGGCATTCGGGCTCCATGCCTTCCTCGTAGCCCATCTCCCTGAGCTTCATGATGAGGCTGGTGAACCCGACCCCCGCGGGGCAGCGCTCGTCGCAAAGGCTGCATGTCAGGCAGGTGTAGAGCGTCCCGTTGCCGAGGATCTCTCCCCTCTGGCCGAGGTTCGTCGAAAGCACCTGCCGTCTCGGGCTGTAATTCCCTCCCGCGCGGGTTATCGGGCATGTCGCGGTACATTTCCCGCAGTCGTAGCATGCCCATGCATGGGTCTGAATCGCAATATCCGGAAGTTCTGTCATTATAATTGACTCCAGTCCTTATATGCCTGTTATTTTCTGAACGGACTCGGCCCCAGCGCGCGCACCTGGTCGGTGAACTCGTTGATGACCTCGGCCCAACGCGCACCCTCGGCGGCGCTTATCCATTCCAGACGTATCCGCCCTTCCTCGATGCCCAGAAGCTTGACCATCGCCATGGTCTTGTCGAACTGCTCGACCGCCCTCTCGTTGCCGAAAATATAGTGGCAGTCGCCGAAATGGCATCCCGATACCAGCACCCCGTCGGCCCCCTTCTCCAGCGCCTTGAGAACGAATCCCGGCTGGATCCGGCCCGAGCACATCACACGGATTATCCGGAAATGCGGCTGGTACTGGAACCGCGATACCCCCGCCGTGTCGGCCCCGGCGTAGGAACACCAGTTGCATGCGAACACCACGAGCTCGGGATCCCACTGCTTGGCGGGCTCTTTCGCTTTCGGTGTTTCTGTCTTTTCTTTTGCCTTCGATGCCTTGGTCATTCGACGACTCCTACTTGATGAAGAATGCGTCGATCATTGCGTTTATCTGATCGTCTGTGAAGTGACTCGATATAATCGCACCCGACGGACACCAGCTTCCGCACGTGCCGCATCCCTTGCACAGGCTCGCGTTGATTTCCGCCACGAATGTTCCGTCCTCGAGCGGCACGAGCTTCGGCGCCTGGAAGAGGCATATCTCGGCGCACTTGCCGCATCCGCGACATTTCTCCTGGTTTACCACCGCTACCGTCGGGTCGAGCTTGACCCGCTCGTGCGCGAGGTATGTCGCCGCTTTCGCGGCGGCCGCCGATGCCTGCGCCACCGTATCCACGATATCCTTCGGCCCCTGGATAGTACCCGCCAAAAACAAACCTTCCACGGCGGTCTCCACCGGCGCAAGCTCGGGATGCCGCTCCATGAAGAACCCGTCCAAGCCGAGGCTCGCCTTCAGCATGTCATGGAAATCATGTGTCTCCGGCTGACGTGCGCACATACCCACGCCAAGCACAACAAGGTCGGAGGGCACTTCGAGACGACGGTTCAACAGCTCATCGAACGATTCCACCCATTCCGCTTCTTTCTCACCTTTGACCACGGGCCTCTCATCGGGCGGGATGCGGATGAAAAGCACACCCTTCCCGCGGGCCTCGCGATACATCTCTTCCGCGCCGGTCGATATGGTGCGGATGTCGCGATAGAATATCGTGGAATCGATCCCCTGCGCCGAAAGCTCGATCGCCTGCTTGATGGCGGTCGGGCAGCAATAGCGCGAGCATCCGGTGAACCCGTCCTTCTCGCGCGAACCCACGCACAATATGAACGATGCCGTTTTCGGCTTCTTGCCGTTTATCTCGAAGCTCTTGTCGTGCTTGATGAAAAGCTCCTCGAACTCCTGGCTCGTGATGACGTTGGGCAGCTCGTTGTAGCGGTATTCATCCCCCGGGTCGTAGAGGTCGGCCCCTACCGCGAGTATGATCGCCCCGACTTCGAGCTTCTCATCCACGCCTTTTAACGTGACTTCAAAATTTCCTACATATCCCGTGATATTCTCGACTTCCGTCTCCGTCAGCACCCGCGCGCCACTCTCGGCGAGAAGCTTCAACTTGGCTTCGAGCACTTCCTTTGCCGGACGCAGGTTGGGATAGAGATATTTTAAATTCGGACTTTTCAGCCTGCCGCCGAGCTCCGTGTTTTTCTCCACGAGCGTAACCGGGAATCCCTTGAAGCCGAGGTCGGTCGCGGCCTGTATGCCGGCGATGCCTCCCCCGATCACAAGGGCTGTCTGCGTCATCGCAACGTCCCCTTCCATCAACGGCTGAAGGTTCCGCGCTCTCGCGACACCCATCCGTATGAGGTTCCGCGCTTTCGCCTGGGCTTCCTCGGGATGCTTCACATGCACCCACGAACACTGGTCGCGGATGTTGACCATTTCCATTAGATATGGATTCATCCCTATCTGCGCGCACGTCTCGCGGAAAACCGGCTCGTGCGTACGCGGCGTGCATGCCGCTACCACTATCCGGTTCAACACATGCTCCTCTATCAGCTCGACCAGCTCTTCCTGGCCGGTGGATGAACATGCGAACTGGTGGTCCGCCGCGAATACGACATCGGGGATGGTCTTGGCATACTCGACGAGGTCATCTATGTCGAGGAGCCCCGCTATATTTATTCCGCAGTGGCATACCAGCACGCCCACGCGCGGCGGGCCGGACATGTCGCGCTGCTTGACGTCCCGTTCCTTTATTTCTATCCGGTGCCCGGTGAGATATCTCTGCGCTCTCGAAGCCACCGCCGATGCCTGCGCCACGCAGTCCGGGATTACCTGCGGGCCAACCGCGCTGCCGCATACGAATATACCCGGGCGCGTGCTGTCAACCGCCGATATCGCCGGGTCGAGACGCTTGATGAAACCGTTATTGTCGACTTCGATACCCAGCGTGTGAGCCAACTCTATTGCGCCGTCGTTGGGCGCCGCCGCCACCGAAAGCACCACCAGGTCCGCCGGGATGCGCTTCAACTCATGCCCGATCGTATCCTCCACGAATACCTCGAGCACCCCTTCTTCGGTCGGACTCATGCTGACCTTCGCCGGTCGTCCGCGGATATACAGCGCCGTGGCTTCTTTCTTCGAGCGCTCCACGAAATCGTCGAACCCCTTCCCGAACGCCCTTATATCGGTATAAAGAATCGTTATATCTTCAACTTCAGGATCGTGCTGCCTTATCAGCATCGAGTCCTTCACCGCGTTCATGCAGCAGAACCGGCTGCAGTATGGCCGTCCGCCTTCGCCGCGGGCCCCGACGCATTGAATGAAAACAATACGCTTGGGCGTTTGCATATCCGACGGGCGCACCACATGTCCAAGGGTTACGCCGGTCGCGTTCAGCATCCGTTCCAGCTCAAGGCTCGTGATGACGTCCGGCAGCCTGCCATAGCCGTAATTCCCCAGCTTGCGCGCGTCGAACTCCTGGAATCCGGTCGCCACAAGTATCGCCCCGGCGTCGATCCACCACTCCTTCGGCGACATGTCGAAATCTATCGCCCCGGGCTCGCATGCCTCGACGCACCGGTTGCAGGCGAGGAGCTGGTCGTTCAGGCATCCGAACGCACCCGCGGGTACCTCGGATTTGTCTGCCTCGGTATCGCTCGCACGCCCGTGACGCCTGTCCCGGACTTTCGCCATCTTCCGGATCCGGTCCACCAGCACATGGTCGTTGATGCACGGATCGCGGTCGATGACATAGGCAGCCGGTACCGACTGCGGGAACGGACGATATACCGCTTTGCGGGACTTAAGTCCCACATCGAATTCATTGCCGATGACCTGCGGGCATGCCTCGACGCACGATCCGCATGCCACGCAAAGATCCTCGCGTACGAAACGCGGGTTCTGATGAACCTTCACCCTGAAATTTCCAGGCTCGCCCTGGCAGTCCACGACCTCGGCCATTGTGACTACATCGATGAGTGGATGCCGACCGGCATCGAGCATCTTAGGCCCGAGAATTCATATACTGCAGTCCATGGTGGGGAATGTCTTGTCCAACTGCGCCATACGCCCACCGAGCGTCGGCGACTTCTCCACCAGGGTGACGCGGATGCGGGCATTCGCCAAATCCAGCGCTGCCTGGATGCCGGCAATCCCGCCGCCTATCACTACGGCCCGTTTATCGGTTATCGGCTCGATTCCTTTGTCCTTTTCTGTGGAATTGTCCACGGCAAAGGCCTCCTGAATCGGTTAATTGCTTCCCACTATTCCTATTCGGAGGTATCGGCGGACGCCGCCGCCTTCTCTTTCTTCTTGCTCTTCTTCCCGTAGTGCTCCTCGAAATACTCATACCCCGCGTCGAACGCCTTGAGGTTCAATTCCTGGGTGCCCTCGGGAACCGATGCCTCCACCGCTTTGCGCATCTCTTCGCGCGTCGCCAACTGCGTGATGGCGGTGAAGAATCCTATCATGACGATATTCTGGATAATCTTCCGGCCAAGTTCCTCGGCGATGCGGGTGGACGTTATGCCGTATGCCGGCTGGCCCTTCTTGACGTTTGGTTTCACGAGGTCGGCCTCGTAAATAAGCAGCCCGTTCTCTTTCAATTCATCCTTGTACTTATCATAACCGTCGCCCGACATGACCACGAAAATATCCGGGCGGCCTATGTACGGGTACAGTATTTCATCCTTCGATACCGACATCGTCGCGCTGCACGACGAGCCGCGCGCTTCCGGCCCGAAGCTCTGGATCATCGTGGCGTGGTTCCCGGCGTCGATCGCGCACGCCCTCCCGATGATATAGCCGCTCTTCACAACCCCCTGGCCGCCGAAACCGGTTATTCGAATTTCCGTCCTACTCATGGATCCAACCTCCCTCGGGGTCCATCGGGACATATTTATCGCCGAATATCCTCGTGTTATGCTCCTGCATCCTCTCTAAGAACGTGGGTTTCTCGATATCGACGAATTTCCCGCATATGAGTTTGTTCTGAAAATCTATATCGCAGTCTATCGTATTCGCGCCATGCTTGATCTCGGCATTGTCGTGGTAGAACCTCATCAGGTCGAACCCGGTCCCAAGCTTGTTGAGACGCGCATACAGCGTCGGGCACGGCGCGATGACCTCGATGAACCTGAACCCCTTTTTGCCGAGCGCTTCCTTGAACGATGCGGTCAGCCGCCTGATATGAAGCGCGGTCCATCGCGCGACATACGGAGCACCGCAGCTCGCGACAAGATGCACAAGGTTGAACGGGGTCTCGTAGTTCCCGTAGGGCATCGTCGACGACTTCGCCGATATCGGCGTAGTCGGAGCGTTCTGACCGCCGGTCATGCCGTAGATGAAGTTATTCACCAGGATAACGAGCAGGTCCATGTTCCGCCGTGCCCCATGGATAAGGTGGTTGCCGCCGATGCCCGATAGATCGCCGTCGCCGGAAAATACTGTCACGTTTAACTCCGGGCGGCCGAGCTTCAGGCCGGTGGCGAACGGTATCGCCCGCCCGTGGGTGGAGTGGAACGCGTCGAGCTTCATATAACCCGCGACGCGCCCCGTGCATCCTATGCCTGAAACGATCGTCTGCTTGTCGAGGTCGACCTTCGATTCCTCCAGCGCGCTCGCGAAACATTTGACTACCGTGCCGATGCCGCATGTCGGGCACCATATGTGCGGTATCCGGTCCATCCGGAGAAACGGGGATATCGGGTGTTCTTCGCAGCTTTTATTCGCTATTTCCTGTGTCATTTTGCCGCCTCCACGATTGTTTTGACGATATCGTCCGGGTTATGCACGCCGCCGCCGCCATGCGGCACGTGGATGACCCGGCACTTCCCCGCCGAACATCGCTCGACTTCCAGCACCATCTGACCGTAGTTTATCTCGGGCACCACGAAAGCCTTGACCTTGGGTGCCAGTTCGCGGATTAAAAACTCCGGGAACGGCCATACGACGATAAGCCTTATTACGCCGACCTTGAGGCCCTTCTTCCGCGCTATGTCCAACGCCATACGGGCCACTCGCGCGGTGATGCCGTAGGTCACCAGCACCACGTCAGCACCCTCGACATTCTCGATATCATATTTCGCTATTTTCTCCGCGTTGTTCCTGATCTTCTCCACGAGCCTTCGCACGTTCCATTCCTGGCATTCCGCACTCATCACCGGGTAGCCCTTCTCATCATGCGTCAGCCCGGTAGTGTGGAACTTGTAACCATCCCCGGCCCTGGCGAACTGCGGGATCATTATTTCCTTGTCGGCGATCAAGTGATACGGCAAGTAGACGTCCGGCGGTACCGCTGTCAGCTCCCGCGGGACTATTTCGATATCTTCCGCCTTCGGGATGATGACCTTCTCGGTCATATGACCGACGCATTCGTCCATCATGAACATCACCGGCACGCGGTAAAGCTCCGAAAGGTTGAAAGCGTCGATCATCAGGTCGAATGATTCTTGCGGCGACTGGGGGCTGAGGGCTATGATCTCATAGTCCCCATGCGAGCCCCATCGCGCCTGCATCATGTCCGCCTGGCCGGTCATGGTGGGAAGTCCCGTCGATGGCCCGCCGCGCTGTACGTTGACCACCACGCATGGCGCTTCCATCATCGCGGCAAGACCGATGTTCTCCATCATCAGGCTGAAACCGGGACCGCTCGTAACCGTCATCGATTTCGTGCCCGTCCATGCCGCACCGACTACCGCCGCCATACTCGCAAGTTCATCTTCCATCTGGATGAATGTCCCGCCCATGAACGGGAATCGTTGCGCGATACGCTCCACCACTTCGGTGGACGGCGTGATAGGATAGCCCGCGACGAACCGGCAGCCCGCCGCCATCGCTCCTTCACCGCAAGCGTAGTCTCCATCAAGATAATGGGCGCCCGTAAGCACGCCCGCCGGATCGGTTTTCAATGTCTCACTCCTTCTTCTCTGCGGAAATATCCACGTCGAGCTCCGCGTCGGCCACGATGCCGTTCTCCGTGGCATCCACGCTGAATATCGCGAACTCGGGGCAGATCATTTCGCATAGGTTGCAATTCACGCACTCCCCGCGTTTCACCACCATGGGCGGATGATAGCCCTTGATGTTGAATTCGCTGGACATCTCAAGAACGTCCTTCGGGCAGTACTCCACGCAGAACCCGCAGCCTTTGCAGCGGTCAATGATGATCCTGACATCTCCGCGCGGCACAGTGACCTTGTCGAAGTCAAGAGGTTTTCGCCAGTATTTCATAGCATCTTTCGGGAAACGGAACAGTTTAGGGGCATAATGGCCGGTCCCCTTCCGAATCCCGGCTCCTTTATTCAAAACAATTAAGCCCTCATCGGGCCTAATTCTTCTAAATGTACAAGCCAATAAGGAACAAAAAAACCCGCCGGTTAAAACTAGTGCGCGAGCTTACCGCTTGTAAACGCCTTCACAAGCATTCGCCTCCCATGGCTCACAGGCTGAAAATAGCATGCCGGAACCATTTTTTCAAGCCTTAAGACCTGTTTAATCCCATTTTTTCATAACATTTTTGATGCCGTGGCCTTTTCGTGACATGTCTGACTGCTAACGCCCATCAGCCGGGGAATTATGAACCACAATCCCGGCCGTTTTTTTTTCATTATCACTTGTCTATAAATCACTTTGATGTTAAAATTCGCAGCCTTGTCCTTGGAACCGGACATGCATAATCCGCATTATTGTGATATAATTCACAAGGATGCGAGGCCAATAGTTTAAGGAGAGGTTCATGGGAAAACGGGTTTTAGTAATTGACGACGAAGCGGAAATCCGCCGCAATCTTACCTTCGGACTCACGCAGGAAGGTTTCACGGTCGTGGCCTGCCCCGATGGCATCTCCGCCGTGCACGAACTTCATGAATCGCGGGAAAAAGGAATCGGCTACGACTATCTTGTCACCGACATCTTCATGCCCGACATCGACGGGCTGAAAATATTGAAGGTCATCAAGAGCGAATTTCCTGACCTGCCCGTACTCGTTATAACGGGCTTCGGAAACGACCTTTTCAAGCAGACCGCCCTCGAGGAACCCAACACGGGATACCTCGACAAGCCATTTGAAATCGACGACCTCGTGAAAGCGCTCGCCCAGCTCGAGCCCGGTTCCACGACCCTCGCCGAGAAGACCGCCGTTCTCGATGAAGAGCCCACCGCGCGGGAATCGGTCACGGCATACCTGACCATAAGGATCACCGACGAAAACAGGAGCCTCGACATCTTCAACGAGTTGCGCAAGCTCGAGGGCGTTCAGTCCGCCGAGGCGGTACGCGGCGATGTCGACATCATTCTCGTCGCCCAGGCCGCATCGGTTGACGCCATCAAGGAACTGTTCGAGCGCGTGAAAGCCATCGACGGTGTCGATGTCGTATCCACATCGCCGGTCGAACGCCCGAAACTCGACCGCGATGTCGACGAGTTCATCAGCATCTACAAGAAAGCCGTCAAGGAGCCCGCCGAGGGCGGCTCGCAGGGCACGCGCGGAACCACCAGCTACATCATTGTCGACATCGATAAAAACGCGATACAGCACATCTTCACCACGGTATTCTTCATCGACGAAGTCATCTTCTGCGACGTCATCGACAACGGCACCAAGCTCGTCGGACTCATCCACGATACCGGCGCCATCGGCAAACCGCACCGCGTTATCGAGAAACTGAACCAGATCGACGGCGTGCTCAGGGTCAGGGATGCCAAGGTCATCAAGTTGATGGAATAACGTAATGGTGAGTGATGATGACGCGTTTATTCAAGGGGGATGGACGTTTATTTTTGAGGGAGACCACGGTGGATTATACCACCGTTTTATTTTTCGCCGGGCTCACCGGGATGGATGGATACGATGGTTGACCAGGAAAAAGATTTCACCTACCGCCTGTGGCGCTATGACGGCGCTCCCGGCGAGCTGATACCCCTGCTGCAATCGGCGCAGGACCATTTCGGCTATATCCCGAGGCGCGCGATAAAATATATCTCCGGCGCCACGAATATACCCGAATCGAAAATCTACGGCGTCATCACTTTCTACAGCCAGTTCCGCCTCGCCCCCATGGGTAAGCACATCATCCGCACATGCGTCGGCACCGCATGCCACGTCGCCGGCGCAAGGATGCTCGTCGACGTACTGCAGGATGAACTCGGCGTGGAAGTCGCAGGTACCACCGAGGACGGCATCTTCACCCTCTTCACCGTGGCATGCCTCGGATGCTGTTCCCTCGCGCCGGTCATGATGGTCGACGATGAGACTTACGGACAGCTCACTCCCGCCGAAACACGGAAAATCATCCGCAAGATCCGCAGGGAGGAAGGCAAGAAAAAAGATGATGCCGCCGCGGAGGTCGCTCAGAATGCATAGCTTAATTCCCATCCCCCCTGGTGCCACGGG
>CAZSPL010000013.1:2809-13600 GCA_964608735.1 uncultured Planctomycetota bacterium | reverse complement strand
CCCTGGTGCCACGGGCACGCGAGTCTTCGAGCTTGCCCGTGTCTTTCCGACTGACCGGCGTAAAGTGATGTCAATCCGTACGGAGAAACCCGATGTATAAAATCCTCGTCGGTATGGGCACCTGCGGACTCTCCGCCGGGGCCCGTGAGACATACAAGAAAATTCAGCAACTATGCGATTCCTCAACTGAATGCATCGCCGAGCACCGCATCACCGGCTGCATCGGCATGTGCTACCGCGAACCCGTAGTGGAAGTCCGCGATGACGACTGGCGCACTTTCTACGGCGATGTCACCCCCGCTCGCGCCGAAGAAATATATGAAGGGCATGTTAAAAACGGAAGAATTCTCGAAAATTACATGATCCTCAGGGAACCGGTCGCGAAAAAATATGCCGGGGAAGACGCATATAAAAGATTCACCGGAAGCGAGCAGGCGTTCATCGCGCCACAGGAACGCATCGTCCTTCGCAATGCCGGCGTCATCGATCCCGAATCCATAGACGAATATCAAAACGCCGGCGGATACCAGGCCCTGCGAAAAACCCTCACTGAAATGACCCCGGCGGAAATCATCGAAGTAGTGAAGGCATCGGGACTTCGCGGACGCGGCGGCGCCGGTTTTCCCACGGGACTTAAATGGTCCTTTGCCGCGGGATACGACTCCGATGTGAAATACGTCGTATGCAACGCCGACGAGGGCGACCCCGGCGCGTTCATGGACCGCTCGGTACTCGAAGGCGACCCCCATTCCGTCATCGAGGGGATGATAATCTGCGGACGCGCCATCGGCGCGGGTTTCGGCTACATCTACTGCCGCGCGGAATATCCCCTCGCAATAAGGCGGCTGAATATCGCAATCGATGCCGCGCGAGAGAAAGGTTACCTCGGACGAAATATCCTCGACACCGGTTTCGATTTCGATATAAAAATAAAACAGGGCGCGGGGGCTTTCGTATGCGGCGAGGAAACCGCCCTGTTCGCATCCATCGAAGGCGAGAGGGGAATGCCGCGCATACGTCCGCCCTTTCCCGCCGAAAAAGGCCTCTGGGCGAAGCCGACGAACAACAACAATGTCGAGACCTATGCCAATATCCCATGGATAATCGTGAACGGCGCCGACGCCTACAGGGCTTTCGGAACCGATAAAAGCCCCGGCACAAAGGTATTCGCCCTCGCGGGAAAGGTCAAACGCGGCGGGCTTGCCGAAGTCCCCATGGGGATATCCATACGGCGCCTTGTGTTCGATGTCGGCGGCGGCATCAAGGAAGACAAGGAATTCAAAGCCGTACAGATGGGCGGGCCGTCGGGCGGATGCATCCCCGCGTCGCTCATCGATACTCCCGTCGACTTCGAGAACATCCCGCCCACCGGCGCGATAATGGGCTCCGGCGGTATGGTGGTCATGGATGAAACCACCTGCATGGTCGACATGGCGCGCTTCTTCCTCGATTTCACCCAGGAAGAATCCTGCGGCAAATGCACTTTCTGCCGTATCGGTACCCTTCGCATGCTCGAAATCCTCGAACGCATCACACGCGGCGAGGGAGTGGAGGAAGACATCGAAATCCTCCGCCAACTGTCGATTCAAATCAAGGAATCCAGCCTCTGCGGACTCGGACAGACCGCCCCCAACCCGGTACAGACGACCCTGAAATATTTCCTCGACGAATACATCGCGCATATCAAGGACAAGAAATGCCCCGCGAAAAGCTGCGCCCTGCTCGTGGATTATTTCATCGACGCCGAAAAATGCACCGGGTGCACGCTCTGCGCGAAGAACTGCCCCGTCGAAGCCATCGCCGGCGAGCCCAAGGGGGTTCACGTTATCGATAACGAAAAATGCGTGAAATGCGGGAAGTGCATTTCGAGCTGTAATTTCGATGCAGTATACAAGGACTAAGGAATATCGATGGATACCGTGAAGATAAAAATCAACGGACAGGATATCGAAGCCAGGCCCGGACAGACCATCCTCGAAGTCGTCGAGGAACAGAAACTCGACCGCATCCCGACGCTCTGCCATTCCGCGGAACTCGACCCCTACGGTTCCTGTTTCCTCTGCGTGGTCGAAGTCAAGGGCCGCGGGAATCTCCTCCCCTCATGCGCGACTCGCGTCGCCGAGGGCATGGAGATCGAAACACGGAACGAGAGGATTATCGCATCGCGCAAATCCTGCCTCGAACTCCTGTTGAGCAACCACTATGCCGATTGCGTATCCCCCTGCAACCTCGGATGCCCCGCCGGTGTCGACGCACAGGGCTATATCGCACTTGCCGCGATGGGCGAATATTCCAGGGCAGTTAACCTCGTGCGCGAAACCAACCCGCTTCCAGCCATCTGCGGACGCGTATGCGTGCGGAAATGCGAGATGGTATGCCGCCGCGATGATATCGACGGGCCCGTCGGCATAAACAACATCAAGCGCTATGTCACCGACATGCCCGGTGCATACGACTCCGCGCCCGAAAGGGAACCGTCCAAAGGCAAGACAATCGGGATCGTAGGCGCGGGACCCGCCGGACTCACCGCCGCGTGGTTTCTCGGGCTCAAGGGCTACGATGTCGTCCTATACGAATCCATGCCGATGCCCGGCGGTATGCTGCGCTACGGAATCCCCGAATACCGCCTGCCGAAAGCCGACCTCGACCGTGAAATAAAATTCATCACCGATGCAACCGGCGCGCAAATCAAGACCGGCGTTCACATCGGCCGCGACATAACCCTCGTCGATTTGCAGCGGAAGCACGATGCGGTCTTCGTCGCCGCCGGTGCGTGGGCCGGGAACGATATGGGCGTCGAAGGAGAGCGCGATACCGAGGGCGTTGTCACGGGCGTCGATTTTCTGATAGAGAAGGCCGACAAACCCGTCCCGCTCAAGGGAACCATTGTCGTCGTCGGCGGAGGCAACACCGCCATGGATGCCGCGCGTACCTCGTGGCGTCTCGGCGCCGATAAGGTCATCCTGCTCTATCGCCGCACCAAGGCCGAAATGCCCGCCGACAAAATGGAAATAGAAGCATGCATCGAGGAAGGCATCGAGATAATGGAACTCGCCGCCCCGGTCGGGCTCGTGAAAGAGAATAACCGTGTCAAAGCGTTGAAGTGCATACGTATGAAACTCGGCGAACCGGATGCCAGCGGTCGTCGAAGGCCCGTCCCGATGGAAGGCTCGGAGTTCGAACTCCCATGCAATCTCGCCATCTCGGCAATCGGGCAGCATCCTCTCGTAGACGACATCTTCTGCGCGTGCAAGGATGACCCGGTGCTGAGCCGGTGGGGCACCGTAAATATCGACACCCTCACCACCGCTACTTCCATCGAGGGACTCTTCGCGGGTGGCGATGCCGCCGATGACGGCCCCACCGTGGTCATCGATGCAATCCGCGACGGTCAGCGCGCCGCGAAATCGATACACGCATATCTCTCCGGTGAAAAAACCGCGTTGAAACCGTTTGTCGTTGAAAAGAAATTCTGGTCGAAGCCCGGACAGACCGAGCTTGGCGAAATCAATGAAAGCCCACGACACGAAGTCCACGAGATTCCCGTCGATGAGCGCAAGGGGAAATTCGTCGAAGTCGCCACCGGCTATGAATATGAAGACACCATGCACGAATGCGACCGGTGCCTCGCCTGCGGATGCATCCGTTACGACGATTGCGCCTTGAGGCTCTACGCCGGGGAATACGGCGTCGATATGGAACATTTCAAGGGCTACATCCGCAAGCACAAGGTCGACGACCGCCATCCCTACATCGCCTACGACCCGAACAAGTGCATCCTCTGCGCGCGATGCATACGCACCTGCGACCGCGTGCTCCCGATTTCCGCGCTCGGGCTGATGGGCCGCGGATTCAAGACCGAGATGCGTCCCGCCATGAACGACCCGCTCGCCCAGACCAATTGCGTCGCCTGCGGAAACTGTGTCGATTCATGTCCCACCGGCGCGCTGCTCATCAAGTATCCCTTCCCCGGTCGCGCCTGCCTCGATACCGTCGACATCCCGTCCCACTGCGGATTCTGCTCCGTCGGATGCCCGGTGACCGTGAAACATATAAGCGACAGCCGGTATTATATTTCGTCTTCGGGGGATCCCGGCGATTACCTCTGCCGCTACGGCCGCTTCGGCAATGAGCTCTTCATACGCCGCCGCCGCAAGATCAACCCGCTCGAACGTGATGGAAGCAGTCACAATAAAATTACCTGGGATGAGGCATACGCCAAGATCGCATCCGGGCTGAAATCGACTGCCGAGAAACACGGCCCGCAATCGGTCGCCGTATTCGTTTCGCCCGAGTTGACGAATGAAGAGCTTTACATCGCAGCGAGGATAGCGCGCGACGGCATCGGCACGAACAACATCGGCTCCCTCGCCGTACTCGAAACGGGCTCGGAGTCGGGAATGCTCGATGCATCCTTCGGCTTCACCGCTTCCACATCCGGAAGGGATGCCGTGAAAGACGCCGGCCTCATCATCTGCAATAACACCGATACCGAAACAGACCAGCTCGTGCTGAGCGTTGAAATCATCGATGCCGTCAAGCATGGCGCGAAGCTCATCGTTTCCAACTCGTCGAAGGACCCCATCGACCCGCTCGCCTCGATCGTCGTCGACCCGTTCCGCGGACGCGCCTCCCTCTTCTGGAACGGCGTCATACAGGTGCTCATCGACAACGGAACCTTCGACCGCGATAGAATCAGCGCACTTCCGGGCGGCGACGCATTCATCGGCGACCTCACCGACTACAGCGCCCGCACAATCAGCGAATTATCGGGTGTCGAGGAATCGCGCATCGTCGCGACGGCGGAAATGGTGCGCGACGCGAAGCGTGTCGTGTTCGTGCACAGCCCCGACAGGCCGAGGGACCAGGCTCCCGGCGACATGGCGGCCATCGCCAATTTCGTCATCCTGCTGCGAGCCTTCGGTATCCATGCCGACCTCCTCCTTCCAAGGGTCGCCGCCAACGGCGCGGGTATGGAAATCACCGGCGCCGATGCCGGTTTCGCACCGGGACGAGTGGCCCCCCCGGGTATCCCCGGCGCGAAGTCGCATGCGGAATTCAGAAGCATGCTGAGTCGCGGCGACATCAAGGCCGCATTGATTATCGGTGAAGACCCGATGCGCAACGACGCCACTGCCTTCTATTTCCGCGACATCGAGTTCCTTGCCGCGATGGACTGGACTTCCACCGAGACAACCGTTTTCGCCGACATCAGCATCCCGGGTACCACCTGCCTTGAAGAACCCGGCACCCGCATGAACTTCGAAGGCGCCCTGAAGGAATACGCCGATGCCGTGAGGCCCCCCTCGGGACTCGAAGGATGGCGCGCCCTCTCGGGCATCGCCGCTGAATTCGGGCTGAACATTCCGGGTGATTCGATCGATGATATTACCGCCGCGCTCGAAAACCTCGTTAAGCGCGGCGCGGGCGAATTCATGCCCCTCTACTGGAACACCGGGCAGCCTCGCGGATGGAACGGCACCGGCATATTGCGCGTCGCCGATGTCTCATCGAAACCGCGACCCATCGCCCCGCCGTTAAGCGAGATCGAGCAATATAAATATATGACTCGAGAAGTCGACATCGAACATTTCCGCGTGCAGGACCAGATGCCGGCCTGAGCACCGGCGAGGAGGGATAGTCATTAACATCGGCGATTTATATAACCTCATCGAGAGCACATATGACTTCCTGCTCGTACTCGACAGCTTCGAGATAGTCCTCCATTCCAGCCCGCTGTTTCTCAGGGAATGCAGGCTGAAAAACGGCGCGCTCGACGGCAAGAAACTCGATAACATCGTCACCGATGCCTCGCTTAACATCATACGCGAAGCCATGCGCCATGCAAGGAAGGGAATCAGGGGAAATATCGTGTTCACCCTCAAAGCCGACACGGCCTGCTCCCTGCCGTTGAAAACAACCTGCGCGAATGTCGAGGACGATGAGATCTACCTCTTCTTCGGAAACATCGTCGACAGGCTCGAAAAATTCTCCGACTGGGACAAGCAGGATGTCGTCAAGGAACTCGCCTGCCTCTATTCCGTCGCCGAGTGGATAAAGGTCTCGCGCAGCGTTAAAGATTTCTTTACCGACCTCCCGCACTATATGTCCCGAGGCATGCAGCATCCCGAGTATGCCATCATCCATTCCAGGTATAACGGCGTGGAGTACGGCCGCATACCGCCGGGTAAATACATAAGCGCGAAGCTTGTCGTCAACGAGGAAGACCGCGGCGAGATCCGCATCGGTTATGTCCAGAATGACTATGAATTCCTCCCCGAGGAGCAGAAACTTCTCGATGAAATCACACGCATGCTGAACATGGCCCTCGAACGGAAAGAGCTCTCCGACCGCCTCGCCACCAGCCAGGATGAAGCAAGGGAACTCACCGGGAAGGTCGACGAGCTCCAGGATGAGATCCTCACTCGCGCCGGTGAACTCGAAGAACAGAAAGTCAAGCTCGATACGATCAACTCATACCTCGGGCGCGTAAGCCGCGACTGGGAAGAATCCCAGATTCGCCTCGAGACCATGTTCGATGCCATCCCCGACCGCGTCGGAATTATCGACCGCGAACGAAACGTCATCATGACCAACCGGAAAGATGTCCTCCCCGGCAACAAGTGCTACAAGACGTTCTTCGGCACCGATAAACCATGCCACGATTGCCGCCTGAAAAGGGTCATCAAGGAAAAAGCCCCGGTCGTGCTTGAAGTCAGGCACAATGACGATTACTACGATGTCCACGCCCTGCCCATTTTCGACGACAACAACGAAGTGAAGGGAATCATCGAATTCTACCGCGACATCACCCAGACGAAGGTTATCGAGCAGCAGCTCCAGCAGGCCGACAAACTCGCTTCCATCGGGCAGCTCATCAGCGGTATCGGCCACGAGATAAACAATCCCAACCAGTTCATCAAGGGGAATATTAAAATCATCGAGCAGTCGCTTGCCGACATGCTCCCCATCATCGATGAATATCACAAGGAACATCCCGACCTGAAGATCGCCCGCCTGAAATATGATTTTTTCCGCGAGAACATCCTCATGCTCGTGCGCGACATGGCGCAGGGCTCCGAGCGTATCAAGAACATCGTCGAGGGGCTGAAGCGTTTCGCCCGGAGGGATGAAGGACACCTTATCGACAAGGTCGACATCAACACCCTCATCGATGAAAGCGCCCGCCTCGTACACAAGGAAGTCAACAAGACCGCCGACATTGAACTCGACCTCGCCCGCGAACTGCCGACATTCGTCGGCAATTACCAGAAGATCGAGCAGGTCATCATCAACCTGTTGATAAACGCCGGGCAGGCGATACCCGAAGGACGTCGCGGCAGGATAAAGATTGCCACGAAATTTGAAGACGGGAATGTCGTGGTCGATGTGATGGACAACGGCAAAGGGATGAGCGAAAACACACTGAAGCACATCTTCGACCCGTTTTTCACCACCCGGCGTGGAAGGGGCGGCACCGGGCTCGGGCTGTCGATCGCATATGGCATAATCGAGGAGCACAAGGGAACAATAAGCGTTACCAGCAGGGTGGGTGATGGCACCACGTTCACCATTAAGATCCCCGCTGAGAAAGACGCGGTGGAAATACCGCGGGCTCCCGATGTGGACTCCGGTAAATAAGAAGGCATAAATGGTTCAGAAGATGGAAAGAATACTTGTTGTCGACGATGATATCGCCGTAACCAATTACCTCAATATCCTCCTTATGCAGGCGGATAAATACGAGCCGCGAATCGTCAACGATTCAGTCGCCGTACCGGGCATCCTTGCCGCCGAGACATTCGATGCCATCCTCCTCGACATGGACATGCCCGGCCTCTCGGGGCTCGATATCCTGCAGGAGATTAATGAAAAGGAAATCAGGACCCCGGTCGTCATACTCTCCGGCGTCAACGATGCCGACCTTGCCGTAAGCGCGCTTAAGCTCGGGGCGTTCGATTACCTCACAAAGCCCGTGGAGGATGAGAAACTGCTCGAGGTCATTGATGCCGCGACCAGGCACAAGACCCAGGACCTGACCATCCGGCAGTTGCCGCCGGTTCTCAAGCGCGAAGACCTGACCTTCAGGGAAGCGTTTGAGCATGTTCCCACGCAGGACCCCGGGATGATCCGCCTTTTTCATCTCGCCGAAAAAATGGCCGCCGGTGACCTCAGTATATTTTTGATCGGCGAACGCGGCGCCGGGAAAGCATCCCTCGCGAGGGCCATACATAAGGCAAGCCCCCGACGCGATAAGCCCTTCGTCGCCGTTGATGCCTCCGAATGGCCGCCCGAAGAATTGTCCGCGATGCTGTTCGGACAGGCCAAGGACTGGAGCGGCGCAAGGGAGGAAACCCGCGGGTTCATTGAGGAAGCCGATGGCGGCACCATGTTTATCAACAATATCGCCACACTCACGATACCCGTCCAGGTAAGGCTCCTCAGGGTTATCCAGAAAAAAGAATTCTATCGTGATGACTCCACCAAGATTAGAAAAATCAATGTGAGGATCATCGCCTCATCCGATGTCGATCTCCCGAGCGACGAATACAGGGACACGTTCTCACGCGACCTCCTCTACCACCTCATGGTCAATTCGCTGCATATGCCCCCCCTGCATCAACGCCCGGATGATATCCCCCTGCTCGCGAACCATTTCCTTAAAGAGGAAACGAAAAAAACGGGTAAGGAAATCAGCGGCTTCTCGCCCGATTTCCTCGACCTTCTCAAGGGGCATTATTTCCCCAACAACCTCGACGAGCTGCAGGCGATAATCGCATCCGCGGTTATCAACACCGATGGCGACACCATCACCGTCGAATCGCTGACCCCCTACATGCGCGAATTCCTTAAAACCGGCCTCAAACCGGAATAACATTAACTCGGCAAACCATCCGCTCTAACCGAACCCCGACCGCGCCTGTCCGACGCAGCCCGCGGGACTGTCCCCAAACGCATGATGCCAATCCCATCAACATCCTTACAAGGGACTGTCCCAAGGGCTGCTCTCCCACCACCCCCTAAAAAAAAATTCCCCAACCCCCCTCCCCTCCTGACCAACCACCACTCGGCCTGTCCGCATGACAGTGGAAAGATGTATAAACCCTCTACAAAACACAAGCAACGACTTCGCAAGCTCATCCTCGAAGTTAACCAACAGAGGCTCAAGCGCTCGCGCCGATGCCTGAAGCCCCTGACCGTCTCAAGAAAACCCCGGAGGAAAGCAGATGTCGGACCGTGATGAACTTCGCTCCCTTATCCAGGACCAACCCCGCCTCGAAACTTCCAAACTCGTCGGCTATGGCGACGGCGCGCTTTCCATATTCCTCATGCCCCGCCGCCCACTCCTCGCCGACGGCTTGCAAATCTTCATCGACGGCGCCGAACTTGACGCCGAGGACTACTCCATCAACCTTGAAACCGGCGGCCTGACATTCGACACACCGCCGTCCGAAGGCGATGCCATCACCGCCACCTATCATTATGTCACCCTCTCCGACGCCGAGCTCGACTCGGTCCTCTCACGCAATCCCGGCTCCATCTACCTCGCCGCCGCCGAAGCGATTCAGCTCATCCTCGCCGGGAAAGGCCGCCTCGTCAATTTCGCCAAGGCCGATGCCCGGTTCGATGCATCCACCGTACGTAAAAACCTCATGCAGCTCGCCGAACATTACCGCCGTATGGGCGCGTCATCGACAAGCCCGAAGGTCGAATCGTTCGACTACCCGCCCGCCGCGGACATCGGGGGGGATGACTGATGAACGACGATTATATCTACGATGCTTCCCTCGTAAGCGAAAATATCTGGCTCGACTTCTGGCGTTTGAACGGCGAGGCCCGAATCACCATCGAACGCCCCGCGCCTTCCGGCGGCAATCCTTCGCTCATGCAGCCGCCCGAGCAGAATACCGCTTCCATCCACGGCGTAAGGGCCATCGTCTTCGACGTCAATGAACAGGACATCCGCACTTCCGCCGGACGACTCGTCATCGGCGATAAAAAATTCGAAACCCTCGATCAAATCCGCTACGGCGACAACGTCATCCACGCCGCCGCCTCGTATGAAGTTTTCCGCATCGATGCCATCACCATCGGCGAGATGAAGATCTACTCGACCAAGGCTCACAAGGTGGGATAACATGCCGCTCACGACATCGCAAAAAATAAACGAGCTGAAACGCTCATTCCACAAATACATCGCCGACAACCTCACCGGCGTATCAATCGATTTCGATGACGCCGCCTACACTCCCCCCGCCGATGAATCATTCCTCGTCATACGCTACCACCGTATCGAATACGACGAGTGCGGCATCGGCGGCGTCATTACGGGCGATGAGCAAAACGTCCGCGGAAGATGGCGGCGAATTTTCGCGAGCCTCGCGGTGTATAAAAGAAATGACCCGCAGAAAGCGGACGCAGGAAATCTCTACGACAGCGTCGCCGCCCTCCTTACGACAACCACCATTCCCCTTTACGACTTTTCCAATCCGGAGAACCCCGTCGAATCGGGCATGATTTATCTCGACCTACTCCCCGCATCCACCGGCCCGTCACCAAGCGAGCCACGTTTCCTCGACTCATCCGGCGACCGCGAAATGTCCGAATCCGGCTATTCTTACATTGCCCTCAACATCCGCCTCTCCCTCCTTGAGCAATACTAACCCCCGCCCATTCGGGTGCCACGCCCACTTCCCGTCTTCGGGAATGGGCGTGCTTCCATTAAGTTTCTACAAGGCAGGACACGCCCATCCTCGCGGACTCGGACTGGGCGTGGCACCCCCCCGCAGT
>CAZSPL010000013.1:0-2709 GCA_964608735.1 uncultured Planctomycetota bacterium | reverse complement strand
GGCAGGACACGCCCATCCTCGCGGACTCGGACTGGGCGTGGCACCCCCCCGCAGTTCTGCCTTGCCGGGTGGCACCCCCCCGCAGTCCTGCCTTGCCGGGTGGCACCCCTTTAACGCGCTTACAGCACATACTCGACCCATCCACATGGGCAATTGCGCGGGAAAGGGGTGGCCTTCCTTAACCCGTAAACCGTTCCCATCCCGCTATATTTTCATCCCCCTCCCTGTGATAGAATTCTCCCATATATAAAAGGCCCGGTGAAAGAATGCGCCGTCAAATCCTATTCATCCTCATACTATTCCTCATCCCACTCGGATGCTTCGATAAAACTCCCCAATCCGACGAATCCGAAACAGCCAAACCCATCGCGCTTCCAAAACCCGAACCGCCGAAAGCATTCACCTCGTATGAAATCGTCCACGCACAGGACGGCACTTCCTCCTATAAAATATTCGGATTCGACGGCGAGGATGAAATCGGGCGCTTCGTTTACGGCGACGTCAACGTCTTCATCGAACGCGCCGCGCTTGACGATGACCCCGGCAACTATGCGGCCGACGCTACATTCTACCGCTCTACCAAAACCTCTGGCAAAGAAGCCGTCTTCCATGTTATGATGAATCCCCTGCGCGGACGCTACTCCGACTGGTCGTCCGCAGGCGAGTTCAGCTTCACCGTCAACAACGCCAATGAATTCGATGTCAAGCTGCGCTACTCCGTCACCGATGGAAGCGGCGCCACGCTTGCCGCAACGGCCGTTCTCAAGCCGTCGAAGAAAATCATCATTTCCGTGCCGGTTGCATCGCTCACAGCGGGCGGCATCGATATAACGAAAATCAAGCGCCTGACATTCTGGCTTGTCGACAAAGAGATGCCTGACATCGCGAGCGTATGGTTCGACGACTTCACCCTCACCGGCACCGATCCAGACGCCATGCTCGCCGCCAAGAAAGCCGCCGAGGACGAGAGCTTCAAGCAGCTCGAAGGAATCAGCGGCAAACAGATCGCGGATTATATCCCCCGGGTCGTCGATGATGCCGCCGTCATCGACAGCGTCGTCTCCCAATTCAACACCGGCCCGTTGCAGGGGGTCGCGAAGTGCGATGTCGTCGTCGTCGGGGGCGGACTCTCCGGCGTATCCGCCGCCGTCGCCGCCGCGCGCGGAGGGGTCGATGTCATACTCGTCGAGGCATACGGTTTCTTCGGCGGGATGGCCACCGCCGGACTCGTCTTCCCATTCATGAACAGCCGAGCAGGCGATGAGCAGATAATCAAGGGAATCTTCCTCGAAATATTCGAGCGGATGGAAGCCGACGGCCTCGCCAAACGCGACAGGCTCGAACCGGGCATCATATGGTTCGACAAGGAAGAGTTGAAATATGTCCTGCAGGAAATCTGCGTCGAATCCGGCGTGAAACCCATGCTCCACACGTGGGCGGAAGGCCCGCTGCAGGCGGAGCCGAAGGGACAGGTCAAGGGCGTGGTGGTCGGAAATAAAACGGGACGCATCGCCATACTCGCCGATGTCGTCATCGACTGCACCGGCGACGGCGACATCGCGGCGGGCGCGGGATGTCCATACGAGATTGGACGCGGCTACGACCCCTACACGCAATCGGTCACGCTCTTCTTCCGCATGGGAAATGTCGAGCTGAAAAACGCCCTCTCCGAACAAAACAAACGGCTGTGGGAATCGCGCGACATGATCCCCATGAGCTACATGTTCGTCGATAAAATCCAGCAGGCGAAAGCCGCGGGCGACCTCGATGCCGACATCCCGATAAACACTATCTATTTCGAGAAGACACTCTCGCCGGGAGTCGTAAGCGTCAACGCCACCCGCGTGTTCACCGTCGACCCGACAAAGGCCACCGACCTTACATATGCCGAAATCGAAGCCCGGCGCCAGGTGCACCAGTTGAGCCGCTTCATGATTAAATACCTGCCCGGCTTCGCCGATGCATTCCTCCAGGAATCGGCGATAAGTCTCGGCGTACGCGAATCGCGGCGCATGCTCGGCGAGTACCAGTTGACCGGGCACGATGTGCTCTCGGCGAGGAAGTTCGATGATGTCATCGCGCGCGGGTCGTTCGGCATCGACATACACTGCGCCGATTTTTCCGGCTGCGGCGTGGTGGGACTCGAACTCGAGGAAGGTGCATCATACGACATCCCCTACGGCGTGCTCGTCCCCCGCGAGGTCGACGGCATACTCGTCGCGGGGCGATGCATCTCCGCGACCCATGTCGCACTCGGCTCGGTGCGCATCATGCCGGTCGTATGCGCCACCGGGCAGGCCGCCGGCTGCGCCGCATCCCTCTGCATTCTCGACCAGGTGCAACCAAGAAACGTGCCGGTGTATGAGTTGCAACAGATGCTGAGATTGCAGGGAGCCAATTTGGGGGATTGAAGCATATATTTTATAATACTGCCTTCGCTTCTGGGTGGGTGACCTTCCCCCCGTTTGTTTGTGCTTCAAATTTGTTTTGCGCGTTGCTTTCAATACGCTCCAGCACACTAACCGTCTTGTTGGCCGATGTAGTCGCTATTGGAGCTAGAGATGGAGCATTTCCTGACGATTAGCCTTTGCAAGCTTCTTTCTTAATGGAAGTTAAGCCATTGTCTCCTGCGTTTGACCTTGTAAGAGGTATATGGTTAAATACTCTTGGCTCTTTGATAGGAGGCTAACAATCGCCACTTAGACTTCT
>CAZSPL010000012.1:0-32735 GCA_964608735.1 uncultured Planctomycetota bacterium | reverse complement strand
CGCCCTTAGTCGAACGGCGACGGGCGCATCGGGATCAGCGAAATCCTGCAATTTGTAACAATCATAGACGATCTCACAGGCAAACATGCCGTCTTCAGGTTCCGGTATTGCACCGCAGGACGGGTTGACCCAGTCATATCGCTCCTGATCCGCGAATGGAGCCACGTCAACCAGCATAAAATAGGGCAATTGCACGGGTATGGGATAGATTCTATACTCCCCGTCAGAATAGAGCGCATCCACAATCCATGCCCGCCCGTCGGAGCGCATTACATGATTATCCTTGGTGGAGCCTACGACGTAGTAGGAGCATTCGTCGTCGCTGAGACCTTGCAGGATACCTGCCCAGAAAGGAGATACATAAACATCGTAATGTTGAGGATCGTTATCGTATGCGGCTTTGATTCCCTCAAGCCAGAGCCTCGCCTCGGGGCCTGTCTTTACCATCGGCGCATCATGGAAATCAGGATTAGTCACATCAAGAGGGAAGTCGCAGAAATCGATGCTGTCGATCTCCGTCCATTCAAGGGGTACACCGCAATATGCGTAGAATGTATATGTCAAATCTTCTTCTTTCCACCGTTTGTCAAGTGTTTGCGAATAACAGCCTTCGTCATTGGCGATATACCAATGCCCCTCGGTAATAACCGAAGATTCCCCTGTGCTCCAGGAGTCTTCATTACGCCAAAATGAACCGGTCTGGTTGTTTTCCTCATAAAACGGTTCATTGGCCACCGGGGTCAATTTCATGGTCTCAATAAAGGCCATGGGGCAATGATCCGGATTGCTTGCTATCTCGTATGCCACCCGGTTTTGTTCATGTTCCTTTGAAATATGCTCCCAGTGTTCGCTTCCAATCTGTATTTCAGCGCAGTTCTCGCAAAGACCCGCGTTCCCGTCGCCCGCGATTCACCGCCATGGTTATTTCAGCCGAACAATGCGCCTTCGGAGATCTTTCCCTCAACGATGCCCTCCTTCGCCTTGAAATACAGTGTCAGGCCGCCAAGCGCATAGTCCCCGAGATTCTTGTCGGCGGCAATTTTAATCAAAACCTGGGTCCCGCCTCCATAGGGATACATCGTTGCTTCATCAAAAACCCCGGAGATGCCGCTCAAAAGCCAGTTGTTTACATTCAATGCATCTTTCGATTCGATCTGCCTGTCAAAGCAGACGCGTATGGTCCGTGTTTCCGGCTGAAGCATGATATTTGTGATTACAGGGGGCTCCGTAACAACCTTGAATGAAACGCCGGTATAAACGAATGAAGTCCCGCCGGAGAAGCTTATCCAGGCTTCATGCCACCCGTCGTGAAGCGGCTCAAGGGGCGAAAATTCAACTATGTTGTCTGATTCATTCAGGATCGGCTTGACGTCGGTATAATCTACGATACATGAGAACATCGCAACGTCCAGCGGCGAGTTGAAATTATGCACAATTGCGCTTGAAATACAGGCAGTTGAAGGTTTGTTACTTTTATATCGTACTCGTATTCTATAATCTCCGCCGGGCCGATAATCTCAAGATATGGCGACTTGTACCCCCGCTCTTCTTCATGGCTCGATGTGCTGTGCCGTTGGTCGGTATAACCTTGATACGACGTATCCCCCGGCTCCGCCGACACATCTTGAGCGGGATCTATCGGATTATTCTTCCCACTGGAACAACCGATAATGAGAGGAAGCATAACCGCCGCGAGGACAAGCAAGCGTAAAAATACCCCTCTCCGCTTACAGCCTGAACCAATCGCCGGTGTTTTCATAAACCTACCTCCCTGATGCTACAATAGCTATATACACCAAGCCTTTGGCTGTGTCAATATCGCATTGCGATTAAAATAAATATTTTAATACTGCCCTTGGAGCGACCGGCAGCCTTTTAATCAATCCTTTACCTTCACCTTAAGCTTCTTAATGGGCAGCTTCATTTTCTCCATCTTGAATATGCCATCCGGCGGTCGCATCACATAGAAGTCATCGCGAAGTTCGAGGTCGTAGACCTGTATCTCATCCACGTTCTGCGCGCGGGCGATTGCCAGGAGGTATCTCTTGTTCGGCACGATGATTCCGTCGAGGTCGATAGTGGCATATCCGCCGGGTTCGGTGATTTCCGCCGTGCCGATGGTGCCCGCCGGATCCTGCCTGAATAAGTACATCTTCATCCCGGCGTATGCCCCCTTTAGCCTCAGGAACTGCTTCGGGCCATCCGCGAGTTCGAAATCCCCGGAGTCGAAGTAATAATAATCTTCCCAGTCCTCGGGACTCACATCGCCGAACCTGTGGTAGACGCCGTTATCCGAGTAAATCGTCAAGTCGCCCGGATCGTCCATCGTATCACCGTCGTTCACGCGTACCGCGATGCGCGAATCGTTGCAGAGCAGGACCCGCATACGTCCGGCGGATGAGGGCAGCATCTTTACCCGTATCATATAACTCCCCGCCTCGGCATCGAAATCATAGTTCAGGTCGATATACACCCTGCCCTTCGCATTGGCCTGTACGGCGGGGGCCCATGCGACGCTGCCGTCCGGCTTGATCCCGCCGAGGGCGACTTCGTAATCGCTTCGGGAGCCCTTGAATTCATAGAATCCGACGAGCTGCCCGCCCTCCGGTACGCCGACTTTCAGGAAGAATACATCCTGTATCCCAGGCTCGAAATCTATACTGACATCCTTGCCGATTACGTAATACGTCTGGAAGTCGCCCGGTTCGAGGTCCATCGCGGTTTCCTTCGTCGAATGTCCTATCGGCCCAGTCATGGGCATGCCGTGTTCATAGAATGTAGCTGTATATGTAACCGGGCTTGTGACTTTATAGGAGTCGAGGAAGCGCAGGTAGCCGGTCGTTTTTTAATAGGCGAAAATACTCGCGGTGAATCCCCTGCCCGGCAAGTATTCAAAGGAGTAATAACCCCCATCTTTATCCTGCAGGCCGCAGTTCAAGTCCATCATTGCAATCTCGGGCTGGATGATGACGTCGCCGAGGAAATAGTGCTGCGTTGTGAAGCTGTAGTAGTCCATAAGGTCGCGCGGGGAATAGAGCGAGCCCGACACCGGCGTCGCTTCGGTTATGGGTACCGCGGATGCAATATCGTTGTTGGAATCGGGAGCCCAGTCGCCGGTATCCGGCGCGAGTGCGTGGTTGAATACGGTGTAATATGCTTCCCAATGAGTGCTCGGAGTCGTAGAAGTACACCACATCTCGATGTAGTATGTGTCGGGCGCAAGGGGAGTGATGTTCATCGAATCGATGTCACCCGTCATACCCACGGTAAGGTCCTGCCGCGCGAGCTCGATCATGTTCGAGTTATATACCGACATCGATATGCGGGAGTATGAATCGTGCGTTTCGTAGGCGGCGGAATTCATATGCTCGCAAAAGATAAGGCCGGTGCCCGATTGTCCCTGGGCGATGTTGAATTTAAACCAGTTCGATTTATCCGTCACGTTGAGGTGCCCGCTGAAGCTTTTTCCCGGGGGAAGCTGCATCGCGGTCTCGGTGGTTGTATTGGACGCGGCGTCATAAGCGCAGGGGATGAAGTACGTGTAAAGGTAATACGGATGCTCGCCAGCGTAATTGGAATAGTATGTGATCCTGATGAAATAGGTTCCCGCCGGCGCTGCATCGTATCCCATGCTCGAAGCAAGCTCAAGTATGTCCCATGTCAGCGAGTAATATACCGTGTCGCCCGGTTGCTGCGCGATGGGACTGGCTTCCTTTATCATCTGCGGCCCGGAGCCGGTATCGATGTAAAGCCGTACCGCGAGGCCGGGGCCGTCGGCGCCGACTACAATCTCGCCGTCCCACGAGTCGACTCCCGGCAATGGGATGCAATACCAGTCGAACGGGTCGTCGGCACACACGGAGTTGAATACGTTGACGCGCTTCGGTGCGAGCGTGGCGCTCGCGGATTGGTTGTTGCCGTCCGGATTGCACTCAATTCCCGAGTATTGCTGCTGCTGCGGAATGCCCGAACTTGCGGGAACAGCTATCATTAAGATAAAACACAGGCACAGGGCAATCATGAGAGGGAGAATTCTTAAGCGAGTCATCTGGGAAAACCTCCTGGTTTGCGGTCACGCTCATTACGGAAAGCCCCCCCTGGGAGCATGTATCAATTAATCGTCCGGCCGCCGCGAATGTCAAGACCCCCGAGTGGCCGGTAAGAAAAAACCCGCGTTCCCGCGGGTTTATGAATTTCGTTGACAAGGCTTGCTGGAACTACAGCAGTTCATTGAACACTGTTGTAAGCTCCGTCTTGGTGTATATTCCGCCCTTCTTTGACGCCCGCACATTGCCGTCCCTGTCGATTATGAAATGGTTCGGTACTCCCGCGGTACCGCCGATGAGATTGAGTATCGGCACGTATGCGCTCGACGGCGGGTACGGGTCGTGGAGCCATTCGGTGGCTTTCCAGGACGGGTTGTTGTTGTAAAATGTCAGAACCGTGTCCCACGACGGGTCCATCCCGATGAGATAAAAGACGAGGTCCTGCCCGGTGTAGTCATCGTATACATCCGCGAGCAGGGGCATTTCCCCCCTGCACACGCTGCAGGTCGTCATCCAGAAAACGAGATATACAACGTTGCCGGGGGAGACGCTGGACAAGCTCACCGACTGGTGGTCCGGGAATCGCGGGAGTGTCCATCCCGGCGCGGGTTTCGAGAGGTTGAATCCCGATGGATATGCACCCGTGGGAAACTGCGTGACCCGTATCATGGTATCTGAATCCTCGTCGAACGCGCCATGATTGTCGGTTACTTTGACAGTTATATAAACATGCCCCGCTGTGGCGGGGGCCGTCCATTCAACCGACGCCTTGTTATCGAAGTTGAAACTTCCCGATGGAGCCGACCACAGGTATGAAATCGAGTCGCCGACATCCGGGTCGTGGGCCGTAACGGTGAGCGTAACTCGCTCCTCGTATGCGCCGACCTTGGTCGTCGTCCTGCTCTTGACGATTGAATCGATGGCCGGCGGATTATTGCCCGACGGGTCGACGAAAGTCGCATGGATGGGCTCCGAGAGCGATGTTTCGCCGAAGTCGTCCATGCACTTCAGGGCGATATCGTATGTCCCGACATCGAACGTATGCTCCGCGGCCCAGCCGTATGCCTCGGTGTCGAATGTGCTTCCGTTGTAATCGAAATCCCATTGAAGCTCCACGATTTCACCGTCGTTGTCATAGGAGCACAGGCCGGTGAATTGATAGAGCGTGCCGGCATAGTACGGCGGGTCGCCGAACATCCCGGCGCAGGAATAAGGAGGCTCGTTCAAGGGAGGCTCCACCCCCGATACACCTATCGTATGAAGCATATATGCATACAGCGGAAGATCGACCCCGGTCTGCCCGGGCTGGTATGTTCCGTCGCCGCAGTAAAACGTGAGCAATGCATAGTATGGCCCGGCCCCGGGAACCACCGCGCCTGGAAGGTCGAACGCGAAGTCCTTATAATTGTCGCCCGTTTCCCGTACGGACATCGTCGTCGCCACGCCAAGAGCCGGGATCTCAAGATAGCCCCACGACATGGACGACGCGCCCTGCCAGTCGTATGCCCTCACCCTCAGGCAAAGGTTTCCGCCCCTGTGTGAAGCGTCGACGTACCAGAGCGAATTGACAAGTTCGTTGACGTCGATGAAATACGCCTCCGGCTGGTTGGCATTGGGCGGGAAATCGTCGAGCGATGTCGGGGGATTCACCGTCGGCACAGCCCAGCTTGCATCGACGGCGTAATTGAATTTAAATCCGCCGAGAAGCGAAATCTTCATATGGCGGATGTTCTTCGCGCCGGGTGATGACACTCCGCGGGTCACGGTGTTGAGGTCCGACAGGCTTTCATTGGCGGAGAGGTCATCCGCGAAATACTTGAACCCGTTCACGGTGGCGACGCTGGCGGGATTCAATGTATGACCGAGGCCGCCTTCGGTATATCCATAGATGCCGCTACCGTTGAATTCCGCCGGATTCCACCACCGCGTATGCCCGTCGGCATTCACAAGCCGCGTCTGGTTGAAGCCCGCCACCTTTACGCCCGCGTCGGACCAGCCCGCGACGTTTCCCTCCGTGATGAGGATCATCCGGAAATCGAACCCGGTGTAGTACTGTTTGACCATCGGATGCGTGATGCCGACATCCACATCGAGCGTTTTACCCCCGTCGCTGAACTGCGGGGCGCTCTCAAGGGTAACGAGATTCCCGCTCAACTGGAGGTAATAAACGATATTCACATGCATTTCGGGCATGCGGTTGGGAAGGATATCGAGCGTGCCCGCTGACGGGTCCGCGATGCATGAGTAAAATCCCAGCGGGATTCTCATGCCGCCGTCAAGCGATACGGCCGCTTGCACCGGGTCATTCGATGATGCCGGTGATGTTATCTGGTTGGAACTTGAGGAACAGCTTGTGAGTAAAATTACTATGAAGGATACGAGCAGGAATAAACGAGGAAGAGTATTCCTTGCAGCCATTCTTTCCACCTCTCAAAATACTATACTGATATTCTATACCATATTAATATCAGTAATTGCTATTAAAAATGTTAAAAAACTTATAATTTGTTTCAGTCCGCCAGCCTGAATATACTAATTAATGCTAATGGATATTAGTTGTGAATATTTTTATGATATTAACTGTTAAGCTGCACTAACAAATTTCCAAATTCATCACACCTGTAAGTTATCTAAAGAAAACCCGTCGCGAGGACGGGTTGACATTCTTCCAGTATAAATTCATTCAACTCGTGACGACAACGCTTCTCGCCGTACCGCGTGTTTCGATCCATGAAACAAGCACCGGATTCGCCGGGTCGGAAACATCGATAACCTGCAGGTCGCCGTTGACCGCCGCGACGAATGCATATCCGCCGCTGACCTCAACCACCGATGCCTTGCCGCGGTGAATCTTGTAGAATCCGATCTCGCTCAACTGGTCCGGGGCGCTGATATCGATTATGTGAAGACCGTCGTTCCTGTCGGCGACATAGGCGGTGTTGCCGTCGACATAAACGCTCCATGCGGCATCGCCGGTGCGGATTCCCGCGCCGATCCTCTCGGGATTCGACTTGTCGCTCACATCGATGATCTGAAGCCCGGCGGAGCCCTCGGCTACGTAGACAAGGTCACCCACCGCCTCGATGCCGCGATCCATCCCGTGCGCTTTTATCTCTCCGACAATATGCGTATCACCCGGGTCACTCACGTCGAGTATCTTCAACCCGTTCACTCCGCACGCGACATACGCATATCCATCGACGCCCTCGATATGCTGGTCATACTCGACATCGATCTCATATGTCGTTATCCAGTATGCATTCGCCGGGTCGGAGATGTTGAAAATCTGTATCGAGTTATTCGCCGCGACGAGTGCGCAGTTATCCATCAGGCTTACCGCCCGTGCATCGCATGGACGCTTGAACGATTTCGTCAGCTCTATCTTCGCGGTGTTGGATATATCGTATATCTGAAGGCCGCCGTAGCCGTCGGCAACATAGGCATAGTTGTCGCGGACCTTGATATCCAGCGCCTGGAGACGCGGAGTGTTGTAGCCGCCGATATCGACGGGGCTGGACGGGTCGGATACATCGTAGATGCGGAATCCGCCGTCGAAGTATGCGACATAAGCCAGGCGGGGTGATGCATCATCTCCCTGCGCGCCCGCGGATACGCCGGTCATCAGAAGAAGCACCAGGACAATCATGTGCGGAAAAAATTTGAACATGATAACCTCCTATACGGAAACCTTCTTTAAACGCCTGTATACACCGGCCCTGCGTATATCAATCAATTATGGAATCATCGCGACATCATTGCCGCAAAGCCGGTCAAAGCCGAATGAGATGTTAGCTCATAATGCTCCTTTTGACAATCGGTAGCAAGCCTGAACGGGTGATTATTCGAGCGCACCGCATTTTTTGAAAACCCGCGCGCGGAGGATTAAATCTGATTGTATAACTTAAGGGCAATTTTTGGGACAATTTGGTCCTTTTGGAAAAAAAGTCCCAAAATTTTTGGGAAATTTTGGGAAATTCAGTCAAAATAGCCCGTCCGTGCCGGGATGTTAATAATGGTTGACGGGAGTTTTCCGTAGGTTGATCAAGGCGGCGCGCTCCCGAGGAGGTAGCAAATGGATTACGAGTCCAAAGGGCTGGACGACCTTAACGTCAAGGTCAAGTATGTAAGGGACTGGTTGAACAAGGCGGAAGATGCTATTCGTCGCGGCGACAAGATTGATGCCGTGGCGAAGCTCGCATTGGCAAAAGCCGATGCGACGAATCTCATGGCATCGCTGATACCCACGCCGCACGTGGAGAAGCGGTATCGACGCGTGCATCTGCCGTCGGTCAACCTGCGCAAATTCGCGATGCTCATCGCGCCTTTCGTGTTCCTTGGGGTTTTTATGCTCGGCGTGACGATAGGCGAGGGCAACGCGCCCCCGGCTTTCGCGCCGAAGATGAACCTCTCCCCCGGCAATGCCATCGTGAGGACCGTTGAGCGGCAATCGCCCGACGGCGAGCTCATGGCGATGTCGCCGGTCGAGGAACCCGCGGAAATTATGACCACGCCTCCCGCGCCGCGTCCGATAGTAAGGGCGATACCTGTATCGCATGAAGAACCTGCCGTCGCGCCGCCGGAAGTTGTCCCGGAACCGGTTGAGCCGGTGCCGGCATCGGAGGATGCGCCTGTCGCCGTCGATGAACCGATCGATATTTTCGATCTGGGCATGGATGTGATTCGCTCGGCCAGGGAAAACCTGAGCCGTTAGTAATAACCGCCCGCGACCGATTGAAAGCGGGCCTTTGTCGAGACATACAGGGCCGGATAACCCGATGCAAATCGGGGGCCGGTCGCTATATGCGGCTTTTTTGGCATTTGCGATTATGAGAGGGTGGAAGTGTGAGTAACTACGATGTAACTGAGGCAAGGAACCAAGGTGACGCAGAAATTGAGAATTAAAGTAGAAGCATTCCTAACGCTCATCGCCGCCCTGATGATTCTTGCGTTCCCCGCAAGCGCGCTCGCGGCGGGAGAAGCCGATTCGTCGGGAACCGGCCTTATCATCAAGGCTATCGAGATCAGGGGGAATGAAACCGTCAGCGACCGCGAAATCCTTTCGGTAATGAAAGGACGCTCCGGCGAACCATTCAGCGCGGCGGTGCTCTTCGACGACCTCAAGGCGATCGAGGATCTGGGCTATTTCCGCTCGACCCCGACCCAGATCAAGGAGCCCCTCGAAGGCGGGGTTAAGATCGTTATCATCGTCGAAGAGAATCCCCCATATGCCGGGTTCGAGGCGGAGGTCGTCGGCGTACCGCTGCATACGCCCGAGGAACTCAGCGCCGCATTCTACTCCAAATTCAGACAACCCGTCGGGGAAATCATCAACAACAACAATCTATCCGACGGGTACCAGGCGATCGAACGGCTCTACCGCGAGGAAGGCTACACCGCCGCGAGCCTGACATCGGCCGAAGTCGGCGACGACGGCTTTGTGCGGGTAGTCATCCACGAAGGGATCATCGCGTCGGTCGAAGTCGAAGGGCTCAACAAGACGAAGGATTATGTCGTCCTGAGGGAAATCGATCTCCACCCGGGAGACGTGTTCAACGCCAACACGCTGAGGGAAAACCTGCAGGATGTCTACAACCTTCAGCTCTTCCAGAATCTCGAAGTGAAGTTCGACCTTACCGAGGACAGGGAAGTCAAGCTCATCATCGTCGTCGAGGAATCCCGCACAGGGCAGGTCGGGTTCGGCGCCGGTTATTCAACCGAGGACGGTTTCCTTGCAACCATCTCATACAGCGAGATCAACTTCAGGGGACGCGGCCAGAAGCTGACGGCCAACGCGCAGCTCGGAGGCCCGGACCCGGATTATTTGTTGAGCTTCACGAATCCCCGCATCGACAATAAAAACACGACATTCTCGATCGAGGGCTACACGCAGAACTCCACGAGCCGTGAGAGGCTTCCCGACGACACCGAAATATTCACGCTATACACCACGAACCGTACAGGCGGCTCCGCGGGCATCATCCGTCGTATAGGGAAGGACCTGTCGCTGAACCTCAACTTGCGATTTCTGACCGGCGATATCGAAGTGAAGGAAGGCCCGCCGCTGCAGGATATCAGCGAATTCGCCCGCCGCGGGCTTATCGACGGCACATCCAACGCATTAAGCGCGAAGCTTACGCGCGATACGCGTGATTTCGTATTCGACCCTTCGAGAGGAAGCAAGGCTTCGTTGACCACGACTCTCTTCGGCGGAGTACTCGGGGGCGATTTCGACGCCATAAAATACGAGGCTGAGTTCTCACGGTATTTCCTGCTGAACAAACAGGAGAACGTGAACGATTTCAGCTTCGCGCCCGAGAAGTTCAGGGGCAATCATGTGGTCGCGTTCCGCATCCTCGGCGGGGGCTCGACCGGCGACCTCGGTTTGATGGACCGCTTTGAGGTCGGCGGGGCATACAGCCTCAGGGGCAGCAAGATAGCCGCGCAGACGGGCGACAAAGCAGTTCTGTTCAATGCGGAATACAGGTTCCCGATAATGTCGAACCTCTCGGCCGCGGTGTTCTTCGACACCGGCACGGCGTCGCCGCCGGGCCAGTCGCTCGATTTCGGCAACCTGATAAACTGCGTGGGCGGAGGAATCCGCTACCACATTCCTTTCTTCGGCGTCGCTCCCATCAGGCTGGAATACGGTTTCGACCTGACCAACAGCGAAGGGCAGTTCGTTTTCGGATTCGGGCAGCTTTTTTAAGCGTGACGGCTGTCACGAACTTTATGGCTGACAACTGATTTGAACAATGCATTGAAAATACTTTTAATCGCCGCGATGCTCGCGTATCTCGCGCAGGGCGCGTTTGCCGCCGATCCAGAAGAGAGCACGGTCATGGGCGTCCGGCTCGATTTAACAGCGAGCGTGGATTTCCCCGAACCCATAATGGAAGACCTGCATGCGGTCATATTCGCCACCCTCGACGATGTCCTTCTCAAGCGTCAGACTCACAGCATCAACTCGCTGAACCGCCATGCCGGCGAAGTCGGCGACGCTATCCGCGAGGGACTGAATGTCGTGCTCGAACCGAAAGGCTTCACGGTGAGCGAAGTCGCACTCGAAGCCGGCATCGAGACCAGCGTGAAAATTAAAATCATTCCCGCGGGAGGGATATCCGGCGAGCCTGGCCCGGTTTGCACCGGCGTGGCACTCGACATTCTTCCCGGCTATGCATCGAGCTTCTGGGATCCCATTCTCACCAGGGCGCTCGAATCGGTACGCGGCAAGGCGGAAGCATATTACGCTCAATACCTCGTCAGCATTCCGCTGGTCGTAACCGATGAGAGTTTCATACTCAATGCAATCGCCCCGTATACCAGTGACACGACGATCATCGGCGCGGCGTTCCCCGATTACACGCCGGTAATCGACGTCGAGCCGGGCGCGATATCGATCGTGAATATCGCCCTCGACGCGCCGTCTAATCCCATACAACGGCTCCGGGTGAGGATGTCGGGCGATACGGTGCCGAATGTGGTACTCGATGAATTGAGGGACGCGATAACATCGCGCTCGGAAATCGTGGTCGGCATGCCGAAAGCGCTCGTGATGGCGAACCTTGACGGCATCGGCGCGCATTTCGCGACACTCGTGGAGACTGACCCGGACGCGCGGTTCTTCGACGCGAAAGCCAATGTGCGGTTCGATTTCGATGATGAGGATAATTCGCTTATCGCCATGTGCGAAGTGCGATCGAGGATATACGATGTCAACCTTCGCGGGTATATCGACTTCGGCCTCGAGGATGCGGATTCGAGCGAAGTTGAAGGACGCGTGGGATATTTCTTCGCGCCGGAAATCGAGATCATGGTCGTGCTGAACCTCTACACCAACGACATGACACTCGAACCGGACGCGCTTTTGGGATGGCGTCCGCGGGAAGGCAGTTTCTTCGCGGGAGGATATGATATCGAGGCGAGGGATTCGAAGTTTTTCGTGTCCCAGAAGCTCGGCGACAACATCTTCGCCGAAGCGGAGATATTCGCCGAGAACGACCGCAGCCAGTTCGGGCTTCTGTACCGCTTCCACCAGTATTTCTCGGGCGGGCTGTACGGCACGGGAGACGGCGATTACTGGTTCAGGACGACATTCAGGCTGTAAATGATATGAATGGAAGAAGCGTGATACGACGGAAATAACAATTGGAGTGATGCAGAGATGAAGGACAACTGGAAATTCGCGATGGGCTTCATGGTCGCAATCATTATCACCGCGGTCGTAGCTCCCGGTATCGCCCGGGCGGCGGGAAGTACGGTGGGGATCATAGACCTCGAGAAAGCCGTGACGGCTCATCCGTCCTATGAAAGCAAGATGACGGATTTCGACGCATACAAGACCCAGCAGAATGCGAGGCTCGATGTCTATCGCAACAAGACCGTGCTGACCGATGACGACAAGGATGCGATAGTCGACCTCAGGCGTGAAATCGATACGAACGTGGCCAACAAGTATGCCGAGCTGTTCGACCCGCTGACCAATGACGTGATAGCCGCGGTCAAGAAGGTGGGCGACGAAGCCGGTATCGAAGCCATACTTGACGCACAGGTGGTTCTATACGGCGGCCTCGACCTTACGCCCGCCGTTATCAGCGAGCTTAAAGGGAAGTAGTGACATTCAAATATCGAAATATCCCTCTGCTTTTACTCGTCATCGCGATGGCCGCCGGATGTTCCAGCGGTGATGCACGCGAGACCGCGCGTCCGCCATGGGATGCGGCATCGTCGGATGCATCCACCCCCGCGCCGCTCGAAATGCCCGGTGCGATGGGCACTTCGGCGCTCACGACACCGCCGTTCAATGCATCCGATTTCGCGAGGGAGCTTTCAGAGCTGTTCACCGCCGCGGCATCGGAAGTCGCGCGCGCGCGGGAACAAGCGGATATCGACGCGGGATTCCCCACCGCGGCATCGACGCTGCTCGAAGAATCGGCGGGCGAGCTGAGACGCGTCGCCGATGCTGGTTATGAAGCCCTCGAGGATGAGTTGCTCGATGCCTACCTGCAATATATCGAGCGGGCGGGGCCGTCAGAGGACAACATCAGGCTCGGTGAGAGCATGGAATACGTCCTCGGAAGGGACATCGTCAGTTACCACAAGCTCAACTCCAGCGAGCTCAACGAAATGAAGAAGGAATTTTGGAGAAAAGAGCTCGATGTTCTCACCGACCGCCTCGCCGCCGAGCGCAGCCGCTTCACGCTGTCAAAGGAAAGCCTGGTGGTCGCGAAGAAGGCGTCGATAGGGGATGACCAGAAGGATGTCGTCGCGTGGCTTGATGAAAACCTGGTGAAACTCGCCGACGGTTACGCATCACGTGTGAAAGCGGCTGTCGATGCGGCGGTCGAGGAATCGGGATTCACGCCCCTTGTCAAACGCTGCGGGGGAATTGAAATCGACGAAGAAGTGACGGGGCTGGAGAACGATTTCGCGAAAGATTACGAGAGAGTGAAGAAGATTACAGGCGGATAGAGTTGTATTAGATGACCGAAGGAAGGGACATAAGATTATCCAAAGCGGCGAAGCTCGTCGGCGGTGAGCTTCACGGGCCGGATGCCACGGTGTACGGTTTCTGCTCGCTCGACGTGCCGCATCCGGGCGCGGTCGCATTCGTGGAACGCCTCGGGCGCTTCGACCCGGCGGCGGAGCCGAGGCCGTCGGGGCTTATCGTGCCACGGCTTATTGACGGACTCGACGGCACGGGGCAGATCGTGGTCAAGAATCCACGGCTGGCGTTCGTGAGACTGATGCAATTTTTCCATCCGGCGGCGCGCGTCGAAGATGATTTCCGTCATGCATCGGCGGTAATCGCCACCGATGCCGTAATCGGCGAGCCGTCGCATATCGGCCCCGGATGCGTCATCGAACCGGGCGCGGTAATCGGCGCCGGGACCCGCATATCGGCACAGGCATACATCGGCGAAGATGTTCGCATCGGCGAGGAATGCCTGCTGCATCCCGGCGTGAAAATCCTCCACGGTGTGCAGATAGGCGACCGGTGCATCATCGGGGCGGGTACGGTTATAGGGTCGGATGGCTTCGGGTTCGTCGCCGACGGTGAGGAGATATTGAAAGTCCCGCAGGTGGGGACGGTTCTCATCGGGAACGATGTCGAGATAGGCGCCAATTGCTCGATAGACCGCGCGGCACTCGATGCCACGCTTATCGGCGACATGACGAAGATAGACAACCTCGTGCAGGTCGGGCATAACGTCAGGATCGGCAGGAGGGTGCGTATCGCCGCGCAGTGCGGATTCGCGGGCGGAGCGAGTGTCGGCGACGATGCCCTTTTCGCCGGACAGGTGGGGGTCGCCCCGGCTGTGAATATCGGCAACAGGGCGATGGCGGGCGCGCAGGCGGGGGTCACGCACGCCGTTTATGACGGGCAGGTGGTCAGCGGATATCCCGCGAGGGAACATCGAAGGCAGCTTATGGTCGAAGCCGCATGCAACCGTCTGCCGGAGCTTATCAAGAAATTCGAACGCTTAATAGACGAAAAGGGGAGCGGCGAATGACGGTCGATATTGAAGGAGTTTATGATGAAAATTCATCCCACGGCAACCGTTGACAGGAACGCCGAGATTGGCGAGGATGTCGAAATCGGACCGGGCGCGGTAATCGCGGGCGGCACCAGGATCGGCCAGGGATGCCGCATCGGGCCGCATGTCGTAATCGATACCGGGACCGTGCTCGAAGCGAACGTCCGTGTTTCAGCGGGCGCGGTTATCGGCACCGAACCCCAGGATCTCAAATATACGGGCTCGCCGACAGGCGTTCATATCGGAGAGGGGACAATCATCAGGGAATACGTCACCATCAACCGCGCGACCGGTGAGAACGGCATGACCCGCATCGGCGCGGGATGCATGCTCATGACCAATGTCCATATCGCCCACGAATGCCAGCTCGGCAAGAAGGTCGTGCTCGCCAATCTCGCCACCCTCGGGGGGCATGTGGTCATCGAGGACCATGCGGTAATCGGCGGGATGGCCGCATTGCACCAGTACGTGCGCGTCGGGTGCATGGCCATGATAGGCGGCGCGTCGGGACTCATGAAAGACGCCCCGCCGTACATGATAACCTTCGGATATCCTCCCGCGCGGGTTTATGGGGTCAACAAGGTGGGGCTCAAGCGCCACGGCGTGAGCGAGGAAGTGCGCGAGGATATCAAGCGGGCGTTCAAATTCCTCTTCCGCTCCGGGCTGAACTACACGCAGGGGCTCGAACGCATCCGCAGCGAGATCAATTCGTCGCCCGAGATAATCCACCTGCTCGAATTTTTCGACGGGACCCACCGCGGGATAAGCCCCTCGTCGCGACAGAACGGCCTTCACCACGTCACCGACAGCGGCTATGCCAACGGGGCGCTGAAGAGCACCGTGCATATGGCCAGGGAGGTCGGGGCGATCTGATGGAGAATGGATACGGATCATATATAGAACAATGCATACGGCGAAAATGGATATTAAATTTGATTAAGGACGAAAATTGACCGCCTTTATTTTCAGCAGAGGAGAGATGACATGCGACTTGGCGTAATCGGCGTCGGCTCTATGGGCCGCAATCACGCTCGCATCTATTCCGAACTCGGCAACGTGGACCTCGTCGGCATATGCGATACCGACAAGAAGCGCGCCGCGGAAATCGCGGGCTCCTATCGCACTACCCCGTATACCGACTACCGCGAACTGCTCGCGCAGCGACTCGACGGCGTGAGCGTCGTGGTGCCGACATATCTCCACAGGGAAGTCGCCATAGCGGCTATCGAAGCGGGAGTCAATGTGCTCATCGAGAAACCCATCGCGGATACCGTCCATAACGCCCAGATGATATTCTACGAAGCCGAACAACGCGGGCTCAAGCTCATGGTCGGGCATATCGAGCGGTTCAATCCCGCCATCGCCGCCTTGAACCAGATAATCGAAAGCGGCTGCTACGGGAAGCTCCTCGGGATAAGCACGCTCAGGCTCGCGCCGTACCCCGTAAGGGTCGTCGATTCCGGCATCATCCTCGACATCGGATGCCACGACATCGACATCATCTCCTACCTCTCGGGTGAACCGGTGCGCGAAGTCTACGCCATCGCGTCATCGACCCTGCACCATCTCGAAGACCACGCGCTGCTTTCGCTGAACCTCGCGAACGGCATCATCGGGCATATCGAAACATCATGGCTGTCGAATATAAAAGTAAGGAAGTTGTTCGCATCGCTCGAAGGCGCGCACGCCCAGCTTGATTTCATCGACCAGTCGCTCGTCCTCTACGATGAAGAAAGCGTGCAGCCACAGGAAGTCACCAAGAGCGAACCGCTCAAGGAAGAGCTGATTTGCTTCGTGAACTGCCTGATGAAGGATCTCCGCCCGCCGGTAAGCGGCGATGAATCGATCCACGCGCTCGGGGTCGCCCTCGGGGCGATCGAGAGTTACAAGCGCAACCTGCCGATGCGCATCCACGGCGCCGGGGCGTTCGACTTCCTCGCCGAAGTCGTGCGTGAGAATGATTTAAGGATTTAGGCTGAAACCGGGGATGACGGGTCTAAACAGTTTTCGCTTCCCCTTCACCGCATGTATTTCAATCGCGTGAATGTTCCATCTCAGAATATTTTTCCGCGAATTCTCTCTCGCATGTCTCAAGGTCGGCCCTGAACCGCCGGGCTGTACTGTTGTATAGTCCCTCTATTCTAATGGGGTAGTCGCCGCCTGAATTTTCGATGATTACATCGGAGAACACAAGCCCCTTATGTAACTTGATGCTGGCGACTTTCGAGAGGGAAATGGATTGCTCGTTCACAATCCAGAAGAGCGGGAACAGCCGCTTCTTCGTCCTGACGTGATAGTCCTCGATACGCACTTCCTGCGGAAATATCAGGTGTTTCAGTATGAACCTGCTTGCAACATAGCGGCTCATTTTTTCCCTCCATCAAGCCGATGTTGATACCGCCCTGCCGTCCTACATTAAATCGGTAATGCTTCCCCCCATAATCGGGAGTGCTATATCGCTTATTTTCCATTTGCCGTCGACTTTGATGAGCGTATAATCCGCTTCGATTTTCATCGACATCCCCCCACCGGGCATTCCCGTTTCCGCGACGACCTTGACCTTAGCCTCGGACGAGGTTCTGCTCGTCAGCGAAATATCGAAATTGCTCTTGACATCTTTCCAGTCGAGTCCGCCCATCATCTGGGACATGAAATCCGACATCGAAATCCCCGCCGCGGTTGCCATTTGCTCGCCCGTATTGATGAATTCCAGCACTTTTCCCGTGCAGTAGCTCTTGGCACCGGCGATGTCCCCCTCGGCGGATTTGCGTATATATTGGCGTACGACAAATGTCGGGCCGCTGCCGGTGCATCCCATGAACGCGAGCACGAACGTCAGGAGCATGGCGAGCGTGATTATCCGTTTCATCTTTTTCCTCCCTTATGGTCGATTAACAGCTCCACATAGTTATCCGTCCGACGTGCCGGCTTCCGACGGGGTTTCGCCGGTGTCCGTTTCGGACTGTGGCTCGTTCCCGGCTTGCGGCACCGCTGGTGCCTCGGTTGTCCTCGGCGGGGGCCAGACGAATGTCTTGGGATCGGTATACTGCCTGAAATGCGATGAGCGCATCCACGCGTCGGCGTCTTCCTTCTTGTTCAGGCCCTGCGAATTATCGGAGATTATCTTCCATTCATCTCCTTCTTTCCTCAACAGGAATGCGCTGAGCTGCATGAGCGGTATGCGCGTGATGCTCTCCCCCGTACGTTGTTTCCAGTATGTGTAGACAACCACCGATGCGAAACCTCTCGATTCATCGAAATGCACATCGGTATTATCCTCGCCGCTGTCGAGAAATTCGAGCACGAAGTCCCTCACCACGAATTCAGTATCGAACACCTGCCGTATCATCTCGGCTTTTTCATCGAATGTCTGGATGCCGCTGTCATAGTCGGTGGAATAATAACTCAGGAACTTGTCGAGATCCTTGGCGAAGACCGCGTCGAACTGCTCCCTGATCACTACCCGGACCAGCGCGTCATCGGGAACGCCCCCGCCTTTGGGGCCGTAGGTCTTGACAATCCATACGAATGCCAGGACCCCGAGTATTATCACAACCGCCAGCCAGAAAAGCCCGCCTTCCTTCCGGGGGGCTTCAACTTTTTGCGTTTGTTTATTCTTCTTTGCTGATTTTGAATCCTTTGCCATTTGCGACTCAATCCTCCGGGAATATTCAAGGATTTTTCTCGATACCGGCACCACGGATTATACATGAACCGGGGGCGGTTTCCACATGCCGCCGTCCCGGCCGAACTCACGCGGGAGAATTACCAGCCCCAGTTACCCGGCGCGCGGCTGTTCCCTTTTCCAAGTATTATCTTGTCATCGACCTTCAAGAACGCAAGCAGGAACATGCCGAGTACAAATCCGCCGATATGCGCCGCGAACGCGACATCGGTCTCCGCGCCCCAGCTCAACAACTGGCTGAGTATCTGCATGCCGAACCAGAAGAGCAGGAAAAAAACCGCCGGGAGAAGCACGACCCGCACGAATGGGAAGAAGATAATCAGCGTACGGATACGCGCCCCTGGATACATCACCAGGTAAGCCCCCATTACACCCGCGATCGCGCCCGACGCGCCGATTGCCGGCATCTGGCTCGACTGGTTCAACATGATGTGCGCGAAATCGGCGAAGAACCCGCACAGCAGATAGAACAGTAAAAACCGGAACCCGCCGAGACGGTCCTCGACATTATCTCCGAAGAGCCACAGGAAGAGCATATTGAACAACAGATGAAATATCCCGCCATGCAGGAACAGGCTCGTCAGCGGCGTAAGCCATGGCACGGGCTGCGGCACCTCGGCAACGCCGTGCATGAGATTGGACGGCACGACCCCCCATTCAAAAAGCACTTGAACAAACCGGTCCGTGCCGTTGGCGATAGAGACGAGATACGCGAGGATGTTTATCGCGATAAGCGTCACCGTGACAGTCGGGAATGATATCGATGGATTCTCATCCTTGAAGGGCAGCAATTCGTTCTCCCATCACTATTGTATATGAGCCGAATACCCGGGGCAATGACTCGAAAATACCCACTAAGTAGCCGGGGCGGGGCGATTCTTACAACCAGTTCGGCAGATACGGGTTGATTTCGAGTTTGGCGAACACTTCGGGGATATCGGCGCCCGATGTCACGCCGTCCTCGGTCACGAGATGTGTTATCAGGTCGAGCGGCGTATATTCGAATACCCGGTTGATTACCTGTACGGACAGCCTCGATGTGTCCCACAACACGGTGGGTTCTTCCCTCAGGTAATGCTCCGGTATATTGAACGGCACGACCTTCTCGGTTCCTATACACGCTATAACGGGCTTGCCATGCCTGTTCGCCGAAAGCGCGAGAGGATATGTGCCGGCCTTGTTGACGAAACCGGCGGGACAGAATGCGTCGCCGCCCACGACGACCGCATCGGCCTGGTCGATGAATCCCGGCAGCGCGGCATCGGACGTATACACAACCGGGATGCCGGCCTCCGAAAACTCCGCGGTGCTGAGCATCCCCTCGTTCGCCGGGCGCGACTCGGATATAAGCACCCGCCTCAGTTTGCCGTTTCCCCTCGCGGCTTTCAACACGGCAAGCACGGTGCCCGAGCGCGATGTTGTCGCGATGAACGCCCTGTCGGGAAGCAGGTTGAGGGCGTGCGATGCGATACGGTCATTCGATGTGAGAAGCTTCCCTCGGAAACCCGCCGCCGCCTTCGTCACCAGTGCGGATGGGTTGATGCTTTCATCGGAAGCATGATCGAGCGCCCTGAGGATCTCGGCTTCGAGGGTGTATAGCCCGGCCATCGACGGCCTGGCATGCCCCACTTCGCGCATCAAACGCCGGATATACTTCAGTCGCTCGGGGGAATCCATATCCCCGGGAAGTGAATCCACGGCCTTGATCACGATATCCGACGCCCGCAGGCATATCGCCTGTGAACCGCTTGTCGTATCAGCGGCGAGTGCATCGATTTCGGTTTCGATGTCGAATTTCTCCATTACACGCTCACCCGGAACAGCATATGGCCGGTGCATTATACTCCCAAACAGCCGGAAATTCCGCAGGACAGATGCACCTTGCCCGGAAGCCCCGATGGGCATATCATATTGCGTTATAAGGAGGATGCATTGCGAATACCGGATACATCCGATCGCGAGATGCGCCAGGTCGACGTTTTCAGCGAGGCGCTGGATATCCTCGGGAGCGCCGAGATATGCGCTTTCGCCACGGCGCTCGACAACAAGCCGAGAGCGCGCGCGATGGAATACGCCGTCGATGAGGCCGGCATCCTCTATATGCTGACTGAAGGGGGAAGGAAAATAAGGGATGTCTTGCTGAACAAGAATGTATCCCTGGCGGTATGGGATATCGATATAGTGCGCGGGCGCATACGCGGCCTGACGATCACCGCGCGCGCTGAAGTCGTCGACCCCGGCGACGCGAAACGATTCGAGGAATACTACGCCATATACCGGGAGAACATCGGGCGCGAGTCCCCCGACGCAGAGGAGCTTCCAAGGCCGATGAAACTCATTCGCGCGGTACCCGATTCGATAGAGCTGTTCGACCCGGAACTGAAAAAGAGCGGCTATGCGGCCAAGCAGGTGTGGCGGAGGTAGGGAATCATCATTTGAATAACCCTTTTGAGCATCTATATAAGGGGTACAGCAAGAGACGGGATTGTTGGAGGACAACGATGCATTGTCGGCAAACAGCAAGGTTCGCCGGTTACGCGATAACGGTTTTACTGCTCGCGATTTTTATCGGATGCTCGGGAACATCCGACACATCAGCCGTGACACCCGGGCCGTCGGAAGGCGCGGGATGCATGGAGAGCTCATCGCACTCTCTCCTCGGATTCTGGATTATGACGGTGAACGACGACCACACCGAGGTGACGGCGCATGCGCTGCGTACCGCCGACATGCATTTCAACGTGCGGACATACATGGAAGACGGCCCCTGCGTGAGCTGCATTTCGATCCTCGGGGTACACCCGGTGCCGCCGAACATGATAGATGTGAATATCGAGTTGAGGCACCCGTTCCCCGGCAACACGTGGTTAACGGGATTCGATGTCCGCGGCATCGCGATGTTCCCGGGAAGCTGCGAATTCCCCGTCGCCGGGCTAACGACAAGCGGCTGGGTGAATTACGGCAATGCCGAGCTCCTGAATGCCGACGGCTTTACGCGGCTGTTCAACCCGGTCGAATACGCTCCCGGCACGAAACCGATAAATTTGCATGAATATTCCAAGGGCAAATACGCGGCGGGAACCGGGCTGACATCGACGCTGAACGGATTCAAATATTTCTCGACGAATTATGGAAACAGGAATTACTTTTCGGCAGGGGATGTAATAAAGGAAAAATATCGCATCGTTCTTTCCGGCGGGCCGCTCACATTCGGCTATGCGGTCGACATCTCCTGGGCGGCGCCATCATCGAATCCGCCGAGCGTCCCGGGCGATTTCCCGCTCAAGGCCAACTGCGCCGAAGCGTATGAGATTTCAGTCGTGGGGCCGATGAGCGGATACTACATCGACGAATGTCCTGATTCGACAGGGACATACCGGTTCTTCATACGCGACCACCAGGGGGGCGATACGATTCAGGATGTGCGTGTCGAATGTCCCGCTGTGTTCGACGGGCAGCTTCACGCGGTCAAGTACGGGACACAGGACGACCCCGCGATATACGACATAACCATCACCAACGAGAACGCGACGTCCGATACCGGTATATACAAAATGCTTGTCGAGGTTGAAGATATCAACACGCATCCATACCTCGACCTCGTCGGGTACCAGCTCGCGGACCTTATAATAATGCCCAACTGGGCGCCTGAGGCGGATGCATGGGTCGAGGGCGGCGGGATATATGAAACCGGCGAGCAGGTGCAGTTCCATTCCAACGCACTCGACTTGAACGGACCGGACGATATCGCGGCATACATGTGGGATTTCGACGGCGACGGCAATTACGAAGACCTCGGCCCCGACCCGGTGTATCAATACGACATCCCGGGTATTTATTACGTCGGCTTCAAGGTGATAGACCTGTGCGGTGAGGAAGACCCGCTCGACTCGCCGCTCGTCGTTACGATAATCAAGCCGCCCGTTGAGATAACCCTGCCGGAAGACAAGGCGTTCAAGACGGTCGGAAAAGATTATCATTACGCGACCGAGGAGATGTTGTTCTCGCAACTTCCGATTGATATTTCCGACCTCGACGGGCCCTGGGATTTCACGGTGCTCGAACTTCCGGACCAGCTCATCAATAAAACCATCGTTGGTAAGAACGACCCTGAAGTCTCGGCGGTATCGGGCTTCTATAATCCCGCCGTGACGCATTTCCTGAAATATTCCGAGCAGATATATGACATCACCGGTGCGTTCTATGAAGCGGAGGAGCATAACGTAGCGCAGAACGTGCTCAAGATGTGGGGCATATATGAGCCGGAAGACCTCGGCGCGGTGGCATTCCCGTCGCCGATAGTGACGCCGTTCCCGATAAACATCGATACCGATGTCCATGACGAAGTGGGCATCGTGGGCTACGCGCAGTTCATCTACGATTTCGAAGTGCTCGGCGTCGGGCAGGTCACGGTGCCCTATGGCGGGAACACGTCATATGACGCGCTCATGGTGAGGATGTACCTCAGGGTTGAGACGCCCGACAGCTTCAATGCATCGGGGCTCATCTATGAGTGGATCGAGGATGACGGCAAGTCGGTGGCGATGGTTATCGCCATGGATATGCCCGACGACGGCTACGACAATTTCGACGACGATACGCTCGAATATTACGCAACCGGTTCAATCAGTGTAAACGCACTCGATACGATCGATGGATAGGTTGTATTTCCCCTAAATGAATTGCGCCTTACGCGAGCCGTAATAAGCTATAATTATCCCGTGAAAAAATTCGGAGGAGATTTGCACATGCTCAGAAGGATCATCCTGCCGATTCTTTTCCTGGTTCTCGCAACCGGTTCGGCATATTCATCGACCCTCACGGGGAACGATATCTACCACAACACGAAATACGGCTGGCGCATAAGCGTGCCTGCCGCGATATCAAGGGACGAGGCGTCATCGCCGGAATCCGTGGGATTCAAGCTCGGCTCCGGCGGGCTTATCACCATCGAATCCGACCTGCCCTACCAGTTTTTCTACGACTCGCCGGCATCGTTCGATATCATCACGCGCCTGATGAACTTCGCAACCGATTCGCTGGAGACATCGGAAAGCGGCAACGGCGATACGCGCGCCGGGCTTTATTATGAAGACATGGAATACGTCGCGACCTCAGGCTCCGATGAAATCAACGGCTACATCAGGCTCTATCTTGGGCCCAACGGTGTCGCGCTGTGTTACCGCGACGGCAAATCCGATTATAAAAAGAACCTCGACGCGGTGAAGAAATTCGCCGACACACTCTACTTCCCCACCCTCGACGAGCTTATGGAGGAGGGGAAGTACGAAATGATCGAATTCACGAACCCGGCGTACGGCTACAGGCTGGAATACCCGTCGATGCTCAATCCCGATGATGTATGGTCATACATCAGCTTCTCGTTCCTCAACGAGCCGATAATCGACGTGCATGCCGAAGCGAGGCTTGACGATGATCCCGCCGCGATGCTCGCGGCGATGAAGCAGGAATCGATCGACGAAATGTCCGGCTATGATTATGTCGTCTCGAATGAATCGTCCGGTGAAATCGTGGATGGGATCAGTTACATCGATTTCACCGTGGATGACCAGGATGAAGCACGCTGGTTGAAGCGGGTGCGCATCATCGCGCTTCCCAAGGCGGCGGTCAGGTTCGAGATATATTGCTCCGGGGAGCAGTTCGATACGCGCAGCGGCCTGCTCGACATCATGCTCGACACATTCGACTTCGACCAGCAGTGGATCACCGAGGAAGATTACATCTACTATGATTTCCCCGTCGACGCACTGTGGGACTCGGGAAGCTTCAACTGGGCCGACATACAGGATGATGCGATCGGATTTACGCTGACGGTGCCCGATTTTCTCGCGGTCGATAAATTCACCAACCTGATATTTCTGAATTACGGGTTCGAGACCATCATCACCATCATCACCGAAGAGCATGCGGGAATGGATGAGGATGCATCGCTTGCCGAGGGAGAGCGTGCCGCGGAGGAAGATTTCGCCGTACAGTGGGATTATACGCGCAACGGCGATGTGAGCGGCGAGACCGTGGACGGCTATCCATACACCGGCTTCTACCTGAACGACAACGATCCCGAAGCGAACTGGACCAAGCGCGTGCGCGTCATCGGGCTGAATGGATGGTCGGTGCGCATCGAGATGTATTTGTCGCCCGCGATGCTCGACGAGTTGTCGGTTATGTTCGATAAAGTGGCTGATTCATTCAAATATGAATAACGGGAGGAGATACGATGGGAGACCTGCACTGGAAAACAGCGATTACGAAAATCAAGCCGAATGAGATACGCATACGGGGGTACCGAATCGATGAGCTGATGGGCAACGCGACATTCGCGCAGGTCGTCTGGCTGACGCTTATGGGAGAAATGCCATCGAAAGCAGTCGGCGACCTGGTTGATTCGATCCTTGTAAGCGGCATCGATCATGGCCCGACACCGCCCTCGGTACTAGCGGCGCTGACGGTCGCATCCGGCGGCGCGTCGCTCGAACCTTGCCTCGCGGGAGGCCTACTGGCGATAAGCAAATCGCATGGCGGCGCGGTGGAGGAATGCATGCGCACACTTGCCTCGGGTGTGAAGAGATGCGCGGACAGCGGCAAGTCGCCCGATGAAGTCGCTGCCGAGATGCTCGCTGAATTCAAGGAGACGGGAATTCGAATATCGGGCTACGGGCACCGGATTCACACAAAGGACCCGCGCAAGGACAGGCTTTTCGAGCTTGCGGATAAAGCGGGCGTGAAGGGGAAGCATATCGAGATGGCGCTGGCGTTCGAGAGAAAACTCGCGAAGGGGGACAAGGAAATCCCACTGAATGTCGACGGGGCCATCGCGGCATGCCTTTGCGAGCTCGAAGTGCCGGTATTCCTCGCCAACGCGTTCTTCCTCATCGCGCGGACGGTGGGAATCATCGCGCACGTATACGAGGAGCGCACGCGCTACAAGCCGATGCGTCGAATCGATCCGATGGACCACGAATACGACGGCCCGGAAGACCGGTCGCTGAAATAACTCATTTCATTCATATCTAAGCTCTCAAATCATCCTTGTTGTGGTGTGGGCGTCCCGCCTGTATGTAGTTTAGTTAATTCAACTGGGATCGCGGGCTGGCAGCCGGCATGGATGTCTGCAACCCTCGAACCATGCGGGCTGGCAGCCCGCGATCCCATGCAGGCGGGACGCCCGCACCACAAAAGCGCACCACAAAAGGGCTCCACAAAAGGGCAGTATAAAGGGTGAAGAATTAAGGGCTATATCAAATGGCGTATTTATGCATCGGGCCGGCATTTTCCTATAATATCAGGCGTTATGCGTTACATCTGTTTCGCGATAGCATGCATGGCCGTCGCCGCAACCGCCACGGCATCGGATTTCGCCGCATGCATCACGGAGGAACCAATGGAATCCCTCACCGCTTACCTGCTCCCGCTAACCGTAACCGAAACCGGGGGAGCGGTTGTGTATATCGCCATCGAACCGATAAGCCCCGAAAGCATGGAGATACAGGTGACATCCGCCGCCGGGGAGGTACTCGGCTCCATACCTGATGTCGACCCGAAGAAAGGCTCGCAGAAATTTCTCGTGGAGCTTGGCCGGACGGTTTCACCGGAGGAGGAACTCGTCGCGAAGGCGATTACATCGGACCGCGTGCAGGAAGCGCCGGTAAGAGATGCAATCGGCGAAAGCAGCTGCCGGATATTCCTCATCGCCGGATTCCATTACGACCCGGTCTGGTGGAACACCCAGTCTAACTACCTCGCCGCGGGCGGTGGGATGAAGCCCGAGCGGGATGGGGCATTCGGGCTCATCGAGACGTATCTCAAGGCATGTCGCGAAGACGCCGATTATAAATTCGTCCTCGAGCAGGTGCCGTATCTGAAGCCGTATTGGGATGCATTCCCCGGGGAGCGGGCGTTCATCGAGCAGCTTATCGCCGACGGGCGGCTGCAGGTTCTCGGCGGGATGTATTGCGAGGCGCAGACGAATCTCATCGGACCGGAATCATACGCGCAGAATTTCCTCTATGGCTGCCGCTACATGGAATCGGTCTACAACTCGCCACAATCAACCGCGTGGCAATGCGACTGCTTCGGGCACGACCCGAACTTCGCGCAGTTCTGCGATGACGCCGGGCTGACATGGGCATCCTATGCGCGCGCGGCGTTTCATCATTTCGGCGTTGGGACGGAAGAGCAGAATATCCCGAGCGAGCATCGGTGGCTGGGTCCGGACGGCTCGGAAATTCTCACGCACTACATGTCCGGGCATTATGATTTTTACTACAAGCGGCTGAAGGACAGAACCCCCGACGAGTTCAACGCGCATCTTATCGATGCGATGCTTAACCTCGGGCAATCGTCCGCTACGGGCAACATATGCCTTCCCCTGCTCGGCGATTTCGCCCCGGCGCTTCCGGAGCTTGCCGAGCGATGCCGCGCATTCAATGAGCGATATGACGGCATTGATGCATCGGTTGCGACATTCGCTGAATTCGCGCAAGCGGTCGAGGCGGAAGTTGAATCGAAAAATATCTACCTCCCGCCGATAGCGCGCGACCTTAATCCCGTGCTATCCGGATGCAACCTGACATTCGAGGATACCAAGCAGGCAGCGAGAGCCGCGGAGAACCGGCTTCTCACGGCGGAGACAATGGCATCGTCGCTCGGAATTTTCGGCGCGGAATATCCGTATGCGGATTTCTCGCGGGCGTGGCGGCAGTTGATGTTCGGCACGCATCACGATGCCATCACCGGGAGCGAAGGGGGCGAAGTTTATTTCCATCTGCTTTCGTCGTGGCGCGTCGCATGGGCGGAAGGCGGGAAGCTCATCGATAAATGCCTCAACGCGCTTATCGAGAATGTCGACTCGTCAAACGCCCCTTACGGCGCGGAACTCGCGGTGGTCGTATTCAACCCGCATCCGTTCAACGCGCGATGCACGGTCGAAGCGGAAATCGTATCCCTGCCCGCGGACGCGGATTACGTCGTCGTGGATTATGAAGGCAATGAATTGCCGACCGAATGCGAGCGCATCGGCGACGGCGGCATCATCAAATTCATGCCCGATGAAATGCCGCTTATCGGGTGGAAGACATACTGGCTCAAGCGTCGCGCGGTACAGGAGAACATCGCGGAAGTCATCCCCGGTGATGAAGCCACCATCGAGAATGAGCGCTTCCGGATCACGGTCGATGCCTCGCGGGGCGGATGTCTTTCCAGCATCTACGATAAAAAGTACAGGCGTGAATTGCTCAAACCGGGCGGACTCGGCGCCGAGGTCGTGACGCGCGGCGAATACCCAGGGCATACGCGGTTCCCCGGCATGGGCGAAGGCCCGGCGTGGCTTATTCATACAAACGGGAAATTCAAATCGACATCGGATACACCGGTGACGCTGAATAAAATAGCGAATGAGACCGCCGCGACGATTATCGCCGAGGCGCCTTTCGGGGCGGGTATTCGACGGATGATATATACGCTCGGTACGGGCGAATGCGCGCTCGACATCGCCTGCGAGATCGGCGGATATCGAGGCATGGATGAATTGCTCACTCTCGATTTCGATTTCGACATCGACGGCGCGATGCCGTTCAGCGAAGTGAGCAACTTCGTTCTCGGGAGGAGCACCGGTTGGTGGGAGGATGTGGCGGAGCATAAGTTCCCGCACAACTTCTCATGCAACCGGTTCTGCGGACTCGGCGCGCCACTGTGGATCGATGTGCCGGTCGAAGACCGCATCATCAGCCGGTCTCACAGCGTCGCGGAAGTTGTATACCCGGCCGACATGGATGCCGGTTTACGGGAGCCGGTCGACAATCTTGTGAAAGCGTTGTTCGGACGCGGTATAAGTTCCACGGCTCTGCCCGATGATCAGCGGGCGTACGGCGATCGGAACCTCGACAGCAACATGCCCGATTTCCGGATCATCATCGGCGATGCGAAACTGAACAAGCGCGCCGGAGATATCGGCTCGCATCCGGACGGTGACCTTGTCTTTATGGATGGCGATGACGGCATCCCCATACTGCTCGTGAACGCAGGCGACGTTGCCGAGGTTGTGAGGATAGTCGGCGACACCATCGCGCAAGTGAAGTCGGACGCGAGAATCAGGGCGACGTCATCGAAGGTGCATCCCGGCATGGATTCCGATCCCGACTGGGGGGCGGCAATTTTCAATCGCGGGAATATCGATTTCATCGCCGACGGCACCGGCAGATTCTCGGTATCGCTGTATCGCGCGATTGCCGCGGAGCCGGGATTCCGATGGATGCACGCGCCTGAGCGGCGGCTCCCGGATGGCAGCATCGCGCAAACCGAGCACTGGAGCCATCGGTATGAGTTCAGGCTTACGTCGTTCGACGGCGACTGGCGCGACGCCGGGCTCGGTGATACGGCCGCTGAATTCAACAGGCCCCCGGCGGCGGTTTGCGGCGCAATTGTCGATGGCGGGCTTCCCGTGGAATGGTCGATGCTCGCCAAACCCGCCGACGGATGGGAGATGTCGTGCCTCAAAGCCCCCTGCCCGCCCGACTATTCACAGCAGATAGAGTCCGGCGCGAAGCCCGGCGAGTGCATTATTCGCATATACGAAGACCGGGGCGAAAGCTCGCGATGCAAACTCTCGTTCAACCCGGAAATCGAAGCTGCATATGAATCCGATTTGATTGAGAAGAATAAAAATGAAGTGCGGGACGCCGGGAACGGCATTAATACCGGGCTTGGGACATTCGAGATGAAGACGCTCGGCATGAAATTCAAGACATCCGACATACTACAGGACATCGACCTCGCGCTTCCCATCGACCCGCCGCCGCCGCATTATTCGCCGTGCTGGTATCACGACCGTCACGACCCCCCCACCGGCAACAGTCCGCAGTCGCTGTTATTCAGGCAGCGCGAGATTATTTTCGATGCTAAGAACAAGGCGTCGGTCGATATCGACATCAGCAACTCCGCTATTGATGAGGTATTCGATGGGGCGGTGAAAATCATCGCGCCCAATGGAATCACTTGCGAGCCGTCGGAAATACATGTGTCGCTCGAGCCGTCGGGATTCGAGTCGGTGCATATTCAGCTCGAAGCCGCATCGAAGCTGGATGCAACCAGGTGGCTCCGCGCTGAAATGACAGACATTCACGGAAATGTTATTTACGATATCATCCCCACCGGGGAGACATCGCCCGATGATTTCCCCATCGACATCAGGCTCGTCGACGACACGCTCGGCGTCGAGCCGGGAACGCCGTTCGAAGTGTCGGCAATACTGAAGAACATCTCGCGCGACCGCATCCCCGTGCATGCCGAGTTGATATGTCCGTTCGAGATGTGGAATTGGGTCGATTCATTCGAGGATTCCCCGCTATGGCTCGACCCGGGCGAGGAGCGGGAAATCGGGTTCGGGCTGACGCCGGGCGCGGATGTCGTGCCGGGGAATTATTTCGCGTTCATCAAGGTTATGGCGGGTGATATGTCGCGCTTCAGCGAGCCGGTTGATATATGGCGCATCGACGGCGGCGCGGCATATCTGCTCGATGGACGCCGCGAAATCCTTACCGGCGAGAAATGCATTATCGAAGTCGGCTACATTACATCCGAAAGGCTCGTGAGCGATGAGCCGTCGTGGTCGATGCAGCTTCCATTCGAAGGGCGGGTCGAAGAAATATCCCGCGAAATCAGCGGGGGCGGCATAGGCAAGGTGCGTCTCACGCTCGGGGTCACATCTGTAAACCGGCTCGAGGAGGGCGAATACGCGGCGGTATTGAAACTGCACGCGGCGGGGGGATCGTTCGAAATGCCGGTCATATTCAAGGCGGGGCTGTTCGCCGAAGTGCGGATGGTATCCGGATTGAATATCGACGACGACTACGGCGCGTGGGAATCATCGCTGACGCCGCTCGGGCTGCTGACGCAGGAGCATATGCGCGGCATACGCGGCTACGATGTCGACGACCTCGGGGTGGAACCGTGGGTCGGATGGTCGGCGGAAGGGCTGTACATCGCTTGCCGCGCGCGCGACAACGTGCTCGACAATCCGCACTCGGGCGCGAATATATGGCGCGGCGACTGCCTGCAGGTGGCGTTCAGGACTCCGAATTTCACCGGCTCCGGGTCGCTGTTGCAAACCGCGGCGGAATATTCGTTCGCGCTTACATCGTCGGGGCTTGCGTCATGGTGCAATCACAACCGCATCGGCGAGCCGCGCATGGAGCCGCCGGGCGGGACGGTCGATTTTCCATTGCGGGTCGAACGGATAATGCAGGAGACGTTCTATCGTGTATTCATCCCGGCCGAGGCATTCGGCATTGATGCATTGCACGCCGGTGATATCATCAGGTTCAATCTCGCGATGAACGACTCCGACGGGATGGGATGGAAAGGCGCCGCCGAATGGGCGCGGGGTACGGTGCTCGTGAAAGACCCCGACGCGTTCGGTGCGATACGTCTAACGGATTAATTATCCCCCCGGTATTTCGGACGGGGTGAAGAGGCTTATCATATCAGGGAGCGTATCGCCATGCAGCACGACGATATCACCGTCGTAATCGCTTCCCTCGATCCGCAGCGGAGCGCCGGAAATCGTCGCTGCGTTTCCGAATCCGCCCAGCGACATCGTCTCCGTGCCGCTCACCGACCACGCCTTTACGCGCGCCTGCCCGGTTGAAAGTTCATCGAGTACGAAATAGCGGTTCAGGTTGTCGCGTGTGATATCTTTCGCATCGTACCAACCGTCGTCGGAATCGGTCTGCGCGCCGGTTCCGAAATACGCCCCGCTGTAATCCAGGTTATCGTATGAACCTTCTTCTGTGAGTTCCCATCTCGTGGCGTAATAGTCCGGGTCTTCGAGGAACCACAGGTAGTTGCCGGTGGCATCGGATTCGACGGCCTTGATATAATCGTAATAGAGCCGGTCGATGCCGTCGGTGATGCCATCGTAGATGTAGAGGATATGGACGCCGCCGAAGCCGTATGTCGAATCGATAAGCGTTCCGCGAAGCACGATGAGCACCGGGTAGCCGGATGTCGCTAAATATCCCCTGACGAAACCGAGGTCGTTCATGTATGAGCCGTCGGTCATGGCGTATGCCTCCATCGGCGCGGGGGGAGCCTGTCCGAAGTACTGGTTGAACTGCCCGTCCGGGTCGTAGATGAATGCGCCGGGGGTTTCGGGGGTGACATAGGTGCATGCGATGACGATGTAGCGGCTCGGTGTCATGTCGAGCGCGAACATGAGCTGCGTGAGATGGTCGGTGACCGGGATGTAGAGGCTACCTTCGGCGTAGCAGCCGTCGATTTTCTGGTGGCGGTAAATCATCTTGTCTTCGTAGAGCACGAGGAGGTCGCCGTTTGTATGGTCGATAGCGATATCGACCGCGGCGGCATCGTCACGAAGCGGGATATTCTTGCATGGGTACACATAAGGCTCGTCGCTGACTTCCGCTGAACCGGTGAAATACGCGGTGGTGTAAGTGCCGGGGATGAACCCGGCGAAATCCTCCTGCGCGGATACGACGCTTACGAGGAGATCAATCTCGTCCGGCGACGGTGTGGCATCGGTGATGTCGATTTCATATGTCGAATATCCCAAGCCGCCGCCGATTGGGAGAGAGGATTCGACGGGAGGGAAATTCATGGGGGATTCTATTTGGACCGTATTCGCATCGGCGTTGAACCAGTCATATACATCGACCAGCAGACGCAGGTCGCCGCCGTTTTCATCGCCGTCGTTGAAGAGGGTGTTTTCGATTTCGGTGATGCTTATGCGCCATGCTTCGGGTCGGTTCGCCGCCGGGGGGAAATCATCGGGCGCCTGAAATGGCGGGTCGCCGCCGGGAAATACCCACGATGCATCGACCGCGTAGTTGAATATCAGCCCCTCGCCGCCAAGCTCGATCGTATAGTGGCGGACGTTCTTCTGTCCCGCCGAAAACAGCCCGCGGCCGTCGATCGTCACATCGGAAAGCGGACCATCGGGATCGTCGAGGTCGTTGCAGAAATATTTATATGCATTCAGCGTGGAGTTGTAATCGCCGACTGAATCGGGCGCGCCGAGCAGGCCGTCGGTGTAACCGAAAATCGTGCCGTTGTTGACCGGGAATTCCGCTGGATTCCACCACCGCGTGTATCCGTCGGGATTCATCAGCCGAGTATCGCCATCGCCTGCCATACGCAGCGCGGGGTCGGCGAATCCGGTCACCGAACCGTTTGTGATGAGGATGCCGCACACGTCGAAGCCGGAGAATTCGGTCAGTCCGAGGAACGGGTGCCGCAGGCCGATGTCGGCATCAATCGTATTGCCGTTGATGTGAAGCGTTTCGAGGCTGAGATAAACGAGCGCCGGTGGTTCGAGGAAGGGGAGCGCGTTGAGGTGCAAGTCTGTTGAGCGCAGCTGAACGACATCAAGCGATTCGCTCGCCGGATCGGCGATGAACTGCCACATTCCCCATAGATTGTGGCTTGTGGCCGAAA
>CAZSPL010000011.1:0-33108 GCA_964608735.1 uncultured Planctomycetota bacterium | reverse complement strand
GATATCCGTCGCCTTATACGGGGAGTTGAAATTCTGAGGGAACCGGAATCCCATCATATGGCCGAGGCCGACCGCCATCAGCGAATAGCCGGAGAAATCGAAATATATCTGCATCGAGTAACCGAGCATCATCAGCCATGCTTCGCCCGATGACAGGTGGATGTAATCCGCGAACAAGGGGTCGATGTAGTATGCGATCCTGTCGGCGATGAGCACCTTTTTTATAAGCCCGAAGCAGAAGAAGAACAACCCGAGATTGAGATTCGACGGCTCCAGCTTCAGGGGTAGATTCCGCAGTGTGCGGCATATTTCCCTGTAGCGTACGATGGGCCCGGCGACGAGCTGCGGGAAGAGCGCTACGAAGGTGAGAAATTCCCACACGTCCCCGGTCGGCGCCACATCGCGCTTGTAGACATCGATTGTGTAGCTCATCGACTGGAACGTATAGAAGCTGATACCCACCGGCAGGATGATCTTCCATCCCGGGAACGAGGGCGGCTCACCAAACCATCCGAGGAATGCATTGATGCTGCCCGAGAAGAAACCGAAATACTTGAAGAAACCGAGCAGTCCGAGGTTGCATACGAGCGAAATGACGAGAAGCCACTTGCGTCGCCGCGGGTTATCGGTGGCGCCCATCGCCCTCCCGGCGAAGAAATCGACAAGGGTGGAGAACAGGATGAGAAAGCAGAAGCGCCAGTCCCAGTATCCGTAGAAGAAATAGCTCGCGAGAGTGAGCCATATGAACCTGCGCCTCTGTCCGCGAAGCATCCAGTAGACCCCGATCGATATCGGCGCGAAGAGAAAGATGAATATGTAGCTCGGAAAAAGCACGGTTTATTTTCCCATCAGCGAATCAACCAGCCTCTCACTGTTTTCGGGTTGCATGTGAATCTCATCATAAAAAAGCGCGGGATCCCCACCGAAATATTCCACCCTGCTGAAATCGCGGAACACGCCGCCCGACTCGATGGTCGTCGCGGAGACAAACTCCCTGACCTCCCCGATAAGCGATTCCACGCCGAGTGGCGTCATCAACTTGTAGAGAGCCGGATGATACGGTGTGAGGAAGACATAGACTTTGATCCCGTTTGCATCGCAATAATCGAGGAATCTCTCCCAGTAAATCTTGCGCTCGGGGGATAACCCGGTGTAACTCGACATCCCGAGGCTGCGCTCCGGGTAGCGGCGGATGCGTCCCGCTATCTTCCTCTTAAGGTTGAAAGTTCCTTTCTCTATCTCGGCATCCCTGCCAACCAGGATAACTTCGCCGTTCGGGCGGAATTTCCGCGACACCCGTTCGCCCCTGTCGGTTAATGCATGCTTCAAGACCGACAACGACTCGCCTGTCTGCTCCATCGACGCGAGCAGCGTAAGGCGCTTGATGAACATGTCAAAGCGGCTCTCGCGGGGGGTGTAATAGTCCGAATATTCCTTGAAGAACAGCCCCTGCATCTCGGAAGGTATACGGGGATGCAGCGCATCGATATCGAAGCCCACGATAACCGTATTTACCGGTGCGCCACAGGTTTCCCTGGCATAGCGGAGCGATGCATAGTAATCCTCGGCCTTGGCGGATGGAAGGCCGAAATTGAAACAGGGCTTGCCCGTCAGCGCGGTCACATAATCCGGGTCGATTGTCATAACCCTCGATGAGCCGATGATGAGAACTTGCGGCTGCGGAGTGTATTCCGCGAGTATCCGCCCCTTCAGCCTGTAGGCGTTGATGTCCCCGGTGGGGAACCAGTTGAAGAAGTATAGCGAGAACGGGTTAACGAAGAAGTTCAGGAGCATTGCCGCGGCCAGAATGACGAGAATGCAGCCCGCGAGGCGCTTGGCGAAAACCGCGTCGTTCCACCCGCGGGCAGCCCGGGGTCCTGTTGAATCATCAACTTTATCGCTCCTCGTCATGGATAGAAGATATGCCAAGGCGGGTTGGCAGTCAAGCGGGCGGAATCCCCAGAGGCGTATTAAAGGGGTAACCTCATTAAGTGCGATTAAATCCTGCGGCCCACTGTGCGTGGATACTATTTCGTGGGGGAAACAGCCGCATAACAGCGGAGAAGGAGCATCCACGTGGTCGGAGAGAAATTCGATCCTTTAGTCGAAACACTTGTTTCATCCGGCGCTATGGACCAGCGATTCCAGGTCGAGGAAGAGGTCATCGGGCTTTTCCTGAAAACCCCGTCCCTCGAATGGAGCTATATCCTCCGTGACTTCGGTCCTCCCGCGATCGCATACAGCCAGCGGCTCCGCCAGGTCATGCGGGTCATAATCGATTTGCATAACCGCGGCGAGGAATTCGATATGGCGATCATCATCGACACCCTCGCCGAACAGGACAAGCTCGACGCGGCCGGCGGCGAGAAGTATCTGATAGATCTCGCGGGTAAGTCACACCGCGCACCGGAAGAATTCGCCGGCCTCGTGCAGGTTCTGCGGGAGATGTTCAACCGCGACAAACTCCGCGCGATGCTCGAACGCGCACTCAGCATGATAGGCTCCGGGAACCAGAAGCCCGAGACGATCGTCAATATGCTCCAGGAAGATTTATCCAATCTGCTCGATGGTAATATCACTGATAAACCCAGGACTATCGGGATGGTGCTCAACGACCTGCACAAGATGACCGAGAAGGGTATTAAATACGGTTTCCACAGCTACTCGACCGGGTTCGACGCGATCGACCAGGCCGTGGGCAAGCTCAGCCAGGGCGAAATGATGCTTATCGGCGGCGCGCAGGGCGTCGGCAAGACGATAATGTGCACCCAGATGGCCAGGAACATCGCCTATACAAGCGAAGCCCACGTGCTGTACATCTGCTTCGAGCACGACGCCGAATACCTTCTGAAGCGCCTCATCCCCCTGGAAAGCATCAATCCACTCGGGGTCACGCCCTTTGACCAGGGGCTTACCGAGCGCGATGTACTACAGGGCATCAGCAAGGCGAGCGACGGCAAGGTCGGCTTCATGGACATGCTGAATGCATCGAGTCGTGGCAAACTCGTGCTTAAAAGAATTCTTGATTACAAGGACAGGCTTCACTTATATAAAGGCGATTCGTTGAAAACCACGCTCCAGGCGATTCGCTCGATGATCATCGAACTGAAATCCCAGACCGACGGCAAGGTGGTCGTCTTCGTCGACTATCTGCAGAAAGTCCCCGTATTCCCTGAGCCCGATAACGAGGAAGAAAAGGTCACCATCATCACCCAGACGCTGAAAGACATGGCGCTCAGCCTTCAGGTGCCGATCGTGACCGTCGTCGCCGCCGACAGGGAAGGCCTTAAGGCGAAACGGTTGAGGATGTACCACCTGCGTGGATCATCGGCCCTCGATTATGAAGCGGACATCGTCATCATCCTCAACGATAAGGACAAGATAATCTCGAAGACGAACGTTGCCTACAACCCGAGCAAAATAGCCGAATACAAGCAGTTTGTTATATGCACTATCGAGAAGAACAGGACCGGCCGCAAGATGCTCGATTTCGAATTCAAGAAGCACTTCAAGTTTTTCTGCTTCGACCCGTCAGGGCATACGGTCCAGGAGCAGCTTATCGAAGAGAAGCTGTTTACGGAATAGAGAAACCCGAAAGGGTAACCGGTTTGACGGTCTCCCTCATTGTATTCCGCCGGGCACATGCCCGGCGGTCTTTTTTTGCGTGATGGCAATGTGTATTTGACAAAACCTGGCGGTTTGTCGACTATTATACCGTGAATGTCGTGCAGGATAGTCCGCCTCGGATGACCGCCGTCGAATGGCTGCTCGCGGTTCTCATCATCGCGACGCTGACATACATCTCGGTCTACGGCGCTCACATGGAAATTGTCGATAAACCCGCGCTTTTCGCGGGGGATATCGACCGTGTGCACGCGCAGGTCATCACGGGCAATGCCGAAAGCCCCACGCAATACCGGATTGGAAGCTACCTCATGGCGCATTACCTCTCGCGCATGTTTCATGGCGAGACGCGGCTGTTCCAGACATACCTGTTTCTGCGATTCATATTCACGTTTGGTTCGGGAATCCTGCTATACGCCTTCCTCCGGCGCTATCTCGCACCCGAATGGGCGTTCGGCGGCACGGCTTATTTCTACGCGCTGCTTCCGTGGGCGTATCTCGGCTATCACCATCAGCCCGCCGACCCGGTGAACCTGTTCATGTTTCTGCTTGGATACCACGCCGTATGCTCCGGCAAATCATGGTGGATGCTCGTCATCGTAACCGTGGGGATGATAAACCGCGAAACGGTAATCCTGCTTCCGCTGTTCGATATACTCATGAATTACCGCACGAAATCCCCTGGAAGCCTTCTTATGCGAGCCGCGCTGAGCGTCGTCGCAGGTCTGTTCGTCTACTTCCTGATATTCAATGCATTCGGCCCGAGGGAGCATCCTGACCCGTACATCATGCTTTACAGCAACCTGCACGATCCGCTGCTGCCCCTTTCATTCGGCGTATTCCTGCTCCCGCTGCTGCTGATATCATTCGCCGGATGGAGGCATCTCGATTCGATGCATCACCGGATGCTCGTATTCTCGGGAGTAGTAATCATCTTCTATTTCGTATTCGGCAACTTCCACGAGATGCGCCTGTTCCTGCCGATACTTCCGCTTCTCGTGCTTACAACAGCCGAGTCATTGAAAGGTCTCCTGTCGAAACGGTGTTCAGCCCCTGGATAATTGTATAAGTTTATCCAACTTTAGTGCCTAAATCTTTACTGTTTGTACTCGAATTATATCAATGCAATAGCGTCGGGACCATCGCCTATCGTCAATGATTCGATTACCGCGCCGGTCAGGCCATCGAGTATATGGAGCGCATCGCCGTTGAATTCAATGACCGCAATCTGATTGTCGCCGATTTCGGCGATGCCCGACACGAAATTGAACCCGGTCCCGGAATCGGGCACCGGGAACGAGGGCCATGCAGTCAAGGATAGATAATCGAAACGCAGGATATTGTTGTCGGCGCCGTTCGTCATGAATGCCGCTCCCGATGAATTCGCCACCATCTCGAACGGCGCGCCGCCGATTGCCAATGCATCGACCACCTGCCCGGACGAGGGGTCATACACTTCCACGAGCCCGTTTTTCATGTATTCGAATGTGGTCAGCGAGAAATCCCCGGCGGAGATGAATAAGACGAGTCCCGATGACGGGTCCGGGCATTCCGTGGCGATGGTATCCCGCCCCTGTAGTTCGAGCAGTGCATCGATGTTGCCGGTGACGGCATCGACGATTCCCACCGCGCCCTGTCCGCCCGCGACATAGCCGGTATTGAGATTCGAGAATGCCACGTAGATTTTTCCATCGGCGTAACAAAGCCTCTGCGGCCAGGGGATGTTGTCATCGGATGGATCATCGTCGTCGAATTGGTCGAACGACGGCAGGTCGATTGTCTGAATGATCGGCGTTGCCGCATCGGGCTGAATCTGAATCAGTTGATTCGAAAGGGTAAGCGTAACCCACAGCGTCCCGTCGGGAGCGAGGACGGCATCGTACGGATTCGTCCCCGCGCCGGTGGTGAGCTCGCGTACAAGCGTCATGCTCTCCGTGTTTATCCACTGGATGGAATTTGAAAGGGAGTTGACGATATATGCGGAGGAGCCGTCGACAACGATATCATTGGCCCCCTGCCCGGTTGGAAAAACATTGGCATGCACAGTCCAGACGCCGTTTGTGCGCGACGCCAGGCTCAACGTCTCCCCGAGGCTGTTGCCTACAAGAAGCGTGATGTCGCCTGGTACGATCGGCCCCGGAAGCACGCCGCCCCCTGCGCATCCCGCCACCGAGCAGAGAAGAATAATTCCAATCGCGATAATGCAAGTCCTGTACATTGTCTATACCTCCATGTCTATGCTGACCAATAATGTTCGTCCCGGAAGCGGAAATCCTCGTACATCCATCAGGTTTGTATCGAACAGGTTCTTCACTTCGAATGAAACGATGCAATCCCACCATTGCGATGACGCGAATCCAGCGTTGAAACTAACATCGTCATCGAGCTTCTTCGTATTCGCGGCGGTGAGATAGCGTCCCCCCGCATAATACGCCGTTAGATGAGCCGAAAAATCACGACTGGGCTCGTCGAATATCAGCCCGGCGTATGCGTCATAGCGCGGACGTCCCGGAATCTGCATGCCGTATGCCGTCCCGCCCGGCTCGGTTTTATCGAGCGCCCTCGTATACGACGCGTTGGTCTCGAAGCGCCAGGCATCACCGATATCCCATGCAAAAGATGCTTCGACTCCGCTGATTGATGCATTGCCGATGTTCAGCGGGCGGTAGCGAAACCCGGTGCCGAGGATGTATTCGATAAGGTCGCATGATTCGCCGAGGAAATAATCGAGCTCTATTTTTATCTGTTCGTCTCTGAAGATGAAACCGGTATCGGCCATCCACGATTTCTCGGGCTTCAGTTCCGGATTCCCGATGACGAAACCCTCGTCGCGGAACATCTCCTCGAACGTCGGTGCCCTGAATGCCGCGCCACAATTGGCTTTCACGGTGATGTTGTCATCGATGCCGCATCGCCATCCGATTTTAGGTGAAAGCCGCGACCCGGCATCCGAGATGTCGTCGAAACGCAGCGCAGGGATGAGAATGGAATCACCGATGGTTATTTCATCCCTTGCATACAGGCCGAGTTCGTTGCGGCTCACGGATAAAGCATCGCGACGGTTGAACGAACCGCGCGACCATTCAGCGCCGAGCGAGATGTAATGCGTATCGCCGATAAACTCGGCATATTCCGCCCCGGCGGCGAGCCTGCTTTCGCGCCAACTGTCGCTGATGGGCACTCCGCCCGCCCCGCCGGACGGGTCATCGAACGAGCGATGCGTATCTAGAAAGCCGAGGTTGAAATCGAGTTCGCCAAGCCCCCCGGCAATCTCGTCATCGCCACCCCGGATGCCGCACATCAGCCTCCGGTCATGCTGGACTGCATCGGGCGTGGGAAATGTTAAAAGCCCGGGAATCCCCTTCCGCGCGGAATAGAGATCGATGGTTGAGCTGATATCCCATCGCCCACACGATGAGTTGACCCCGCCGAAAAATCCATAACCGGCATATCCGTTGTTGACGCGCGTATCCGTGAAATCGTCCGATTCATCCAGCGATGTCCCGTTGTCGTTGAGAAACGGGAATCCGCCGCCGTATGATGTGCCGTACATCCGCGCGAACATCCCGGTGCTCTCATTATTGGTGGAGAATGAAAGATCACCGGTGAGCAATCCGAACGAACCCGCCGTCAGGCCGAGGTGTGCATTCTCTTCACCCGTTTTCCGCACGATGTTGACGATCCCCCCTGCGGAATTATCGCCGTATAGCGCGGCTTCGGCACCGCGGATTATTTCGATTCGTTCGACCGATGCGAAGGGGATATCTCCCAGATCGACGCCGCCGAGGGCCGCGCTGTTGAGGGGGATGCCGTCAAGCATGATGAGGACGTCGTTAGATGAAAGCCCACGGAGGGTTATCGACGACAGTTTCCCCAGGCCGCCGAAATCGCGCACCTGCAGCCCGATGGCCGATTCCACGGCATCGGAAATCGACAGGGCGATGCCGGGAAGTTCATCGGCGAATATCACCTGCCCGAACGCGGACAGGTCCTGTTCGGGTTCTTCATCGGATGGCAATTCCCCTTCGACGATAATTTCTTCGAGGACAACCGGCTGTTCCGATTCGGGAGTCGGAGCGTCATCGTCGGCATAAGCGGGGAATAATAGCAGCGTGGCGGTTATGGCGAGTGCCACCGTGATGATGAATGGTATGTGCGTTCTCTCAAACAACAAACCGGCCTTTCGGCCGGCATCGGTGGATGTGTACACGCATCCGGGACGCCGGCTATCCTTGGTAGTCGCTGCATCCCACTTCATCGCCTGGTTTCCTGGCTCCGGATCATCCCACGAAGGCTGCCTTCCCGCGATCTGCGGTGGCTACATCGTTGCCTTCGCGGTCCCCGTCACAGTGGCCGGACCGCGCCGGATTCTCACCGGCTTCCCACCACGACAAAGATGGTTAATCGGATTTTATTTTACATCCCGGTTCTTGTCAAGCAGATAATCTGGGAAGGTGGCATGCCCTATCCCTTCAAAACATCCCTTATCCTCTCCGCCTGTTTTTTGAAATTCGCCCCGAGGCCCGATGCATTGCCCGCGACAATCAGATGCCCACCGCCGTCGCTCGACGGTGCGAAGTCGACACGGGCGCTGTATGAGGGCATATAGGATCTCAGGATGAGCGTAATAATCATTATGACAATGGCCACCCACAGGATGGGCACGCCGGGGTCATTGACGACTTCGAGACCCGTGGCTTTCCTGTATGGCCCCTTGAGTGCGAATGTCCAGCCCTCCCAATCCTTCACTTCGCCATCCTTCACTTCGAACAACCAATCCGTTTCGGTCGTGCCCATGCCCATCATGCCAATTCCGGCGCCTTTGTCCGGTTGTTCCTTGCCGGGATTCGGCCACTCTTTCTTTTCCTTCGGGATCCGCTTGCCGACGCGGACCGTCGGACCGATGTCCGATGTCGTGCCGTCATCGTTCAGGAGCTTGCCCCACACGAGGCTGCTCGCCGTAAGCATCGCGGGCATGCCTTCCATCGGCGGTATCTTCGTGCCCCATATCGTCGCGCTGACTTCCACCGGCTCCCCGCCCGGCGGCGTGATTTCGAGCACCCCGGTCTTCTCGACATTCTGCTGGAAGAAATCTATCCCCTTGTATGTCAGCGGGAAATTGACCTCGATGACCTTCCGCTCCATCTCCTTGCCGTTATCCATGATATACAAGTCCGACTTGTAGTCCTTGAGCGTATACCACCCCTCTTCGCCCATGAAATATTCCGAGAAGTAATCGTTGCATCCGATGACAAACGAAGCATCGAGGTTGTATTTGTTCGACGGCTTCGCCCATTCCCACCCGCGTTTCTCATAGAGGCTTTCATACCATTTGTACATCTTCATGTCGGGACTGACGAGCTTGATTTCCTGTGTTTCGCCGGGCGCGAGGGTGATCTCGCTGCGCCATGAATGACATCCCGTTGTGATGAAGCCTATCAACGCGAGGACGAGCGAAAAATGAAATATCGCGCTTAGGGTGGTCGTGGGTATTTTAAACCCGAAATTAAGCTGGAACTGGTAGCCGACATCATCCGGCTTGCATGCTCTCGGGGTGAATCCGCTCCCCGCAAGCGCGGCGGCGGCTTTCTCGCGGTCGATCGATTCACCGGGGCCGAGGTCGAATTCCACTACTTCGGCCTGGCGCATCAGCCTGTCGGCCCCATACGCGGCGGGTTCGCGACGCCGCATCTTCACGAAACCCTGCAAGCGCCTGATGGAGCAGCATATGACGCTGATGAACAACAAGTAGGCGAGCAGAAGGTAGTACCACGTGTGGTAAACATAGAAGAACCCGATATTGAAAAAGAACCTCGTTGTTCCCGGAAGCGCGGCGGCTTTTTCTTTGAACCACGCATCGTATTTCGCGAGCAGGGCGACGATATACTCCCTCTTGAGCCAATTCTGGTATGTCTGATCGATGTTGATATTCGCGGTGCTCTCCAATCCCATGAGCGCGACGGCTTCCTGGTCGGAAATGTTTGCGGGGTCGGGAAGATCGAGCATGCGGGCCGCCATCGAAGGATGGATTTCAGCCGGTGACGGCAGCCCCGTCAGCTCAGCGGCTTTTTCAGGCTCGATCGCATCCGGAAGCGTCAGCCCGATTATTTCCTCGGCGGCATCGGCTTTGGTCAGGTGCTGCGGGAGAAGCCCACCGACGATGCTGAGTATCGTCACGAGGATAAGAAGCACCACGCCCACTTCGAGTTTCGTGAAGAAGGACCAGAGTTCCTTATATAGCATGACTATGAGCACGATGATGATGATCCCCATCGCGGCTAAGGCCCATACCGGGGCATCGATCAATGCTCCGAGAAGTATGGCGGGTGATATGTCAATTGCATTCATCATTTTCCGCTCCGTTATTCCGTATACGCATGCAGGCTGAAAAGGTTGAACCACTCAACGAGATAATTGACCATCAGGTATGTCGTCATCACGGACAGGAACCCGAGCACATGCATTATTACAGCGGGACGTCCCCTCCACTTCGGATGGGTTTTCATATGGAAATAGCACACGTAGATAAACCACGTGATGAGGCTCCAGATTTCCTTGGGATCCCATCCCCAGTATGTTCCCCACGCCTTGTCGGCCCACGCGCCGCCGGATACTACGCACCACGTGAGAAGCGGGAACGCAAACAGCACATGGCTGTGCGCGAAGTATGAGATCGTGGCGAGATTGTCATCGGTGAATTCCATCACCGATGTATGCCGCTTGCCAAGCAGCATACCGATGATGATGAGCAATGCCACCGTGGATATCGCGGTCGAGAGTATCTCGAGCCAGAGCATCCCCTTCACCGAGTACCCGATAATCATCAGTACCGCTCCCGCGAGAAGCACGACCACGGCTTTCCATAGCAGCTTCCCGAAATCGGCCTTCCTTCCAACCGAGATGCACGACGCAGTCATCTCGGAGACGAAACCGGTCGTGAAGAATGCATAGCCGAGGAATGCCAGCGATACATGCCAGAAGAACCATGGCGATTGAAGCGCGGGCATCAGCGGCATGCTCGCGAGCTGTGTACCGCCCGCCTTGATCATATATACGATATTGGCGAATGTAATCGGGACATCGCTCTTATTCAGATCGACCACGACGATATACGCGAACAGGCCGAACGCGATGGCGCTTGCGAACAATCCGCCGAATTTCACCCGCAGCCGCCACTCGGTAAGCAGGTAGATCACGCCGATGGTCATCCCGAAGAAAGTGATCGACTCGTAGCGGCTCGAGAACGGGCTTCGCCCCGATTCGATGCTTCGGAGGATGACGATGCCGATGTTGAGCGCGCTTACGATGATTAGGATGGTTGTGGGAAGCGCCTTCGGAACCGTTTTGGGCCAGATTATGTATGCGAGATAGGCGACAAAGCTCAGCCCGTAGCCTATCAGCGCTGTAAGGAACAGGGCTCGACCCAGGAATGCGATTGTGTTTTCCATATATACCTCGCCCCACCCGGATTTGAATGAAAATCATAACACCTGCCGCCGGGCATTTCCAATCGGCATCGCCCCGGGATGTTGCCCGTGCCTGTTTATTCTTCTATTATGAATATGTAAACACTCCCCGGCAAAGGATTGCCGGGCTGCAAGACATGGTGGCAAGCGGAAGAAAAATACAATCCCTGTTGAAACTCGGGCCGGATGATTTCGGGCCGGAGAATATCGATGACCTGCGCGCGGTAATCGAATACCACGGGCATCGGTATTATGTCCTCGACGATCCGGTCGTGAGCGACGCCGAATACGACGCCCTGATGACAAGACTGATATCCGTCGAGGAAGCCCATCCCGGGCTTCGCGCCGCGGGGTCACCGTCGGAACGGGTTGGAGGCAAGCCACTCGATGAATTCGCACAGGTGCGGCACGAATACCCCATGAAGAGCCTGCAGAATGCATCGACCAATGACGACCTCACTGAATTCGACGAGCGCATCAGCCGGCAGGCCGCTAGTTCGAAAAAGATCAATTATGTCGTGGAGCCGAAGGTCGACGGGCTCGCGGTCAGCCTGACATATGACAACGGCAGCCTTGTCATCGGCGCGACGCGCGGCGACGGCGAGGTCGGCGAGGATGTCACCCAGAATGTCCGCACCATCGGCGCGGTGCCGCTCAGGATACCGGTCACCGGGCATGTCGTCGTGCAGGGCGAAGCCTACCTCCCGATCAAGGCGTTTGAAAAGTTGAACCATCGCCGCAAGGAAAAGGGAGAGAAACTTTTCGCGAACCCCCGCAACGCCGCCGCCGGGAGCATCCGACAGCTCGACCCGTCGATTGCGGCATCGCGTCCGCTGTCGATATTCACGCATTCCCTCAGGAATTTTGACGATGTCGGAATATCGACCCAGACAGATGCCCTTAAATGGCTTGGGGAGAACAGCTTCAAGGTCAACCCGGAAATAGAGTTCGCGGGGACGATAGAAGATGTTTTCAAGATAATCGATAAATGGCGCGGGAAGCGGGATAGCATCGACTACGAAGTCGACGGGCTTGTGATAAAGCTGAACGATCTCGCTCTCGGCGTTGAACTAGGCTCGACGGCCAAGGCCCCGCGATGGGCCATCGCATTTAAATTCCCGCCGAGGGAAGCGTCAACCAGAGTGCTCGACATCCGCCCGTCGGTGGGACGTACCGGCGTCATCACACCGGTCGCGACATTCGAGCCCGTGCTTCTCGACGGCTCGACCGTGAGCCATGCGTCGCTGTATAACATGGATGAAATCACGCGCAAGGATATCCGCATAGGCGACCATGTCATCATCGCGAAGGGTGGCGATGTAATCCCCAAGGTCGTCAAGGTGATTACCGAGCGCCGCAACGGTAGCGAGAAGAAATTCCACATGCCGCAAACATGCCCCATATGCGGCGGGCCGGTGGTGAAACGCGAGGGAGAAGTCGACTACAGGTGCGTCGCGAAAGACTGCCTCGCGATAGTGCAGAGGCGCATCGAGCATTTCGTAAGCCGCGACGCGATGGACATAGAGGGGCTCGGTACGAAGATAGTCGAGCGGTTCATCAGCGAAGGGTTCATCAACGACATCGGCGATTTGTACCGCCTTGATTTCAATGAGATTGCCGGGCTGGAAGGTTTCGGCGAAAAATCGGCCGACAATCTCAGGAAGGAGATCGAGGCGAGCAAGGCCAGGCCGCTCGATAGAATGCTCAATGCTTTATCCATTCCGGGAGTCGGTGCGGAAGCGGCGAAGCTTCTGGCCGATGAATTCCTGTCGTTCGATTCGCTTGCATCGGCGACATCGGGGCAGCTCGAAAGTATCAAGGGCATCGGGCCGAAGATGGCATCGAACATCGTTGAATTCTTCAAGGACGAGCGCGAAGGGAGGATAATCGACAAGCTTCGCGAAGCCGGCCTCAGGGGATTCGAGGAGATAATCAAGCCGAAGAAATCCGGCGGTAAGCTCGATGGGAAGACATTTGTCATTACCGGTACTATCGATGGTTATTCGCGTGACGAGTTGAAGGCGCGTATCGAGGAGCTTGGAGGAAAGGTGACGGGGTCGGTGAGTTCGAAGACCAATTACTTGATATCGGGTATCGATCCCGGGAGCAAGCTCGATAAGGCGAGGAAGGAAGGTACGGAGATCGTCGAAGGGGATAGTGTGTATGCGTTGCTCGGGATTAATAAACCATAAGGAAGGAGAATAGAATGGCAGATTTATCGAAACTCAAGGATGCGTGGGCGATATTCGAGAAAACACGGGTATGCCACTGCATCACGTATGACGGCAAAAATTTCTTCTGCCGTCCCATGGGCGGTGTGCTCCTCGACGGCGACACCATCTATGCCGCGACGTCCAAGGAATCCGCGAAAGTGTCTCAAACCGGGTCATTCGGACGCGTCGGTTTCTATTTCTACGACACCGAGAAATCCCACTACGCGTGCCTGTCCGGAGCGGGGGAGATAACGAACGACAGGGCACTCAAGGAAAGGCTCTGGCACGATGACTGGGATAAATATTTCACCGGCGGCATCGATGACGAGAACTTTGTCATCCTCGCTATGAAGATCGAGATGGTGAATTACGTAACCAGTGTTTAGCTCGATATGAAACCATCATGAACAGATTCGCGCTGCTCTATATACTTATCGTGATCGCCGCACTCCCCGGGTGCGCGGTAAGCGGTGTGTCGTCAACGGAGCCAATCGATGCTTGGATAGAGGCATCGTGTACGGGCGACGTCATGAATCACTATGCGAGCCTGCTTCCGGGATTCTCCCGCGATTTTTCGATAGCCGTGGTACCCACCACAAAATACATGAGCGCGAATGAATCGGACATCGAGGAAGCGGTCAGCCAGGCGAAGGCGATCGGCGATTACCTTCATATAATATTATTGGCGTCGTTCGGCGATACATCGGCAAACATCTACGACTACCGGCGGCTCGTGGCTTTCGCCGACCGCGCCGACATCGGGATAAGCGTCGCCATCGATTTGCGGAGCATCCCGGCGGGCGCTGGTTTCGCGGACTCGTCCATACGGCAGAGCTATCTCGCGGAGATCGAGGACCTGCTCGACGAGAGGGCGCCCGATTACTTCAACCTCTGCATGGAGATGAATTCATTCGCCCTCGGTGACGATGCGCGCGACGACTACCCCGACCTCGTCAGCCTGTACGAGGAAGCGTACGACCTCGTCGAATCGCGCAGCCCGTCGACCGTCACATATTTCAGCCACTCCTGGGAACTCGACCTGCTTCACGCGGCGGAAGCGCCGCTGCAGATGTATGTCGATCTCGCGAACCACATCGACGCCGCGGGGCTGAGCACATTCCCGCAGCTTGCCGGGATAGTCGAGCCCGCCGAAATACCCGGCATCTACTTCGCCGACCTTCCACAGTATGTCAGCGTGCCGGTAATCGTCGAATGCGGGTTCACCGACGGCGCGGAGTGGTCGTCGAGCGAAATCATCGCGCGCGATTTCCCGGCCCAACTCGTCAGGGCGCTCGGTGATTTGAACCTTTCGCTCGTACAACTCATCGAAATGCACGACTTCCCGGCGGATGGGCTCGACGAGTTCTTCCACGGGATGGGGCTTCGCAGGTACGACGGAGTCGCCAAGCCCATCTATTGCGGATGGCAGTATATCGCGGACTCGGGAGCTTAGGAGGTTCCAGAATGCAGGCTGATTCCTGCCCCGAATGCGGACAACCGCTCGACTCGCCCGGCGGCAAATGCCTTAATCCCGAATGCGGCGCGTTCACAGATACATCGATCGGCGGCATACGGATTCCCGTCCATGGCTGGGGGAAGACGATCCTGTTCGCGATTATTTTGGCACTCATCGCCGCGGTCGCCGCTGTTGTAATCAACTCGATGCTCGCTGAAAAGGATGGCAAGGATGGAATCGATGGAATCGATCCCGGGAAACCCGCCGAAGAAGGCATCGAGCAGAAGCTGGTCAAGCTCGGCAAGGGGGATACCGAGCAGGAGATAATTCTCGCGGAAGGTTCCGTCGAAGCGACTCCCGAGAAACCGCCCGAAACGGTTCCCGGAGGATTGACATGGGCGGAGCTGACATACCCGGGTTCCGAGCGCGCATTGAATTTCATGGGGGATAACCTTAAGAGCGGCGAGCGGGCTTTTATATCCTACGATTCATTCGACAAAGTGAAAGATTTCTACGCGGCTTTGATCGAGGAGAAATTCTTCAAGGCGCCGAATGTCTCGGAAGTCGCGCTGGATAATGAAAAAAGCACGGTATTCATCAATCCGACCGGAAGCCTCACGGTGAAAATCGCGAAGAAGAACATCAGCGAAAAGGTTTACATCCTCATCACCAGCCTTGACAACATCTCCGAGGGCGCGTTGAAGCAGTTCGGCGGGCCGAAGGAAGATAAGGAAGGAAAGGCAGGAAAAGAAGCAGGCCCGGATACAGGGGATAAATAAAAACCCGGCAGACAAATGCCGGGAAGTCATTGTTTCAAGCACTCTCTCCACTATCTATAATCTCGCCACGCCGATACGCAGCTTGTTCGCTGCTCGAATTATCGCATCGACCTGGTCCTTCGAGATAATAAATACCTGATCCGCCTTATCGATATTGGCATAGTATCCATCGCTTGTCTCGGCCCCGAGATACAATTCCACCTCGCTCGTATTATCGGTCGAGTACATCTCGATCTTCACCCAGTACGGTTCCAGCCCGATTGTCGAAAGATCGCCGGGCGCCTCGGCGAACCGCAGCGCCTCGATGCCGAGTACCGCGTTGAAGAAATCGTCGAAATCGGTTTGCTTATAGACCAGCCTCTCCGCGGGCTTGGTGATGCGATATTCGCCTTTTTCCACGTTGAATTCCAAATTGACCCCGCCGACTTCGCGGAAAACAACCGAACCGATCTGCGGCTGCGTGAAAAGGATGAGCCTCAGCTCGCGGAATGTATCGATATCGACATTCACATACTCCTCGAGCCTGAATTCGGTATAGAACGGCTCCGGTAGACGAGAGCTTCGCGCGACGATCCCCTTCACCGGGTCCACGCCGAGGAATGTCACCTCTTGCACCGCGCCCCCCTGTTCGTGAAGCCTTATGAACCCGCTCAACGGACTCAGCGACGCATAGTCCGGCTCGCCCTCCAGGAATTCCTCCGCCCGTGCTCTCTGCAGGATAGTAAGAAATCCCTGGCACCAGTTGTCGGACACTTTCAGCCTTTCCGGCTTTTCGAGAAACCATGCACCCGATTCCTGCGTGAACGAATAGTCGACATCATTCGTCGCGCATTCGAACCCGGTAACCGCCGCTGGATCGAAGATAACGATGGCGCGCGCGCGAAGTTCCTTCGTGCCGATTGCGGTGAATGCTGTCGCGCTTGGGGAAAGGAGGTACAAGTTCCCCTTCCCGGTCGTCGCATAACGTCCCGAATTGGATGGATTCTCCGTTCCGAGCGCGAATGACATGAGCGCGCTGCCGCCTTCACCGAGAAGGTTGAGCTTGTATGACGGCTCCTCGAGCCCGTATTCCGGCCTGTTGGTGTCATCGAGCTTCCCGAGGCTGCGCCCCACTTCTATATTCATAACCTGCTTGATTAGATCGTCTACGGCATCGTTGTCGGCATCGGACTGGATTGGCGATTCCAAAACCCACTGGTCCTGCTTCCTCGCGATGCGGGTCTTGTTATCATCCGACCCTATCTCGACCACGAGGACCTGGGATGCGTCGAATCCAAGCTGCGACGCCATATCCGCCGTTTTCTTCTCCGCGTCCTTGCTCGCGTCATAGAAATAATAAACGCCGAGGAGCACGAGTATCGGGATGAACAAATAAGCGTAGTTTAGTTTCATTACAGGCTATCTCCTCCGCCACCAGATACCGATGCCCATCGCTGCAACGATGAGCGGGATGAATACGGTCGAGACAAGAAACGCTATACTGACTTCGGTTTTTGTCGCCTGCAGTCTTTCGGGAGCGCTGGGCGGACGCGTGTATATATGTGTATCGCCGCTGGTCATATAGCTCACGGCATTCAGGATGAAATCCTTGTTCCCGGCGGTCGCAATGTAGTTGTTCGCGACGAACGACGCATCCCCGGTGACGAGAATTATGCCGTAGCGTTGCTGTTCCGGACCGGCATCGGAAGCTTCCGCGGCCTCTCCCCCATCGGCATCAGGGGTAACATCTTCCACCGCGGGTTTGCCGGCAATCACGGCCATGGTAAACGGTCCCCTGTCCTCGTCGGGATCCATCTCGACAACTTCTCCATCACCGGACTCGCTCCAGCTTCCGCCAGCTATCGTACGCAGCAACGGTTCGAGGAACCATCCCTGGCGAGGCTCCCCTGCGATATCGAGCCCGGAGCTCTTGAAGAACACCACGCTCATGTTCTGCGTCTTCAATGGCGCCGTCATTTCATGCTCACCGAGTTCGAGCACGGGATAGAGATTGTTCGAGCCGAACAGGTTGTTCTTGTCGTCGGCGATCAGATCAGCGCGGAAATTAATACCAAACTTCTCGAGCAGCGAGCTGAAGCCGGCGCCGTTGCCTGCTTCGAGAAGCAGCACGACTTTCCCACCGCGATCGATGTACTGCTCCACGGCGGCGAGTTCCTGCGCACCAACTTCCTTATCGGGCCCCGCGATGATCAAGAGGTTGCAGTCCTCGGGCACTTCCGCCCTCGTCGAGAAGCTCAGCTTCTCCACCTCATAGCCTTCCTGTTCGAGCGCCTGTTTCAGCAATCCCGCGCCGTTGGGGCTCTGATCGGAGAAATCGTCGGTGCTCAGCTCATAATGCCCCGTAAGGAAATAGACGCGCTTCGTATGAACCCCGGTCAGCCTCAACAACGCGGCCGCCATCGCCCCTTCATATGCCCAGGATGTCGGCGTTTCGACGTTGAATTCAATCGCCTTCTCGAATTTGTCGCCGAGTTCGAACACTACCCCGACCGATTCATGGAACCCGAAATCCTCGGCGCGCTGTCGGTTGACATCGGGATCGAGATACTCGACCTGCATAGCAGGCAAATCGTAGGAAAATTTCGCGAGCACATCTTCTATCGTTTGGCTCGCGACCCTGAAATCTTTCTCATGCGGGAAAAACACCGTCGCTTTCACCGGCTCGCCAGTCTTGCCGATGTCGTCAAGAACCTGCACTGTCTGTTCGCTTAGTGTATTCGTTTTGTTGGATGTGAAATCGTATACGATGTAATGGTTATAGCTCAACCCGTTGAGCACAACAAGTATCGCCAGGAGGCTGAGGATAACCATCCCGACATTCGTGCCGTACCTTGTCGAGCGCGCCGAAAGGATGAGCTTCAAATTTCTCCTGTTGCCGATGCCGTAGACGACTATGAACAGCACGCCGGACCCGCTCAGGCCGGTCATCCCCAGCCCGGCTTTCGCACCGAACATGGTCAGCACCAGCGCGATACCAAGGCATATGGCGCCGATAAGGCCGATGAAGCTATAGATAGGGTTGGCTTCCAGCGTGGGTTCTACGTAGCGCGGCTTCGCGCGTTTCTTTTTCTTACCGTCAGAATCAGATGGGCTCTTCAGTATCAAATCGCGAAGACCCTCCACATCCTGATCGGTATCTCCTTCGGGCATTTCCCTGGCGATCCGGGGATTCGGTTTCGGCTCCGCCATTTTAGCCCGTAATTCATCGAGTTCTGCTTCAAGAGGTGACTCACCGAGTGCTTCATCCGTCACCTTCGACCAGTGCTCCTCCTGCATCTTCTTGACCTGCTCGATAAGTTCCTTTTGGGTTTCATCCCGCGACTTGCCGCCCTCTTGCTCCCGCCTCACGGGAGGAGTGGGTTGTTCGGGCGGAATGGTCGCGCGCGGCGGTTCATCGATGGGAGCAATAGGCGTAGGCTTCTCGACAGCCCCGGGAGGTTTCGCAGGTTCGGGCGGCTTCACAGCCTCGGGGGGCCTCATGGGCGGGGGCTGTTTCACGGGTTCGGGATCATCGGTGACCGAAGCCCGGAAGTTCTCGCGTATCCGATCCAGCCCGGCTATCCGGTCATCGAGGTCCGCCGTATCGGTTTCCGGTTTCCTGACGTCGGTCTGGGGAATCGAACCGGGCTGCTCCGTTTTTGCACCTAACTCGCTTTCCGGTTTTCGAATTTCCTTTTCTGCCTGTTTGTCAACAACTCCCTTCGCCCATGCGGGAACATCAGCCGGCTCCTCAGCCTTGGGATGCTCCTCCTTATGCCCGGCAGCGGCCTGTTCACGCTCAAGTTTCTGGCGGCGGAGATTCGCAAGCGCCGCCTGGTCGAAAGCAGCCCTCGCCGGAGGCTGCGCTGCCCGCGGGCGCGATTCCATCTCCTTGACAGGTTCCGCGTCAGGCGGTTCGGATACGGCCTCCTCTTCCGGCTCTTCAGACGCGCCGAATCTCTTGCCCTCGGGGAAGTAATTCGCGCGAGCCTCCCTGTCGCTCGGGATGCCGCCGTCGGCGTCATCCGGCGCCCGCTTCGAGCGTTCCACATCATCCTTCCCGCGCACGGGGTTTTTGTCCCCGGCGGAATCTTCCTCGCTCTCGTCAGGCGAGAACAGATTTCTCAAATCGTTTATTTCTTCCGACATCGGATCACTTCCACCTCTTTATCTCAACCATCCTGACCGCCGTGAAAAGGCTGAAGAAAATGAAACTGGCGAAGAACACCAGGTCCCTCGTATCCACCAACCCCAGCCCGAAATTCCTGAAATGCGTCGTGCCGGGGAGATACTCGAGCGTATTCCCCATCCTTCCCGGGCCGAGCATATAGCCCGCGAACCCGAACACCATGAGGCTCAGCAGTATCATGAAACTTATGCCGCTCGAAAGCATCTGGCTTCTCGCCATGGCGCTCCCGAGAACACCGATGGCGAGGAATGAGCCGCCGAGCAGGATAAAGCCCGCATAGCTCGTAATTATCGGCCCGATATCGGATTTGCCGTACAGCGTAAGGAACACCGGCAGTTCAAGAGTACACAGGACCATTATCAGGAACAGCACGAAACTTGCCAGGTACTTACCAAGCACCACTTCCCAATCCCGCAACGGGTAGGTCATCAGCAGTTCGATGGTCCCCGAGCGCCGTTCTTCACTGAACAGGTGCATCGTCAGGATAGGGCAGATGAAGAACAACAGCAGTATCATCGTGTTCATCGTTACACTCATATCTCCGACTGCTATCGGGGTTGAAATGTAGAACGAGAAGAAGGCGCCGGTTATCAGCAGGAAGAAAAACATGATGAAATAGAAAACCGGGCTTATGAAATATGCCTTCAGTTCCTTCCGCATCAAGGTAACTACGTTAGTCATTCTTGTCCGCCACTCCTTTTATATCTTCATCCATCGTCAGCTTGAGGAAAATATCCTCGAGGCTCAGGATATGGGGCTGCATTCGAAGCAGGCCAAGCCCGTCCTTGACAAGCTTCCTTGCGATCTCCTGCCTGATGTCATTGCCGATGATGGCGTGAACGACATAGGTTTGCCCGATCAGGGTCGGGTCCTGCTCGCGGGTTTTCTCAACCGCGAGAACGCCGTCGATCCCCTTCATGCTCTTCTTGACCGCGTTCTCGTCCCCGTTGACCTCGATCAAGGTCATCTGTGACTTTGTGAGCATCTTGGTAAGATTCTCGACGCTGTCCGATGCCACAAGCTTGCCCTTATTGATAATGATTACCCTGTCGCAAATCATGCTGACTTCGGGGAGGATATGGGTCGAGAGTATTACGGTATGCCCCAGGCCCAGTTCCTTGATAAGCTGCCTTATCTCGATAATCTGCCTCGGGTCGAGTCCCGTGGTGGGCTCGTCGAGGATTAACACATCGGGATTTCCCGCGAGGGCCTGGGCAAGCCCGACTCGCTGACGGTATCCCTTCGATAGGGTCCCGATTATCCTCTTGCTGACGCTGGTAAGTCCGCATTTACCCATTGTATGGTCGATCGCGCTCTTGCGGTCTACGTGAGGGACACCCTTCACCCGGGTCACGAATTCCAGGTAGTCCTGCACCCGCATGTCGGAATACAGCGGCACCTGCTCCGGGAGGTAGCCCACCCTCTTACGCACCTGCAGCGAATCGTCGAAGATATCATACCCCCCTATGCGGGCGGTTCCCGACGAAGGCGGGAGGAAACAGGTGAGCATGCGCATCGTGGTGGTCTTCCCTGCGGCGTTAGGACCGAGGAACCCGAGGATCTCCCCTCGCTCGACGGTAAAATTCACCCCGTCCACGGCGGCGACTTCACCGAACTTCTTTTTCAGATCGATAACTTCTATCATCTTAATAGTCCTCTCAATCCAAGACAAATAGCAGGCCGCGAGCGGCCTATCATTATTATCAGTGCTGGGAAGCTATTTTTCCCTCTATGGGCTGAGGAAAATTGAGCGGCAACGGGCCGCGGGGGTATGAAGAATCGAAAAGCTCTCTTAAAAGGCAAGGCTGCAGTTTGCACTGCAGCCTTTGAAGGAATGTAAGGGGTAGGGGTTGCTAATTAACTATCCAAAAAACTCACTTCAAAATCAAGCAAATTTTAATGTACTCAACGTATGGTTGTCAACATCGAATTAGAAAATTATCTGAAATTCCATTCCAACTCGTGCTACAATCCTCCGTCGACTATGATTATACAAGACTTTAGAAAATAATCAAGGGGCATAAGAACTATTTTTACAATCCGGTGATAGAAACCATGCTTGTGAAATCAAGGGCTGTAGGCCCGATTATGGCTAATTGTTACCTCCTGTCCGAACCCGGCTCGCCGAAAGGCATCGTCATCGACCCCGGCCACAGCGCCGAGAGCATCGCCGGATGGCTGAAAAAAGAAGGGATTACGGAAGTAATGATCATCCTGACCCACGGGCACTTCGACCATACTAACGCCGCCGAAGGATTGGGAAATAGTTTACATGCAAACATTTTAATGCATAAAGCGGATGAATTCCTGCTCGACGCTTCGGGCGATGAACTGGCGCAGGCGATGGGATATTTCGGCAAACGCCCGCACATTGACTCATTCCTCACCGACGGTGAGGAAATCGAATACGGGAACATGAAGCTGAAGGTGCTCCACACGCCGGGACATTCGCCGGGAAGCATCTGCCTTTTCGGGGAGGCCGACTCCGGCCCGGTGCTCTTCAGCGGCGACACGCTGTTCAACCTCGGCGTGGGACGCACCGACCTTCCAGGTGGAAGCTGGCGCGAACTGCTCAGTAATATCGTGGAGAAGCTTTGGGTCCTCCCGGGCAATACGAGGGTTCTCCCGGGACATGGGCCGGAATCGACAATCGATTTCGAGAGGGCGAATAATCCATTTCTGAATGCCGTATAGGAAAATTGACAAAACTGGTGGTTGATAGTAAATTTCTATTAACAGCACTTGTAGCGGAGGTAGGCAATGAGATTCTTTATCCCCTTAATCATTGTCGTCGTAATGGTAGCAGCGGGCTGTACCGCGGTACAGCAGGAAATCAGGGCTCAACAGGAGCCAAGAGCGAAGGTTACAACCTCCTCCGAGCCCCTTGATGATACCAAATGCGACCTTGCATTCTATGCTCCCGGCGACAGCATTTATCAAGCGGATTCGCCTGAATTCATGATGCGGGAGATGGCGCCTTTCATCATCGCCGAACTCGGAATACTTCAGCACCATATGGCCACGGGACAGTGGGCGGAATCCTGGGATGAGGTGCTTGCCTATGTCCCGATACTCCCGTTATTCCCCGGTTCCAACAAGCCGTATTCATTCGCGGATATCGGTGATTTCGAGGGGGAATATCCCGCCGATACGGTGATTGCATCGTGGGATCCCGAAGGGCCGACCGTGTATTTCGCAATTGGCGGCAAGGCCGGATTTAAATGCCTCTCGCTCAATCCCGATCTTCTTCAGAAGCATCTCGAAATGATGTACAAGATAGCGGAAAACGAAAATGAAAAGGGGATAGACCCGGAAACAAATTCGCATCGGTTGATGGAAAACCTGAAACAAACCACCGAATTCATGATCCGGGTTTTCGAACTCAGGCACGAGCGCATGCCGGCGACCAGGGACGAGTTGTTCGAGGGATTCGCCATCAACCCGAAATTCAAGCCGGGTTATTCGGTTGAGCCGGGATCCGAAATCGGAACCTTCAACCTCAGGATTGACCCGGTGGGCAACCGTTCATACTTCACCGGCATCACCGAGCCATCGGGGAAGCTGTTGAAGCAAAGCGGCTTTTTTCGCAAACCTTTCGAAGAACTTGACCGAGAGGTTTTCGGCGCCACCCTCGATACGGACGGCTATGTCACACTGCTCACCGAAGCTGATTTCATTAATTGAAATGCCGATATCGCAACACCACGACCGCCCCCCGGGGCGGTTTTCTTTTGCCTGAAAACTTGCCCTTTGCCGGGCCAATCTTATAATTGAATTCCCTATGGCTGAGAAGATACTCATAACCGGCGCGACAGGATTCATCGGAAGCGCCGTCGCGCGTAACCTTGCGTCGAAGGGGTACAGCCTTCGGGCAATGGTGCGACGTCCGGACCATCTCCCCAATATCAAAGACCTCGATATCGAGATAGTCGAAGGCAACCTCGTCAACCCCGCGACATTCGGTCCCGCCATCGAGGGGTGCGATGCGTTGTTCCATGTCGCGGCGTGGTATACGATGTGGACCCTTGAGAAGGACCTGCTCTTCAACATCAATGTGGACGGCACACGGCTGCTTCTCGAAAAGGCTCTCGAAATGGGGATAAAGCGCGTTGTCTATACGTCGTCGGTCGCGGCGATAGGCAAGCCGCCGGACGGCCCGGGCACAGAGAATACCGAATGGAACTTCGAATGGGTGAAGGATCCCTATGTCAAATCGAAGCATCTCGCCATGCAGGAAGCGCTCAAGATAGCAAATAAGGGGCTTAACCTCGTCATCGTATGCCCTTCCGCCCCGCTTGGACCCGGCGACATCGGCCCCACCCCGACCGGCAAAATGGTGTGCGACTACCTCAACGGTAAAGTCCCCGCGCTGTTCGACGGGGGTTTGAATATCATCGATGTCGACGACCTCGCCGAGGGACACTACCTGGCATTCAAGCACGGGAAATCCGGGGAAAAATATATCCTTGCCGGGAAGAACATGACCCTCGTGGAAATCTACGGCCTGTTATCCGACATCTCCGGCGCACCTCGAATACGCTATAAACTCCCGCGAAGCATGGCCCTGTTCATGGGATGGGCGATGGAGAAGTGGGCCAACCTTGTGACGAAACAGCATCCGGTCATCACGCTTCCCGGCGTGAGGATGATCATGCTTCCGCCGTTCTACTCGAATGAGAAGGCGGTAAGGGAGCTCGGCCTTACGAATCGCCCCGTCGAGGAGACATTCAAACGGGCCGTGGATTATTTCTATTCGGCCGGATACGCGAAGCGGAGAAAATGAGATTTTGCCCTCATTTCCTTTCACCGGTTTCTCAACCGCGAAAGTTTATCCTATAATGGCATGTTTATTAATGTATTCAAGCCCGTTCACTCGCTTGGAGGACACGGATGTTATCCGAGGCCGAACATATCCAGCGGACAGTCGCCGACCTTGTAAAGGACAAGCTGTTCGATGAAGCGCTTCTCTATCTCGACGGCGTTGTGAAGGAAGATTCGATTATGCAGCCGCTGGTCGATTACCAGCGGGGACAGGTCTTCATCGCCATGCGCGATTTCATACGCGCGCGCAAGCATTTCGAACAGAGCTTCAAGAACGATTACCGCATCCCGGCGGTGGAGATGATAGCGACATTGCTTCTCGCCGAAGGGCACCTCGACAAGTGCATTGATTTTCTCGCCGGCACGATAGCGCGGGAAACCGAGAATGTGCGGCTGCTGAAATTCGACCTTTGCAAATTCTATGTGATAAGCGATCGCTATATCGACGCCGAAAGGCTGATGGGGGAAATCCTCCCCGGGCTCGCCCGGCCGCTTCCACCCGGCATCGCCGATGACGCGCTGACACTTCGTACCGCTATCAAGGCGGAATACGAGACGTTTGACGGTTTCCCCAATTTAAAGGCGTTCCTCGAGTTGGTGGATGGAGCGAGCGATGCCCGGAACCGTGAGGAGGGCGATAATGTACCAGGTGCGTAAGGCCGTAATTCCCGCGGCGGGACTGGGGACGAGATTTCTTCCCGCTACGAAAGCCCAGCCCAAGGAGATGCTGCCGATTGTCGACAAACCGACGATTCAGTATGTCGTCGAAGAGGCCGCCGCCGCGGGGTTGACCGATATCCTCATCATCACCGGCCGCGGGAAGCGCGCCGTGGAAGACCATTTCGACAAGAATTTCGAACTCGAATACACGCTCAGAGAGAAGAAGGATTTCGAGCGCCTGAAGCTGGTCGAAGAATCGACCACGATGGCGAACATACATTTCATCCGCCAGAAGGAGCCGCTCGGACTCGGGCATGCGATACTGTGCGCGCGAGACCACGTCGCCGGCGAACCGTTCGTCGTGCTGCTCGGGGATAACATAGTACAGCGCGACAAACCCTGCACCACCGAGCTGATCGACCAGTACCACCTTCGTAAATGCTCCATCCTCGCCCTGCAGGAAGTCCCGGAGTCGAAGCTGTCATCATACGGCGTCATCGAGGGGCACGAAGAAGAGGATGGCATCTACCGCATCACCGACCTGGTCGAGAAACCCGACCCGCATGATGCACCGAGCAACCTCGCCATACTCGGGCGCTATCTCCTCACTCCCGGGATCTTCAAATGCATCGAACAAACACGCGAGGACAAGCGCGGGGAGATACAGTTGACCGACGCCATCAAGCTGCTGGGCAAGACGGAAGACTTGTTCGGCTTCGTGTACAAGGGGCATCGATGGGATGTAGGTGACGCGCTCGGCTTCCTGAAGGCGACCATCGACATGGCCATGATGCGCAAGGATCTACGCGCCAACCTGAGGGAGTACCTCAAGGATGTGCTGGCGGAAAATGGTGAGATGACTTGAGATGGGGCTGGGCAATTGAAGTCGGCGCGCTGCTGGTGCCAATCTTCGTGCTCACGACGGTGATATACAGCGTTTACAAGATGTGCATGGAGCTCGGCGCGGCGATGATATACGCATACTACCCCCCATTCTGATTTAGTGGAATAATCATGGAAAAACCGGGGACATCGCGACGTTTCAGCTATAATGTAAACTATGAAGGGCGAAACAATAATCATGCTCGAGGGGGGAAGCCTCAAGGGAATAAAACAGCGGCACCGTCATCTCGCCGCGCGCTTCGCCCGCCAGAACGACGTCATCTATCTTGACGAGCCGGGAAATATCATCACCGTCTTCATCTCCCGCGAAAAGCCGCTGTCGAATCTCTGGTCGTGGATGAGCGGCTTCACCGAACTGGAAGACGGCATCCACTACTGGACACCTCCGCCGGGGCTGCCTTTCGGCTATATCTACCCGTTCCTGAATACGTGGAACCATTTCTGGTACAAGGTCGCCTACCCCATCGTATGCCGTAAGTTTCCCAAAGAGCCTATCCTCTTTATCCACAATCCTCTCGGTATCCAGTGGCTCGGGTATTTCCATGAGAAGTACCGCATCTACGACTGCTGCGATGAGATTACCGGGTTTAAAATCCAGAGCTGGAAACCCGAGGTCGTCAAGGCAATGGAGAAAAGCCTGATTGAGAAATGCGACCTCTTGATATGCACATCGCAGGACCTCTATTCGCGCAAACATCATATGGCGGAGAAATCGGCGCTCGTACGCAACGCGTGCGAGGTTGAGCATTTCAACCGGGCGCTCGACGGGGGTTTCCCGCGACCGCCGGAACTCGAAGGAGTGACCAAACCGGTGGTGGGATTCTTCGGATACCTCGGCGACTGGCTTAACTGGGATATCGTCAGGTACATCATCCTCAACGCGCCGGAATATTTCTTCCTCCTTATCGGCCCGACGACCAAGGGGCTTACGCAATTCATCGAGGCCGACAATGTCTACTACACGGGGCCGATGCAGTACGAGAAGCTGCCCCAATATCTCGCGCACTTCGATGTCGCAATCCTGCCGTTCACCGTCAACCCGATGACCATCGCCGCCAACCCCGTGAAAGGCTATGAATATCTCGCGGGCGGAGCGCCGTTCGTCGCGACTGACCTCCCGGAGATGGCGGCATTCGGTGAATTTGTCTACAAGGCGAAGGATGGCCCGACGTTCCTCGCGGCCATCAAAAAAGCAATGGAAGAGGACAGCCCGCGGTTGAGGGCGGCGCGGGCGAAGTTTGTGTCGGGGCAGACATGGGATGCGCGGCTCGAAGAAATCTACACCGCCGTGAGAGAGTCGGGTGGACCTTAGATGCGCAAGCTAAGCTGTCCGGGCGACAACTAACCACTACCATTTACCATCAGGCGTAAACATGCACAGGAACACATCCTGTCCACCGAACGATAACAGGTACTCGTGTTTCGGGTACGGGGCAAAATCCATTTCATTCTTGAAATAGCCTGTAATGTACACATCCCCGACTCCCGTTGATGCGACTCCCCATGCAGCGCTCTGGGCGGCCGAATCCTCCCCGAGAGTGACGCCCCAGATATATGCTCCGGGGGCGCTGTACTTGCACAGGAAGACATTCTCGTATGAACCCAAAGTGGAATGCCAGTCCTCGCCCGGACCGGGGTCGAAATCGATCTGGCCATTGTAATATCCAGTCACGTAAATGTTTCCGAGATTGTCGGGAGCAAGCTCCCTGGCGACAACGGTTGTACTCGAGCTCGTGCCTCCCCAGTTTCGCGCCCATCCGAAATCGCCGTCAGCCGTGTACCGGCAAAGGAATCCGTGGACCCTGTTGTGGGAATCAAGCTCCACAACTCCGGGGCCGGGGTCGAAATCGACCACGCCGTCAAAATCCCCCGCCGCGAGTATCTCATTATTTGAACCGCATACCACGGCATGCACTTCGTCCCCGGAGAATCCTCCCCATGTACGCGTCCATGAATGTGTGCCGTCCGCAAGGAACTGGCTGATGTAGCATTCATCGCTGCCGAACGACTCATGCGCGTCCTCGGCATCGCCGGGGTCGAAGTCGACAAGCCCGCGGAACGAGCCGCCCACAACCGGATTACCGTTTCGCCCGATGTCGACCGCGCGCGAATAATCGCTGTCCGGTCCGCCCCATGTTTTCGCCCATTCCGATTTACCCGCCCAGTCGAACTTGCAGAGGTATGCGTCATACTTGCCTTTTGAAAACACCTTGTCTCCCGCCGGGCTGGAATGGAAATCACAGGCGTAGCGGAAATAACCGGTTACGAAAATGTTGTCCAGCCTGTCCGCCCGGACCCCTTCGCCGTACTGGACATCAAGGTCTCCCCAAGTGCGGGTCCAATTGTAATTCCCATCCGCGTCAAGCTTGGTGAGGAATGCGTCATAATCCCCGCGTGAATTATGCACATCAACATCAGGTCCCGGGTCGAAATCGCATCCGTTCTCGAATGTGCCCGTGATGAAAATATCGCTGCTTGCGCCCGTTGCGATATCGCGGCCGATATCTGTTCCGGCGCCGCCCCACGCGCGGGTCCACATATGCTTGCCGGTGTCGCTGAACTTGCTCACGAAAATATCGGTATCCCATGACGCATGATGGTAATCCGTACCGGGCCCGGGATCGAAATCGACATGCTTCTCGAAAGAACCGGTAACATAAACCTGGTTGAACCGGTCCAACGCCACCGAGTAGCCGTTGTCCTGTTCCCCCCCGCCCCATGTCCGCGACCACCCGATATCGTGCTCCAAGGTATACTTGCCAATCTCGGCATCATTTCCTATGTGCCTTACGCGGATGTAATAGTCGCCCGGGGGAAGCGTCATATCGTCGAGGCTGATTTCCGCCTTGGCTCCGAACTGCTCCGATGCCAGGTTCGGCCCGCCGGGATTCTGCGCCTGGTTTGACGTGAACATCGTGATATCCATCGGCCCGGACCCCAGCTCGGTCGCCTTGGCGATAAGAGACCCCCCTGGAGTGTCATCGAAATATATCCTGAACCAGTCCTCGACATCGTCTATGCAAACCTGCCCGGGACCGATGATCGATGACTTGTTCAACTTCACTGCGCTCGAGTATCCATCGTTCGAATCGACCTCGCAGTATGGCGCGTGCAGGTTGTTATGCACTATAAAATGGCGGTTGAGCTCATCGTCCTGGTAATGCAGGACACAGAGGAAAAATGCCCCGGGCCCGACACCCTCCGGCCCCGATGAGATAACGCCGTCATGCTCGAAATCGGCAATTGTCCACTTGAGCTGGCTCCCGTACGGGTCGGCGTAAACGGCGATATCGACCATCCCGGTGTCGCTTATGACATCGACGACCACATCGCCGATCATCTTCTGTACGCAAGTGAACTTGAACCAGTCCTGCTTGTCGTTGAAACATACGATATTCGGGCCCGATGATTCGCCGCATTCCACGACATCGGCATCGGTAGGCCCGTTGTTGTAATCGGGCTCGCACTCGACCTGCCCGACTGTCGCGTCGAAATAGTTATACATCCGTAGCGTCGAGCCCTCTGTCCCGGCATATGCAAGGACCCTGTATTTCCCCGGCGGATGGTGCGCCGTCGTGGTTATCATGCCCGTCCATGTATTTTCTTCTTCACCAGGGGACAGTTCCGCGATATCCCCGCCGAGCCCGGACATGTCGATGAACACCTCGCATGCGTCATCCTGCCAGTCCAGGACCTTCAGCGAGACTTGCGAGGCTCCACCTTCGGGCGGGATGGCCTGGTCCTGGACAAACTCCTCTACGGCGTAAGGCTCGATGCAGTTATCCGGCCACGACGCGTCGAGTACAAGCACCGTATCCATGAGCGATTTCAGCGTGGAATAATCGATCTCGTAATAACGAAAATGCGCGAAGGAGTAGACTTCATACGGCAGTATCCTGCGCATGGTTTTGTTCGTAGCGAATGCCTTGAACGCATTTATGATGATCGCGCCGCCGTCATCCCACGAGGGAGTGTATCCATCGGCATTGGTTAACACGATACCGGGATCGTTATTGACAAGAATACCCCGCACGTCGGAATAGGCGAAATCGGTGCGGTTCCTTACGGATACCTTCATCTTCACATGTTTAGCCGGTTGATTATGATCCAGGAGCTTGGTAACCAAACAATCGCCGTATTCGGACGACAGGAGTATTCCTGTTATATCGTAATGCGCCAGGACATCCCGCATCACGCCCATGGAAATGAGTTCTCCCGATTCATCGAAAGCGATTTTATACACGCCGAGCGCCACGCGCGCGTTCCCTCCGTTCCATGGCGGATATTCTCCGGGCACACCCGGCGATGTGAGCGGGCCGTTATTGGAAGAGCAGCATAAAACAAGCAATGCGGCGAAGATTAGAATTCCGGGCTTCGGTTTTATAAACCTCATTGATACCACCCTTAGTCAAACGCGGGATAACTTAGGACATTCAGAAAACAATCCGAATCGTCGATTGCCTGGATCTGCGACACCAGGAAGGTGGGATCGAAATCGACTGTATACCTGAACGTGCCGATAATCGCGGCCCTTTCCAGGCCGATTGCGACGACATCATAGGCAAAGTCATCCTGCGACGCCCCCCATGTTGCCGTAAACACCCAGTTCCCCGATGGATCGAAATTGCTTACCCATGCGTCGTATTTTCCGTTCGATGAGTGCATCGCTTCCCCGTCACCGGGATCGAAGTCAACTTCATATTTGAAATACCCGGCGGCATAAAAACTTCCGTCCGCGGCCGTATCGATGGAGGTCGCCACATCGGCGTACGCTCCTCCCCAGGCGATGGTGTGGATATATTGCAGGTCGGTCGTGAACTGGCTGATGTAGATATCCATATCACCCGACGACGTGAAAATATCGGAACCGCCGCCCGTGTCGAAATTTACCTCGTTGCTGAAACAGCCTGTTACAAAGACATGCCCGTTTCCGTCGGCGCACAGATCCCCGCCCTGGTCGGACCAGGCACCACCCCACGACACGGCATCCTGGAACTGCCCATTCGAAGAAAACCTGCTCAGAAAAGCATCCTCGTTGCCGTTGGAGGTAAGCCATAGCTCATCAGGGCTTGTGTTGAAGTCGGCGGTATCCCAGAATAATCCGGTTACGTACACGGATGCAGCATCGCAGCAGACAGCGATGCCGTAATCGATATCGCTTCCTCCCCACGAGCGGCCCCACTGGTATACACCTTCGGGATTGTATTTCACCAGGAATGTATCCTGGGCGCCGGAAGATACATGATTATCGACGCCGGTTCCGCCGTCGAGATCGGTCGTTTCCCTGAATCTGCCGGTTAAATAGACATTGCCCCCCGCATCGACCGCCGCCCCGCCTGGCACGTCATTTTCCTCGCCTCCGAACGTTCGCGCCCAGAGAAAATTCCCATTGGTATCGAACTTGCTGAAAAAAACATCCTGGTTTCCCAATGAAGCGTGCATCTCCACTCCCGGGCCGGGGTCGAAATCGGTCGTGGCCGCGAATACACTTGTCACGAAGCAGTTGGCATCGGCGTCGACGGCAAGGCCGAGGCAATTATCGGTCAGGGCGGAGGAACCGAAATTGTCATCCCCGCCGAAGCTCACCCCCCACTGGAATTTCCCGGCGGCATTGAGTTTCATCAGGTAAACATCGACTGCGCCTTCAGCAATATGAATATCCTCACCCTCACCGGGGTCCAGGTCGATATTACCCTCGAAACGTCCTGCAATATAGATATTCCCCGCGGGATCGTGTTCCACGATCTTGCACGCGTCATCGTTCCCACCGCCCCAGGTTTTGGTAAATTCACGCTTGAGCCGTGTATGCTGCAACGAATACTGCCTGTCGAGGTCATCACTCCCGATATGCCTTATCCGCACGTAGTAATCGCCGGGCGGAAGCGCATACTGATCGAGGTCGATCAAAGCCGTTCCCGGTGTTTGCACCCACTTGATATACGGCCCGCCCGGGTTCGGCGCCTGCGATTCCGAATAGAGAGTCATATCGGCAGGACCGGTTGAATTTGTCAACTGGAGGCCCAGCACGCCGGCGGGGGGATCATCGAAACTGATTTTATACCAGTCCTGTTTATCTTCGAGGCAGACGAAGCGGTTGTTGATTGATGTTTCAAGCGGAATAACCTCAGCCGTTTCGTAAATTTCGTTATCGTCGAAGTAGCAAACCGCATCCTCAAAGATATTGTAGATACTGTATTTTGTAACGCCGTATCCTTCCCCGATAAATCGCACGCGCACATAGTATAGACCAGCCTGAAAACCCTCTTCCGGTATCTCGATAATGCCCTCGGAGCCATAGGATGCGACCGCCGTCAACAGAGGTTCGTCCAGAGGATCTTCGAAGAGGGCGATATCGCAGGAAGTACCGGTATTCTCTAAAACGATAGCGCGTATTTTACCGATTAGATGGCTGTAAATTTGAAAAGTGTACCAATCCACTGCATCGAATTTGCACACTTCCCGGCTATATGTGGAATGACCCGGTAAAAGCGTGTCCCCATCTTCCCAGTATTCGTTGCCGTCGGGTTCGCAAGGCCATACTGTTGTGTTGTTTGATAGAATATATCTTGCGATACCATGTTCGGGACCGAGGAAAGCTATCCTGATGTAATATTTGTCTTCGCCGACCAAGAGGGGCTCGACATCGATGGAAGCGGGCTGGCCGAATACCGCCGTCTCAACGGCAAGCGGAGCGGCATAGGGCACGTTATAGAGCGCAAGTTCGCACTCGCCATCCTGCCCGAGAACGCCGACATCAAGCGTGCCCATGAGGAAATGATTCGGATTGATGTAATACCAGTCAATGATATCATCCTCGCAAACCACCTGTTGAAATGGCGACGTGCCCAGATAATTCGCCGTCGAGTAGCTCTCGTTACCTTCTTCGATACAATAAGGAAAGCCCGCGCTGCTGTATAACCAGTACAACCTGATGCCGTAATCATTCCCCACGAATGCGACGCGGATGTAATACTTCCCGGTGCCGTAGCCCGAGCCGCCAAGCTCGATGATGCCATCA
>CAZSPL010000010.1:0-35150 GCA_964608735.1 uncultured Planctomycetota bacterium | reverse complement strand
GACGAACCGGCTCCTCGCAAGACCCGATGCAGAGATGCTTTCATTGAATGCCGGGTTGCTTGAATTCATCATCGGGAACACCGCATCCTTGGCAACAGCCACGAAGAACGCGCCCTTCTCGATTTCTTCAGGCTTGATGTCCCTTGAAATCATGCCGACATCGACAAGTCCACCCAATGCATCGGAGACACCTTTGCCGGCGCCTCCAGCGGAGATGTCGATCCGCACTCCCGGATGCAGCTTCTGAAACTCCTCACCCCACCTGACCATCATCGGGTACAGCGCCCACGCGCCTGATACGCGAATCGTACCGCTGATTCCGCCGCTCGCATCCTTCTGCTGCCCGCCGCAGCCGCATAGCAGAGCGATGCATATAAGGGCGACGCCCATCGTGATTGCGAGACGCTTCAATTGAGAATTTCGATCGGCCATTTCATCTTCTCCTTATGCTACCGATAAATCCGATTGGAGTAGTCAAGTATCGGTTCCGTGATTACGCCGCTACTAACGGCGCACCTTATCCAATTTTACAACTGGACCAGCCTATCCATAGTTCAGGAAAAATTAGCCGCCCCTCGGCAGCAGAATAAGCCCTCCAAGAACGATAACGACGAGACCGATAATAATGCGCAGCCTGTTGGTCGACATGCGCTTCACGATCCATGTGGAAAACGGCAGCGCGAACAGCCCGCCGAGAATGAGCGCCGGGGCGAGTGAAAAATCGGCGTCTTCCTGGAAGATGATGTACAGTATCACGCCGACAAGACAGGTGATGGCTTCGGCGAGGAAAGTTATCCCCACCGCGTTCTTGCCTTCAAGCCCCGACAACATCTGCCCGCCCGTAACCACCGGCCCGTATCCGCCGCCGCTCAATCCCTTGTTGAATGCGGCGACGATGCCGAGGAAGATTATCTTCACATAGGAGAAACCGAATCTCGCTTTTATCGTGCCCAGGAGAAGAATCCCGACGGCGATGACCACGATTGCGATAAAAGCCGTCAGCGAGCGGGTTGAGATGCTGGTCGCGATGGACACCGCTACGAATGTCCCCGCCACCGAACATACCGACAGGATCGTCGCTATCTGGATGTGCATCCCACCGCGCAGGAAGTTGACATTGCCGACGCGGTGATGAAGGAATCCCCCTATCGCCCCGATGGTGAACTGACCGAGGAGCACAACCGGGACGACTTGCAGCGGCGCAAATCCCAATAGCAATAGAAGCGGTGTGATTGTCGTGCCGTAACCCATCCCCAGTGTAAAAAGGCTGCATACAAATGAAAACACGAATGCCCAGATACTTATCGATGAAAGCGCCCCTCCGGCGGCATCGGGACAATTCTGCGGCCTTAGGATACCCGGTTCCGTAAAGCCCGGAAACCTTGATGCCATGAAGCACGCCAAGGCGAACGAAAGAACGACCGCGGCGAGCCATACCAGCATCGTACGCCGGAAATCAACGTTCGCAGGATTCAGCAGATTTCCAATCGTTTTTATCAAGAATCCCTCTGAAAACCGCGCCGTTCTAAATCGGCATCCATCCCCCGTTATGCTCGCTCCACCTGCTTTCTGTGCCGGTCGAGTATGTCCTGGAACGAAACTTCTTCCAACATCGTCGATACCGCATCGCGCACATCCTGCCATAGCCATCGAAGCTCACACGTTGCGGAGAGTTCGCATTCTTCATGTTCTAACTGGCTCACGCAGGCAACCGGCGCGAGAGGACCGTCAATCGCGCGCGTAATTTCCGCGACGCTGATATCCGACGGCGGCCTCGCGAGATGGTAGCCCCCCTGCGGGCCGCGCTTCGAACGCACAAATCCCGCCCGGCGAAGCAGCAGGAGAATCTGTTCGAGAAAACGCGGAGGGATCGACTGCGCTTCCGCGATGACTTCGACCGGGATCGGCTTATGCTCCTCGAAGCGACGCGAGAGCTCGAGGATCGCCCTCGTCGCGTACTCTCCTTTTGATGATAGTTTCACTTGCTGCTCCTGTTAATTCCGACTATTCCGACTATCCCGATATACTTTATAGCTTTATTATAACTATCACCTCGAATTTCCGCAAGTCCTCTCCGAATATTTTTACATCACGATGAACGAGCTTTCAAAGAACCAACCTTCACTCCCGTACTTGACGAGATCCCCTTTCATTGACTTACCGGGGTACCGGTGCTTTAATTGCAGCAACAACTGAGGAGGTTTAGAATGAACAAGAAATTCTGGATTGCATTCGGACTGATAGTCTTATTCACGCTCGCAGGAATCGCCTGCGCGCAGCCAAAGTCGGCTGATAAACCGGCCGACGCGAAGACTCCCCCGGCACCGGCAATGGCCACTCCCGATACCCAGACCGAGAACGCCGCTATAGCGAAAGCTTTCACTGATGCGAAAGCCGGGTTCGACCTGTTCAAGGACCCGATGCTCTCAGGCTCGACCAACGACAAATCCTGCAACACCTGCCACCCCTACGGCGGCAAAGACCCGAGCCCGACCGCGGTGACGATGGGAACCCTCATCGGCAAATCGGCAACATTCCCCAAGATAGTTCCCATGGTGGACAAGGAAAAGGTAATCACCCTTGTCGATATGATCAACTTTTGCTTGACGCATCCAATGGAAGCGACAGCGCTTACGGAAGACGACCCGATGATGATGGAGCTGGTCGCGTTCCACAAGAAACTTATGCCGCTGGGTTACCAGGATGTCGCGCTGCCTATCATCGATGCCTCATGCGCAACCTGCCATACGGGCACCGGTCCGACAAGCGGCCTCAGCCTCGATGACAAGGACACCGCCGTCGCGAACGCCGTGAAAATTCGCGCCGCCATCGAAGCGGGAACCATGCCGAAAATAGGCAAGCTTACCGATGAGCAGTTCATGAATCTCATCATCTGGGCGACCAACGAAATCGACAAGACGATTATGAAGTAGTGATGAAAGAGACCCCTGTCCCCGGATGGTTCTTCAACCGCTCGACATCGGTATTCCTCGATCGAACTTGCGAAAATGAATAACCCCCTTCATCAGGGGGTTTTTTCCATTCTGGCGGAGAGGGCGGGATTCGAACCCGCGGCACACCTTTCGGCGTGCAACCGCTTAGCAGGCGACCGCTTTCAGCCACTCAGCCACCTCTCCAAGTTAAGCGCCATTCACATTGTACGCGAAAACGAGCTATTATCAAGGGGATTACATTTCATTTCTTATTTCGGGAGCTACTTCAACCATCCAGAAATTGTCTACAGCCAGCAACAACAGCCTGCCGTCATCAGCTTCAATAAAGAACTCGTGGCAGCCGAAAAAGCCCTTCGGATCTTCACTGATTAACTGCATGAATTTCTCAGTGAATTGTTCATCGATCCTGTAATGCTCGATTTCGTAGGGCTTCTTCGGATCTTTCACATACGCCCACTGTTTCAGTTCGTTTCGCCATCCAACCGGTTCACAGTTGTCCAGGAAAATCTTGGAACCGGGTGGGCAAACTTTCAGCACACGGTATGTGAACTGCTCATCGCTCATCCCGTATGTTTGTGCCTTGGGCCCTTGCATGGATTGCCACAGATTTTTCAGGAATTTGATGAATCCCATTCTTGCCCCGCGGAGGAGTTATTCGAAAAGACCCTATGACAAAGACTAATAGAGTCGTTACAATTTATCAATCCTTAAGCGTATTATGAAATCCTTGCTATATGTAAAAATTGGCTACAAAAGGTTACAAAAGGTTACATGCCCTGAAAATCCATGATATAATCAGGTATTCGTGGTTGCCCGAGCGACCACCGTCGATGTGATTGCGCTTATTGAAATGATAACCGGAATATACCGTATTTTGGTGACAACCTTGATACCGTATGGTATAATCCGGTCTTAATTTAGTTTAATCACAGGGGGGGTATTTTTGGCATGTTCGAATTCATCCTGGAGGATATGATGAAACGGATCAATTTTGTCCTGACCTGCATCCTCGTGATTCTGACTTCCTTCGGTTGCTCCTCGGGATCTATCGCCGTGACGCCTGATTCCGGAAATGACTATTACCCGGTAACCGCCGCCGACGCCACCATCAATGGGCGTATCACATCGAGCGGCACGGATATGGTCGGCGCCGATGCATTCCTGTTCAACCTGGGCGATGGCAGCCTCGTTGCGCAGACCGACGCAAACAACCTTGGGATAGCCCAGTTCGGGGTCGCGGAAGGGCAATATTTACTGCTCGCCTTCACCGACACGATGTACGCCGAGCCCGTGATAATCAACTCGATAAAGGACAGCGTCATCGATATCGCCATCGAGCTCGACAAGCCGCTTTATTCGACCAAGGCGCTTTATTTCGGCTTCGTCACGAATGAAGACGATGACACCCCCATCCCGGCGTGCCGTATTTCGCACGGCGAGGATGAAACATTCACCGACGGCTATGGCTTCTACCTTCTCGTCGCGAACTCCGATGCCGACAAGCTCACTGCCGAGCAGGCCGGGTTCAAGACGAAGATCATCAACCTCCGCGAAGGCGCCTACGCCGACAGGAACGACTATTACACGTTCGAGTTCTTCCCGCTTCAGCCCCTGGAAACAGGCGGCACAACGCTGCGCGGCTATATCCGCGACGCGAGCTTCGGGCACGAGCTCGGCGGGGCGTTCGTATCGCTGCTGAGCATACAGGCGCCGACTCATCCCATCATCACCTTTATGACCAACATTGACGGCCGCTACAATTTCTTCAATCTTCCTGCCGCGCAGTACAGTGTCTCAGTAAGGCGCGACGGCTACGAGGCCGAGAGCAACCAGGTCATCATCAATGAGAACGACGCCATCTTCAACATATACTTGCTTCCCGATTTCAACGAGCGAAGCTCGCTGAGCGGTTATGTCGTCACCCCCGAAGGGAACGGCATCGCGAACACACAGGTAATCGTGACCAACCCGCTCATCGGTAAGTACCAGACGTGGACCGACCCCGGCACCGGCTTCTACTTCATCGATCTGATAGTCCCCGGCGACTACACCATCCTTGCCCTTCCCCCCGGTTCCATGTACGAGCCCGCCACGACATTCGTCACCATGACGGGCATCGACCTCACGGTCAACATCACGTGCGCGTCGCCGCTTACCGGCGTCCTCACCGGCATCGTTTCCATCGCCGGGCAGGACCCCGAAGCGCTTCCGCCGATCGGCGCGAAAGTTGTCGCCGAGAAGATCGGCAGCCCCTTCAGCGGACTGACCTGGACGACCCACGTCGGGACCGACGGGCGCTACACCATCAACGGCATTTACACGGGAGCATATCGAGTCGTGGCGTCGCTCGATTACGATGACGAAACCCACTACGAGGGTATCATGAACGGCGTTGTAATCATCAAGGGCAGCCTGACCAACACCGATATCGTAATGGATCCGAGCTAAGCCGCTCGGGTGCAAGTAACAGTCCTGTCAAATAACATAATCCCCGCCCTGCGGGGATTGTTTTATAACGGCGGCTATGGTACAACGGATATAGGGATAATGGTGCGAAGGAGTCATTCGTTATATGAAAGAAGTACGGATAGATTCCATAATGTACGACCTGGTTAACAAGACACCGGTTGTAATCCTGAAGGAAACAAACGGCGACCGATACCTGCCGATCCTCATAGGCATGTTCGAAGCCAGCGCCATCGAGATGGGCATCCGCGAGACTCCGCTGCCCAGACCGATGACGCATGACCTGCTGAACAATGTCATCAACAGGCTCCAGTGGACGGTAGACCGTATCGTGATCACCAAGATAGAGGAATCGACCTTTTTCGCCAATATAGTGCTCTACCAGGAAGGTTCTACCTTCGAGATAGATTCCCGTCCGTCCGATGCAATCGCCCTTGCTATACGCACGCACTCCCCGATACTCGTCGAGGAAGAGATCCTCGTCAAAGCCGGGATCAAGATGAGCCCGCACAAGCATGGGGACAAGCCCGCTGGATTCAGCACCGAAGCCGATGACTATGCCGGCAGGGCTGCCGATTTCGACAGCGCATCGGATGATTCAGTCGAGAGATTCAGGGATTTCATCTCCAGCGTACGTCCGTCGGATTTCCTCGGCGGGGACTTGCCGTTCCAGGGGACGGGGCTCGACGAAGCGGATGACAGCGACGAGCCGGAGATGGATATCGACATCGACAGTCTCGATGAATGACGGGATAGCGGTATATATGTTTGAAATCAAAACCGGCTTTTCAGCCGGTTTTTTTATTTCCTCTTCTTGAGTTTCTTTCGCTTCCTCGCGATGTTCATCACCAGCACCGCTATGATAACCAGGAATCCCGCGAGCATGAGATACTGCCCCCGCAGACGCCGCGCCTCATCGAGTTCCAAGGGACCGTTGAGCAATCGCAGTTGCGCGATAGTATCCGTCAGCCCCTTGAAATATTCGTTCTTAGCCAGCGCGGCCCCGAGAATGCTCCGTATTTCCCGCGCTCTCTCCGGGTCGGTCACGCGTTCGAGGTCGTGCCCCATGACAAAGCTCAACTTCCTGTCGTCCACGGAAATGTAGACGAGGAATCCCGAATTGTTCAGCAGGCCCTTGGCCATAAGCCGGTCGAACAGGTCATGGCAGTATTCATCGAAGTCCCACTCGCTCGTATGCGCCTGAATCACGATAACGCCGGGCATCTCGTTGAAACCGATGAGATGCTGCATGCCCTGGGTGAGAGCCGTCACCTGGTCGTCAGTGAGCACGCCCGCGAAATCCTCGACCCTGTCATCAACCGATGGGAAATCGCGTGGAACCCCTGAGCCCGCGGCCGCATAACCCACGGATGCCGTGATGCAAAGAAGTGAGACTATGAATAATGCGAGTCTCGTGTTAATCCTCTCAATCCCCGCCGTAGAGTTCCGTCTCGATGTATCCCGCGAAGATGTGGCTCAGCATGTGATGGCATTCCTGCACACGCGGCGTGCTTTCGGACGGCACGAGCACATAATCATCGACCATGTCGATCAACTTCCCTCCCCTTGCACCGAGCATGCCGATGGACATCATCCTCGTGCGCTTGGCCACCTGCACCGCGCGAACCACGTTCAGGGAGTTGCCGGATGTCGATATCGCGATGAGGATGTCCCCCGGATTCCCGAGGGCTTCCACCTGGCGAACGAAACATTCCTCGAAACCGAAATCGTTCGATACGCTCGTAAGTATCGACGCATCGGTCGTAAGCGCTATCGCCGGTATCGCCGGGCGGTTCCTGTGCCAGAACCTTCCGACAAGCTCGCTGGCGAAATGCTGCGCCTCGGCCGCGGAACCGCCATTGCCGCAAAGAAGCACTTTCCTGCCGCTGCGGATAGCATTCACCATGCTCTCGGCGCACGATGATATATTGCCTGCCATCGTTTCGAGCAGACCGTATTTCGCTTCTATGCTTTCCCTGATGATTTCTTCGATTTTATCCCGGTTCAAAGACATGGGCATCTATCACCTGCTATGCCCCGCCCCGTTTGCAATCTTGTTCCGCAGCTCTTCGAGAACGTCGTAGTCTGTCAAATCCATCGTAAGCGGACATACCGACACATAACCATGCTGCACCGCATAGATGTCCGTTCCTTCCGTGTTGTCGGCGAATATTTTCTCGCCCGCTATCCAGTAATATGCCATCCCGCGCGGGTCGACTTTCTTGTGCACGACATCCTTATACTTCCTCGTCCCGAGCTTCGTTATAAGGAATCCCTTCACTTCGCCGAGTTCGAGGTTGGGATAGTTGATGTTGAGAAATCTCGGTGGCGCGGGTATGAGGCTGTCCTGCTCGATAATAAACCGGCGCAGGAAAATCGCCGCCTGGTCGAAATTTTCGCCGTCAAATGACCCGAGCGATATGCTTATGGAGGGTATCCCCACGAGCGCGCCTTCCATCGCCGCCGCAACGGTTCCCGAGTAGGTGATGTCTTCACCCATGTTCGGCCCCTTGTTGATACCGCTGATGACGAGGTCCGGCTTCTCTTCGTTCAGGATCGCGAAATAGCCGAGCATCACGGCATCGGTCGGCGTGCCGTTGGTGGTGTACGCTTCGATCTCCAGCCCCGGGATGGACACGCGGTTGAGCCTCAGCGCCTTGTGAAGCGTTATCGAATGCCCCACCGCGCTACGCTGGCTCTCGGGCGCGACGATAATCGTCTCGGCAATCCCGCTCAATTCCCGGGCCAGGGCGATTATTCCCGGAGCGAAAAGGCCGTCGTCATTCGTAAGAAGAATCCTCATTTCCGGCTCATCTTATCAGTAACGCAAAATCCTTGCAACAGCCCCGGACAAATCGTCGCCGCCATGAAACACGCCCCGAAATGGTGATACAATTCTCCCGTGGGAAAGGAAGAAATAATCTACGGCAAGTACTCGGTCGAGCAGGCGCTCAGGGCCGGACGCGTGAAACGTATATGGGCCCTCGAAAGCGACCCGGGAAGCATCAGGGAACCGATACTCGCAATGGCCGAGGCGTCGGGCGTAACCGTGGACAGGGTCACGCGGAAATATCTCGACGACAGGATGGGCCGCGCGAATCACCAGGGGATCATCGCGAAGATAACGCCGTTCGATTACACCGAGCTTGATGATTTGCTCAAGGACAACGACCGCCCGCTCCTCGTTCTCGACAAACTGAAAGATCCCGGCAACTTCGGCAACATTATTCGAACCGCCGCGGGATTCGACGCCGGGGGTATCATCATCCCGAAGGACCGCGCCGTGGGAGTTACCGCCACCGTGGAGAAGGCATCGAGCGGCATGATAGACTTCGTGCCGATATCGCGCGTAACCAATTTATCGAGGGCTTTCGATGAAATGAAGGATGCAGGATATTGGATATACGGCACCGATGCATCCGCCGCCGATACGGTTGAATCCGTAGCTCTCGATGGCAAGATATGCATAGCTCTCGGCGCTGAAGCTTCCGGCCTGGGTGATTTGTTGAAAAAGAAATGCGACGGGATCTTCAGGATCCCGATCGCGCCGGCTGTCGAATCATTAAACGTAGCCGCGGCCGCGGCAATCTGTTTATATGAAATCGCCAGGCGCGGCGGATGGAACTATGGCGTGGAGGTGGATCCGCAATAATGATTGAGCCGACCGCGAAACTTGCATCGAACTCCCCAGTGCGAATGCTCGCCGGGGATACGAAGACGGATGCCGGCATCGAGAAGCTGATTGAGGAGATCGATGAGATCGTCGAAGAAGGGGCGCATCGCGCAATCCTATACAACGATGATTTCCATGTCTTCGACGATGTCGTAACCGCGATACAGATCGCGACGGGAAAAAGCTACCGTGAAGCATTTGCCATCACGAGCGAAGCCCACAACAACGGCAAGGCTATATGCTACACCGGCGACATCGACGATTGCACGCGGGTGGCGCGGGTACTTCGCAACGCCGGCCTGCTTGTCGAAGTCGACTGAACATCCCCCCGCCCTTCTTATCTTGTATCTCTCGCTGTCGGATTCGCGTCCTGCATTTCCTTCATACTTTTATACAACTCGGCGAAGCCTTCCTTCGTCAGCGCGCTGATGAAAACCTCGTCGCGGGTATATGTCGGACGGATATAATCCGCCCTGTCTATCTTGTTGTATGCCACAAGCTGCGGTATATCGGCCGCGCCGATTTCTTCGAGCGTGGCGCGCACGACGTCGAGCTTTTCGCGGCAGTCGTCATCGGATGCATCGACCACGACAAGCTGGAAATCGGAATACTTCACTTCTTCGAGTGTCGCCTGGAACGCCGCGACAAGCTGCGTTGGAAGCCGCTGGATGAAACCGACGGTATCGGTCATCAGGAACGGTTTCCCGGCGGATGGATTGTATCCCTTGCGTGTAAGCGGGTCGAGGGTCGCGAACAACCGGTCGTCGGCATAGCCCTCCGCGCCGGTGAGCCCGTTGAGGAGCGTCGTCTTGCCGCTGTTGGTGTATCCCACGAGCGACCACAGTGGAAGATTCTGCGACATGCGCCTCTTGCGCTGCGTGCCGCGGATGACTTCGAGCTGCCGTATCTTCCCGCGCAAAGCGGCGATGCGGTCGCGTATCACGCGCGCATCGGTTTCGAGTTTCGTTTCGCCTGGACCGCGGGTGCCGATGCCGCCGCCGAGCGCGCTCAGGTCCTGCCCGCCGCGTCCCCGCAGGCGCGGTAATGAGTACAGCAACTGCGCGAGCTCGACCTGTATCTTGCCTTCGCGGGTCGTCGCGCGGTCGGCGAATATCTGCAGGATGACCTCGGTCCTGTCGACGACTTCCACTTCGAGTTCGTCTTCGAGATTGTTGCGCTGCCGCCCTTTGAGTTCCTCGTTGAATACAACCGTCCTCGCGCCGGTGGTGCCGATGAGATACTTGATGTCGCCGATAACCTTCTCACCCACGAGGGTACGCAGGTTCGGCTTGCGCGGACGCGCGTAGACTTCGCCCGCGATATCGATACCGAGCGACTTAACGAGCAACGGGAGTTCCGCGAAGCTGTTGTCGTCACCCGGTGATTCGCGGAAATCGATTCCCACGAGCACCGCTTTTTTTACTTCGGCGTCTTCCATCAGTTAAAGTATACACGCATCGCAATAATGAAGCGCGCGACACGCTTCGCGGAATCCATCCTGAAAAATAATGCGGGGATATTGAACGGTATCAACCCGACTTCGCCCTCTGGCATTTCGGGCATATCCCGAGGAACTCAAGCCGATGCGTGATTATCTTGTAATGGCATCTGTTCTTGATTGCTTTCTCGATGCCTTCCATCGGCCCGTTGGAGACATCATCGACCCGGCCGCATTCAACGCACCTGACGTGATAATGGTTATCGGAAAAACCATCGAACCTGTAGCATCCCGAGCCATGCTCCAGCCTCATGACAAGACCGGAATCCGCCAGTATCTCGAGATTACGGTATACCGTGCCGAGGCTTATACGCGGTATCTGCTTCCTTACTATCTCGTATACTTCATCGGCCGTGGGATGTGACTTGAGTTTGCGAAGCTCTTCAAGGATTGTTCTCCTCTGTCGAGTCTCGCGTAAGGTTTTCTGCGTCGCCATAATCCTTCCCTATTGATAATGAATTACATTCCTGATAATACAATAATGAGTACTATTTGGCAATTAATAAAAGGCCTTTTTTTAGAATTTACAGCCTTGGGTAATAACAAGTAATGCGAGGTTCTCAGGTTTTTCCACATTCAAAGTTCAATCATTCCCGATTATCGTGGCTTGATACCAGATGTCGAAGTCAGGATACTCCCACAGAGCACAACACACCCCGGCACTACAGTCCGGTACGTCTATACATTTCCACAAAAAAGCCCCTGCCTTCCGACAGGGGGAAATCATTTCGATGGCTCCGGCGGACGGATTCGAACCGCCAACCAACCGGTTAACAGCCGGTTGCTCTACCGTTGAGCTACGCCGGATTGTCCATATGCGAGCCCCATTTATTTTCGCCGCAATCGATGCAGGTTTTACATCGGCGGCGGAGAAAGATACCATGAAAGCAATACCTTGGCAAGGGCATCAATGCATCGATATCCCACTTTTCCCCGCGCCCGGGCGAATAACAAAAGGCTCCCTTCAACGGGGAGCCTTTTATATCTGATACTCAGTTACCTTCTTATGGAAGCATTACATATTCAACATCGGCATGGATCCTGAACGGCGATGGCAGGTCTGTCCTGGCAGTGTATCCTTCGGGCGTCAGCCTGTAGTACAACTGCGCCGTCACGTAGAGGTCACCGTCTTCGAATTCATCATACATAGAGGCATCGAGCGTAAGCTCGAAATCCTCGGTGCGGATTTCTCCCGCCATCAGCGGACCTATGCCGCGCGAGATTCCATCCTCTTGCCACGTTTCGTTGTCGGCAAGCACCTGGGTGATCTCCCACATATCGAATGTGCGGTTGCCCCAGAAATCTCCGAAGATCTTCTCGTAGACGATCTTGCCTTCATCGTAGCTGTCGATGTTATCCTCGGCGCGAAGCCTTACCACAAGCACAAGCTGGCGAAGCGGCCAACCGGTCGGGAAATCGTGTCCCGCCCGCTCGTTGGCTACATCCACTGGCACGGTGATATGGTAGCTTGCGATGTCGCCGGAAGCGTCTTCTTCTTCGGTGACTTCGATATCGCCGATATTGCAGGTAGCCGCGTCGATCATGAATCCGCGGTTATGTCCGCCGGCGAAATAGTGGCTGTGGACGATCTCTCGTACATCGCCCGCCACCGATGCCCTGCCGCGATATGCCGGCATGTGGCAGTCCTGACAGGTCGTCGGGTCGCTCGCCTGGGCATAGGGGCCTACTTTCCACTCACTATGCGTGTCCAGCACCTTTATCCCCGCGGGGTTCGTATACTGGTGGCAGTTCTTGCAGAACTCCGACGATGCATGCAGGCTCGAGAATTCAACCGGATGCGATGCTGTCACCGGTTCGATGTATGGGCCCTGCTTGATTTTACACAGCGGGAAAATAAGATAGCCCTCATCGGAGCGGTCGACAATGAGGTGGCAGTAATCGCAGAAAACACCCTCATTGTTGCTCTCGAGAGTCATCTCCCCGTCCATGGTGAAATCGGCGCCGGGGGCATGGCACTTAAGGCAGTTGGTCTGCATCTTGTTGGCAACAATGCCCTCAGGAAGAAGCTTGCCATTGCCGTGGAGTTCCTGGCCGATAACATCCTGGCGTACCTTGAGAACATTCAGTTCGACCTTGAAGGGCTCCTCCGGGGGACGCATCTGCTCCTTGCGCTTGCCGGGACGCTCACGCATCTGCGCCTCTTCGGCTTCCACGATGGGGATGAACGCCGGTGAAGGCTCCGGGCTTTCGAGGAAGTAGACATAAGCCTCGTAGGCTTCCTGGAAGAACGGGTCGCGCCATGCATGGTAGAGCATGGAATCGTACCATTCCTCGGTAAGGGCCCGATGGCACTGCTTGCAGTTGGAGGTCGGTTCGAATGGAGAATCGCTGGATACCACGAATTTCAGGTTGGCATCCACGATCTGGGCGGGATCCTCCATCCGGGGATTGACCCGCGTGGCCGGCCTTGCCATTATGCTTTCAGCCATGAAAGCGGCAAGCAGAACCACAAGGAGGAAGACAATGAAATACCGGGATGATGAGCGTCTAAGCATTGATCACCATACCTCTTCTTTAGTGAGGTTAAAGCAAAAATATTTCAAGCCCACGGGGCTTCGAATAATTGCGACACTATAACGAAATTCCAATGCTTTGTCAACCGAACATCGAGCGCTATCGTCCAGCCGCGCGCCGGATGATTTCCACAAAATATCTCAAACCCGGATTCAATCACTATCCGATACCGAATCCCTGTATCCCCCATTTGAAAAGGATTACGGGATATGTCGCGATATCCTTGCCGTAAAATGGATAAGCAAGTCTAATGCGATATAATTCGATATAATACGATTTTATTAAAAATATCACTTCTACCGCGAATTACTACCCTTGTATCCTATCAGCGACAGGAATTCCGCCCGCGTCGTCTCGTGAGAACGGAATCCGCCGCGCATGGCCGACGTGACCATCTTCGCTCCGAACGATTTCACACCGCGGATGGACATGCACAAATGCTCCGCCTCGACCACAACACCCACACCGGTGGGATTCAATTCCCTCATCAATATATCCGCTACATTTTTCGTCAGCCTCTCCTGCAACTGGAGCTTCATGGCCTCGGCTTTCAGCACCCGGACCATCTTGCTTACCCCCACGACATGCCCTTTCGGGATGTAACCGATATGCGCCTTGCCGAGGAACGGCAGCAGGTGATGCTCGCATATGGAGAAGAACGGGATATCCTTGACGAGGACCATCTCATCGTGTTGCTCGTAAAACGTCCGTTCGAGGATGGCGGACATATCAATTTCCTTGCCGTTGAGGATCTCCTCGTACATACGCCACACTCTTTCAGGCGTGCCGATTAGCCCCTCGCGGCCAAGGTCCTCACCTATTCCCTCAAGGATGAGCTTCACGCCGTCTTCGATCTTGTTGCGGTCTATCTCCGCACCTGCCTTCACCCGTGCAAGTCCCGGGAAAACTTATGGTAACAGCCGAAAATAGCATTTTTACGCGCGGATTTAAAGCTCTTGCCGTAGAGGTGGACGCCGTTCGCCGTGGGATGTCAGCCCGCGGAACCCATCATTCGATTCCTTTTTATACATCATCCCCCCTAAAGAGGACTCGCTTTGGTTCGAATAAAAACATGTGACTAACGGAGACACACTATCCTGCCCTATCAAGCTTCCGCCGCTGGACAGCTACATCCTGCCCGAAACCGCGGCGAGCGTACGTACGCCGGATACCGCGCGCAACGTGGGAATCCCGCCGGCCCGCTCGTTTGAGGCCGTGCTCTCGGGCATTCAATCTCCGCCGACCGGCGGACGCTCCCCTCTGGAAAGCGGGAACTCCATCGAAGAAGCCGTTACAACGTTCGAATCCTTCCTCCTCGCCCTTGTCTTCAAGCAAGCTTTCAACTCCCGGCTCAGTTCCGGGCTGTTCGGCGACAGCTACGCATCGAAGATGTACATCGAGATGTTCATCGATGCTGCCGCCGAGGAAGCCTGCAAGACGTCCCCCCTCGGTATCGCTGATATGCTTGAATCAGATATTAATATGAGAGGGGAAATAAAAGAGAACAAGGATAATTCGGATGCTACCGAAGAATTGCAAACTATGCGGCAAGATGGCGAGTCACCTGTCACGGGGACTTTGTCCAACCTGCTATGAAGAGCGCGAGGGTGAATACCTCAAAGTAAGGGACTTCATCAAGGACAATCCGAAAGTGGCTATACAGGTGGTGGTCGAGGCGACCGGCGTCGAGGAACGCAGGGTACGGGAGTTCGTCCGTGACGGCTCCATCGAAGCAGCGGATCTCGATGGCTTCCCTCTCGAATGCATCAAATGCGGGAAGCCCATCTCCAGGGGGGCCTATTGCCCTATATGCCAGCAATCAATCTCCTCGGATATCAAATCGTCCAGAAGTCCCGAGCAGGCTGGAACGTCCGCTGATGATGCCGAAAGAAAAAAGCGCTCGATGGTATTGCATTATCGCAAGAAGAAATAGCCTTCGCGCGGGTTGTGCCCGAAGGCTCAAGGCAGTACAATCAGCTATAGAGATTGAAGAAAATCCGCGCCCGGGCTTAAGTATTCGCGTTGGATTCCGATATATTTTCTGGGGGTATGCTATCGCGTGGCACGGAGGCCGGCGGAAATTATGAAGATTACAGAAATATTTTCAACGCTGTTTCCCAAGGTCCGCAAGGTCCAGGGACCCCAGCCCGGAGAGGTCAAACGAACCGACTCCAAGCTCCTCAAGCAACCCGACCAGGTGAAGCTTGCGGATGATGCCAAGCTGCGAGCCGCATTGCAGGCCGACTTGTCGAAGCAGACCGATCCCGTGCGGGATGAACTGCTCCGCGAAATCCAGGACCGCGTCGAGAAGGGAAACTACAATGTCCCGTCGCACGATATCGCGAAGAAGATCCTCGGCGAGTAAACACAACACATCGGAAAACACAACGGGCTCCTTCGGGGGCCCGTTTTTTTCTCAATATCTCCCTGAAAATGCCGATTAAATCACGTGGGAACATAGCATGAAAAACATGCGGGAGTTCGGCGGTTAATTCCGTTGGCGTGCATGTTAAATATGAAGCGCACACTCCGGCCGTGCCGGGGAGGAGGAGTGAATGCTTAAAGAAATCAAGTCGAGCCTTGACGGGCTCAACGAAATTCTTTCCAGGCAAGTTGAGAATCACAAGCGGCTCGCCGCAAACGCCGTCGCCCTGCGCGACGCCCTCGTGGCATGCGACAACGGCGCCATCGAGCGGCATTGCAGGGAGAACGAGATCATCGCCGCCGAAGTCCGCAAGCTCGAACATCAGCGGATGGACTTCCTGCGCGAATGCGGCATCGATAGTGTTCCGTTGACCAACTTCTCGTCCCTCGAGGATTACCTCGCGAATGTCGAACTGACCGACGAAGAATCCGATGCCCTCGAAGACCTACGCAAACTGCGTATCGAACTCGCCGGGCATATCAATATGGTCGACCACCACAACCAGCTGAATCTTACCCTCGTAGGCCAGGCGCTCGAATTCCACGAATTCTCGCTCAGGCTTCTATTGAGCGCCGCCGGTGGCGATGCCACCGGCTATACCGCGGACGGGCCGTCGCATGACGGACGCGATTCCGGGTTGTACGAAGGCCGCGCGTAGGGAGGTGAAACGCATTGCCGACATCATATCTCGCCCTTGATATCGCCCGCCGGGCGATGATGACAAGCCAGACCAACCTGCAGATCATTTCCCACAACATAGCGAACGCGGGACGTCCCGGCTATTCACGCCAGAGGGCCGAGCTCAGGCCCGCTCCTCCCCTCGCATATCCTTCCTTCGTGAAAGGCGGATACAAACAGCAGCTCGGGACCGGCGTCGAAGTAGCATCCATCAATCGTATCAGGGACTCGTTCCTCGACCATATCATCCGTAACCAGGTCGGCGACCAGGGAAGCTACACCGCGCTCAATCAGGTGTATGACAACCTCGAAGTGCTTTTCGACGAGCCCTCCGAAAGCGGCCTCGGCAATGCCATAACCGAATTCTTCGCGAGCTGGAACGACCTCGCCAACGACCCCGAACTCGCGAGCACCCGCGCCAACCTCAGGGAAAAGGCAACAATCCTCACGGGATATTTCCACGACTACGATTCGCGGTTGAAGGAAATACGCGAGGATACAAATACGCAGGTCGAGCTGAAAGTGGATGAAGTCAACAATCTGCTTTCGCAGATCGCCGACCTGAACAAGCAGGTCATGGCTGTCGAAGGCCTTGGCGACCACGCCAACGACCTGAGAGATCAGCGCGATCTGCTTGTCGAGCAGCTTTCGCAGATAATCTCGGTCAACACCATCGAGGAGACCGACGCCTCGATGACGGTGATGATAGGCGCGATACGCATAGTCGAGCGCGATTCCGTCACGCCGATCCAAAAGCGCATCGAAGAGGGGAACATCATCACGATCAGGGTGCTGAACGACATCGTGCCCGTACTTACCGGCGGCGAACTGAAAGGCCTTTTCAAAGCGCGCGACGAAGTCATGCCGGAATTCCAGGACCGGCTCGACACGCTTGCGTCGGCGCTCATTAACAGGATCAACTACCAGCATATCCAGGGATGGGGCCTCGACGGCGCGCGCGGACGTTCGTTCTTCGACGACCTGCGCACCGCGAGACTTACGGGAGACACATTCCTCCCCGCGGGCACGACGGGAGACACGACGCTTTTCGAACTCGGCATTACCGAGGGTTTCTTTGATGTGCAGGGGACGCGGGTAAATATCACCTACGAAGATGTCAGCCCGGACAACTCGATTACACTCGATGACTTGTTCGAGCGGATCAACGCAGCCCAGCATTCGGTAAGAGCGTCGTTATGGAGCGATGCCGCGGGCAATACGGCGGTGACGTTCGACCTGTACAATCCCGCGAAGGAAGATGACGGGATCGACATTATCGTCGGTTCCTCCAACTTCCTCACCTTCACCGGGCTGAATACCGCGACGCTAAACTATACCGCCGCCAACGAGCTCTATGGTAACGCCGCCGAGAGGATCGATCTGACCGACCTTATCCAAAGCAACCTCGACGTCATCGCCGCCGCGCTCGATCCCGGCGATGACATCTTCCCCGGCGTGGGCGACAATTCAAACGCCCTCGCCATCGCCACCCTCGAAGATTTCCAAACTGCCGTGCAGGGAACCACGCTCGAAGACTACTTCAACGAGCTGGTATCATCCCTCGGCTCGAAATCCCAGGCGCAGAAACGCCTCGTCGCGAACCAGGACATGCTCATCACACAGCTTACGAACCAGCGGGAATCGATCAGCGGCGTCAATCTCGATGAAGAAGCCACGAAGATTATCGAATTCCAGCGGCTGTACGAGGGCGCGGCAAGAATAGTGAGTGTTGTCGACGAGCTCCTCGATACTTTAATTAACCGGATGGGAGTATAGACGATGGTTAACAGAGTAACCCACGCGATGCTGACATCGAATTTCCTGCGAAACCTCGCATCGATTTCAGAACGCCTCCAGCACGCGCAGAATCAGCTTGCGACCGGCGATGCGATCCTGAAGCCGTCCGACGCCCCCACCAATGTGGCGCGCATACTCCAGTACAAGCTTACCCTGTCACAGATAACACAGTTCAAGGGTAATATCGAGGATGGTATCTCCCAGGTGGAGAAGGTTGGAAGCACGCTGCTCGATGTCAACGACGCGATCCAGAATGCGCGGGAGCTCGCGGTCGACGGGGCTTCGGACAACCTCAACCGCCAGGACAGGATGGCCATCGCCGATTCGATCAACCAGATACTCGAAGGCGTGCTCCAGGACGCCAACGATAATTTCAAGGGACGGTTCATGTTCGCCGGGTACAACACCCAGAGCCTGCCCTTCCATGAGGACAGGAACCTCCGCTCCGGTTATATCGACAACGTCCGCTACGATGGCACCCTCGGCGATATCTACAGGCGTATCGGCAGGTTTTCAAATCTCCCGGTCAACTTCAACGGCGCGGATGTATTCCTCGAGCAGACTCACACATACGAAGGGGAAATACTTCCTATCGACGAGCCGCTCGGTTTCAACGGAACCTTGACCATCAACAACAGGGATTTCGTAATCACCCCCGACCTCATGCTGAAAGATATCCGCAACATGATAAACACCGACAGCGAGGTTGAGGTGTTCGCCGATGTGACAGCGAACAGGTTGATCCTTAAATCGACGAACTCCAGTGAGGATATAACGCTTTCGGATTCAGTTGACGGCGACCTCCTGCAGAACCTCGGACTTCTGCAGCTCGGCGCGTACAACATCGGCACCGCGCCGCCGACCCTCCCGCTCGTGGACAGCACCCCCGCCATTTTCACGGGCTTCGGCGCCGTCGCGAACCTCGCTTACGACTCCACCAACAACCGCCTGAATATCCGCATCGGCCCCGATGCCGACCCCTCCGGGGCGGGACAGGCGCACAGTATTGAAATCCCCGAGGGCACTTACGCATCCGTAGCCGACCTTGTCACGGCCATCCAGGGCGAGATCGACGATGCCTTCGGCCACGATGTCCTCGTAGTTACCGAAACCGCCGGCGTCATCAGCATCGAAACTGTAGCTACGGGCAATGCCGTCACCGCGGGGAATCTCGTAATCGGCGGCAGCATAAACGGCCTCGATGACACCGCGTCCGATTTCAACGACCTCAATCTCATCAATGCCGACCCCGCTCCCGCGACGTTCGCCCAGGTTGCCGGGGTTGACGGCAACGATAAAATAATGATCGACATCGGCACCTTGATTTCCCTATCCGGGACCGACATCTCGCCCCAGGTTATCGACCTGAGGGCCGCGAACACGGGCACCATGAACGACCTCATCGACGAAATCAACTACCAGCTTTTCCAGAACCCCTATCTGCGCGGCGTGGTGGAAGCTTCCGATTACAAGGGACGCGTGCGCATTGAAACCGTCGAACGCGGTGCGGACATCCCCGCCTCGGAACTCGTGATAACCGAGGGCGCGACCGGCACTCTCACGGCTCTCAATATCGAAACCCTCGCCGCCCCCGCGCATATGGACGGCGTGGTGATAGGGCCGTTCCCCGCGCCGGGCGTGACCATCACGGCGGGGGTCAACGACCAGCTTACCATCGACCTCGGGCCGACCATATCATCGTACAATATGAACACCGCGCCCCGCACCATCACGCTTACCGCCGGGAACTACGCATCGATCAACGCGCTCGTGGATGAAATCAACCTTCAGATCCGCAGGTATGACGACCTCTATGGCTCGCTGCAGGCGGTCGTCGGGGGAACCGCTCCCGCTGAATACATAAGGATCGAATCCGTCGATACCGCCTCGCGCGTGAGGGCCGAGGACATGGTCATCACCGGAACCGCGCTCGCGCCGCTCGGACTCGCTGCTTCCAATGTAATCCCCGGCGCCGGCACTTCCTCCGGCGAGGGAATCCATCTCGAACCGCGGAACATCTTCGACACGCTGATGAATCTCAGGGATGACCTCATCGGCGTGGGATATAAAGACAGCAAGCTCACCGACCTGACGGACACGTCCGGAAATTTCCTCGGCCTGCAGGACCGCGACACCATAACGATATCGACATCGCTTAAAAGCATGGATTTCAACATCTTCGCGTTCCACAGGCTTGACGACCTCGTCTTCGCGCTGAACGAATTCTTCGGCACACAGGCGGAAGTGCGCCTTACAAGGGATGGGAGGCTCGAGTTCGAAAACCTCGAAACCGCGCAGATAGTCGACCTGAGCATCATGGCCAAAAGCCCCACCGGGCAGTCGCGAGACGTCTTCAACGACCTGTTCGCGAACTTCCCCTCGAATGTCCCCGGGGGAAGCAAGATCGTCAGCGAACAGATAATCGATCCTACCCGCTACCTCAATGTAAGCTATGTCGAACTTGGAAAGATCGACATCGAACATGAGAATATCCTCAGCTTCGAATCCATCGTCGGCGCGCGCTCCAACCGCATGAGCCAGACCCGGAGCCTTTTCGAGGACAACGAGCTGAACATCACCGAACTCAAGAGCGATTTCGAGGACGCCAATGTCGCTGAAGTGTTTACGCGGCTTACGCAGATGGAGATGGTGCTCGAATCGGCGCTCAATGTCGGCTCGCGCGTTTTGACACCGAGCCTGCTGAATTTCCTCGCATAAAATTCAGCCATACTCATTAAAATAACCACCGGAGGATGCTTTACGCACCCTCTTTTTGTATGATGTACTCGATGGATACGATGCTGGCGGATGTCCAAATCGCGGTTGGCGCATTCAAGATGGCGGCGCTCATAACGTGCTTCGCGGCATTCATCATAAGTATAGTGCTCGGTATCATACTCCGCTCCCGAATCGATAATCTGAAATACCTCTATGGATTGATCGCCGCCGCGCATTTCCTCGCCTACATGCTTCTCCTCACCAGCCTGAGCGACGATGGCTTGAACGAAGGACGGCTCCAGTGGTCGATGATAATCATGGCCGCGGCCCCTGCCCTGTTGCTTGCATCGGCCCTGGGAAAGAAGCTCGAGGAATCCGCAGCAGCACCGGCTGAAGCACCCGCAATTGAAAACCCGGATGAAAACGTCGATGGCGATGCCGAAAAGCCGGATACGGCGGAAGGTAAACCCGTTCAGGCAAAACCACCGCCGGGATTCGGGGAGGGCATCATCAAAGGCTTCTGGTCGTTCGTGGCGTTTTTATTCTTCTATGTAATCTACTTCATGCTCTTCGTTTCACTGCTTTCGACACTGCACGGAGACCAGCCCCCCTTGTGAAAAAAATAACGGGAAAGTCGGGACAGTCCCGACTTTCTCAATCCTCGCTCACTTTCGACGCAACCAGCATCGCCTCGCCGGATTTACCCCACGCGATTATGTTCTCCGTCGGTTTCGATGTGTTCAAATACGCCGGGAGGTTCCACTTGACCAGCGAGCATCCCTCGAACAACTTGTGCCCGTGGTCGAACTCGTCTGTTTCGTAAACATCCCCCTTATCCGGATGATAGTAATCCCCCGCCCATGAACATCCAGAGCCAAGACGCAGGATGAGGTCATCGAATGTATCCTTCGGCCCCCATGCATATGCGACTTCCGCGCATATCGCGAGCATCCCCCCGTTAAGAACGAATTGCTTGAGCGTTTCGATCTCGGGATCGGTATACAAGTCGACAACATGCCTGCCCGGCATGACGATCATTATCATCCGGCAATCGGTGGTATCAATCGGCTCGACAGCGCTCTGAACCGGCGTGTAGCCGTCGGCGGTAATCCATCCATAAATTTCATCCACGTGATATACCGGCATCTCAAAACCTGAATGACCCTGGTAGAACATGACCTTCGAATTGTCGGCGGCATTCCCCGATGCCTTTCTGTAAAGGTTCTTGAACCATTGTGGGTTGTCGACATCCAGCACGGCATATCCCCAGTTCGATTTATCGCCGCATACATAAAACTCGGTGTCGTCGGGAACATACGGCGCCTCATCATCCACTTCAACCGTGCAGCGGAAGTAATTAGATATGCTCTTCCCGGGAAGAAGCCCGCCATATCCGTTGAACGGCGACTGCGCGGTAATCAGCAAATCGATCTCGCCGCTCACAGTGAGTTCCGCGCCCGAAATATCCACCTCGTATGTCGAATAGTTCGCTCCCCCGGCAACCGGCCCGTCGGCATATGTCAACGGTATTCCCGCGAGTGATTCGACATATACAAGATTGTCGCCCGCTCCGAACCAGTCATATATTTCCATTTCGAGCGAAAGCTCTCCTCCACCCGTACCGGTCGATTCCTCGTAGTAGAGGGAGTTGTCAATCTCTGTGACGCTTATCCCCCATGGTTCCGGGCGGTTCGCCTCAGGTGAGAAGCTGTCCGGCACATCAATCTGCCCAGGCGGCAAGCCGCACGATTTCCAGTTCGCATCGACGGCATAATTGAACACGAATCCGTTATCGAGTTCGATCGTATAATGCCGCACGTTCTTCTGACCCGCCGAAAACGCTCCCCGCATGTCGACATCGGTAAGCCATACCGGGTCGCTGGGATTCAGGTAATCGGCGAAATATTTATACCCGTTCATTGTTGCACTGAAATTCGCTTCCGAATCGGGAACCCCCATCTCGCCGTCGATGTAACCGAAAATCGGGGTTGATTCGTTGTATGGAAACTCCGATGGATTCCACCAGCGCGTGTATCCATCTGCGTTAATCAGCCGCGTATCCCCTTCACCCGCGATATGCAAGTCGGGGTCGGTGAATCCCGATATCGAGCCATGGCCGATGAAAATCCCGCACACATCGAAACCGGTGAACTGCGGCAGCCCGAGAAACGGATGCCTCAACCCTATATCGACATCGAGCACATTTCCTGTCCAGTGCGGGCTTCCCTCTATGGACAAATACAATCCGGCGGGCGGTTCGAGGAATTTCAAACCGTTCAGATGCAGCCCCGCCTCACGTAACTGGATAACATCCAACGCGCTGGATGCCGGGTCGCAAATGAATTGCCACAACCCCCACGGGAGATGAACGCTGTCATACGATTGCGCATTTCCCGGATCGTCAGGTAGCAGAACGTTCTCAACACCGCCGGCGGAGCATCCTGCAAGCCAGCACATGATAAGAACTGAAACAAGAATATTCACCAGCAGAGCTTTCATAGTAACCACTCCAATCATGAAATCGGGCACTCCACGAACATCGCCTCGCCATTCAGGCCCCACGCGATGACGTTGTCTGTCGGAAGGCTCGTGCTTACATAGGCGGGAAGGTTCCAGTATATTTCGGTGCATCCCTCGAACATTGGATGTTCGTGATCGAACAGTGTCGTGTTGAATGTCGTGCCTTCAAGCGTATAATCCCCCGCCCAGGCGCAACCGCTTCCGAGCGACTGGATAAGGTGATCGTATGTCGTCTTATCCGGATGCGCATAACCGACCTCGGCGAATATCGCGAGTATCCCGCCGTCCGCGACAAACTGCTTCAACTCGGCGATTTCCTCATTCGAGTAAAACGCCGGCTCATATCGACCGGGCATGGTGATGTGTATGTGCCGGCAGTTAGTTGTATCGATGGGCTCCTCGAATGACTGCACCGGCGTGTAGCCATCGCCCGTAATCCAGCTGAAAATCAAATCCTTCTGGCTGCAAGGCATCTCAAATCCCTTATGACCGTGATAGAATTTCACGATCGGGTTATCCGCGCACTCCCCCGTGGCTTTGCGGTACATATTCTTGAGCCATTGCTCGTTGTTTGCGTACAACACGCCATACTCGAAGACCGTTTTGTCGCCGCATACATAAAAAACGCTTTCCGCCTGCTGCGGGGCTTCATCATCGACTTCAGTCCCGTAGATGAAATACGATGAAACAGGCATCCCTGGTAGCAGGCCGCCATAACCGGCGATATTGGACTCAACTGTTACAAGTATTTCAATATCGCCTGAGGTTGTAAGATTCTCGCCGCCAAGGTCGAGGTGATACGTGGAATAATTCGCCCCGCCCTCAAAAGGCTCCGTGGCATAAGTCGGGTTAATACCCGAAAGCGACTCGGCATAGACCGTGTTCTCATCGGCATCGAACCAATCAAAAACCATGATGTCGAGGCTGAGATTCCCTCCCTGGGCCGTCAGTTCATAGTAGAGAGAGTTGTCGATCTCAGTGACGCTTATCCCCCATGGTTCCGGGCGGTTCGCTTCAGGTGAGAAGCTGTCCGGAACATCTATCTGCGACGGCGGAAGCCCGCACGATTTCCAGTTCGCGTCGACGGCATAATTGAATACGAATCCGTTATCCAATTCGATCGTGTAATGCCGCACATTTTTCTGACCGGCTGAAAACGCCCCGCGCATGTCGACATCGGCAAGCCATACCGGGTCGCCGGGATTCAGGTAATCCGCGAAATATTTATATCCATTCAATGTCGCACTGAAATTCGCTTCCGAATCGGGAACCCCCATCTCGCCGTCGATGTAACCGAAAATAGGGGTCGCTTCATTGTATGGAAACTCCGATGGATTCCACCAGCGAGTATATCCATCGGCGTTTATCAGACGAGTGTCCCCTTCTCCCGCGATGTGCAAGTCGGGGTCGGCAAATCCCGATATAGAACCATGCCCGATGAAAATGCCGCATACATCGAAACCGGTGAACTGCGGCAGCCCGAGGAATGGATGCCTCAGCCCGATATCGACATCGAGCACATTTCCTGTCCAGTGTGGGCTTCCCTCGACCGACAAATACAATCCGGCGGGCGGTTCGAGGAATTTCAAACCGTTCAGATGAAGCTCGGCATCCCTCAGCGCGAACACATCAACAGTCCCCTGCACGGGGTCGCAGATGAATTGCCACATTCCCCAGATGGAATGCCCCTCGCTGACGGACGCGGCATTGTCCCCCGGGTCAACCGGGGCTGCCTCCGGAGCGGTGGAATTCATGCCGGTAGAGCATCCGACGGCCGTAACCATTAGAACAACAAGTGCAAGTATGAGATAACGCACGGCGAAACCTCCCTTATGAGCTTATATTACCTTTGATGTGATTGTTTCGCCGATTATTCTGGAAACAACTTAAGAGGAATACTTCATTTGCCTATCTGACAATAACTAAATATTATCCTCAGTCCATTTCTTGAAGGTCTGGTAATTCGGCCAGCCGCCCGTACTCGACGCTATCTCGCTTCCCGCCCTGAATATCTTGAATGTCGGTATCGCAGAAATACCATATTTCTTGAATGTCTCCTCGTTGGTATCTCCTTCGTCCGTATACACTTTCACCACTTTAAGTTTCCCTTCCATCTCCGAGGCCAGGCGGTTCACCATCGGCGATGTGGCACGGCATGGCGGGCACCAGTGCGCCGAGAAATCGACCATCACCAGGCTGTCATATTCAAGAACTTCCTGCTTGAAATGCCCCGGGTCGGTGATATGCAGCGCTTCGGGAAACTCGCCTTGCTCCTCGGATGATGCTGTCTTACCCCTTCCCGCGTATGTCGAACACGATGCAACGGCCAATGCAAGCGCCACGATGACGCATATTCTCGCGAAATTTGGAATTCCCATTTTCAGAATCACCTCTCACGGTATATTCGGTCGAGTTCCTTCAGCATAAGCGGGATATCTTCATCCCTCATCACGGGGGAAATGATCCGCGCGCGCCGTATGAGGCCCGGGTCTATTTCCGCGTAATTCAGCCCCTCTTCCAGTTCCGCCGCCTTGAAGCGCACCCTGCCCCTCGGATCGACAACATGCGAGCCGCCGGCGAACCCGATGCCGTCCTCGAACCCGACCCGGTTTACGAATACGACATATATCCCGTATGTCGACGCAGTGTACTTGCACAGGTCGACCCAGTTGTCGAGGCTCGATGGATGCGGGTCGCCAAATCCCCTGAGGGGGCTGTCTGAAAGGATGTAAATAATATTTGCGCCGTCCACCGCGAGGATGTAGTCCATCAGCGGATGCGCCGCATCCTCGCAGATGAGGATACCCGCCCTCATGAGTCCGCCCGAAAACGCCCTGACCGATTCCCCGCGCGCGAAGTAGCGCGAATCCTCGAACATCCCGTATGTCGGCAGATAAACCTTGCGGTGGATATGCTTGATGTCGCCATCGGCGAGATATGCCGCCGACATATAAAAATGATACGACAGACTCTCCTCGACGAATCCCATCACGATATCGATGTTGTGGCTCGCTCGCTTGAGCTCATCCAGTTCGCCGGAGTCCTTCTTGAGAGCGACTTCGGGGACGAGGTCCCTGAGGAAATATCCCGTAAGCGCGAGCTCCGGAAACACGATTACTTCCGCGCCGTTCTCTTCCGCCTCGTCGATCATTTCCAGGCATTTTTCGAGGTTCGCGCCGACATCGCCGAGCTTCGGCTTCGTCTGGGCGAGGCATAGCTTGAATGGCATCTCGTGCATCGTTATGTCCGCCTTCGAGCGAGTAAGAGATTTCTTCGTATTTTCAATGCCGTCATAAGTAATGCCGCAAATACTACCAGCGCAAGCAGGACCAGCGCCGCGCTCTTAAGCCCGTCGCTTACCGGCGTGGTTTTCTTCAACAGTTTCTCGGCCCTCGCGCGGCGGTCGGCATTCGGGTCGGCTTTCATCTCTTCGAGGAGAAACTTTGCCCTCTCCTTGTCCCCGCTGGTAAGATAGATTTCCGCGAGTTTCAACCTGACATCATATGAATACGGCTGCACTATGAGATAGATCGACAGGTTGTCTATCGCGCCCTGCGTATCGCCGGTACGGTATAAAAGGTCGCCGAGATACCAGTAGGCCGCTATGTTGGACGGCGATGGGTCGAGCTGGATGGCTACCTCGAACTGTTTGACGGCTTTTTCCGCGAGCGCCTTGTCCATCTCCCCCTGCGCGCCCGGCGTGAGTTCGTCATAGAGAAGCTTCCCGGCGAACATATGCCCCTGCGAGCGCCACAGCAAATCGCCGTTCTCATCTATCGGCTCGAGCATCTGAAGCGCCCCCTCGAGATCCCCGGTCTTCGCCCGCGCGTTCATCAACTCGAACATGAGGTCGGGACGGTCCGGCGACGCCTTGAGCCGTTCCTCCAGCGCCTGGATGGACACATCGCGCTCGGTAAGTATCGGCGAGTTGAATTCCGCCGTGTTTTCCATGCTCGCGACCTGGTCTATTTCCACCGCCGTCTGCTCGCCGTCCCCGCATCCCGCGACGACGACCGATAGGATCAAGATAACCGCGAGCACTGCGGCCCTTGAAATCCCCATGATATGCCCGGATGTTCTTGCCATTTCGCTTACACTAAAATACAACACCGCCGTGCCTGGAAATGTCTGCCTGAGTTAACGACGGTACGGCGGCCGGAAAGGTTCGTTCGTAATCGTATCATGACGCGGCGATCCGGAAATGCTGGTCGAGAACAATCGATTCCTTGCCGGGGAAAGCCCGGTACGGGTTTATCTCGGCGGTGATTATCCCCTCGTGGGCCACGACCATCTGGCTGAACCGGGACAGGATTTTAGCCAGCCTCTCGATATCCACGCCTTCGCGGCCGTGGGTTGGCTTGAGCATCGTGCGGAGAACCGAGTCCTCGATGATGTCGAGGGCATCCTGGCCAGTCAGGGGAATCAGCTTGAAGCCTATGGATGCGTTTGTTTCCGAAATCGGCCCGCCGTGCCCGAACATCAGCACAGGGCCGTAATTCGGGTAACGCACCGCCCTCAGCATAAGGTCCCTTCCGGGCTTGACCATTGGCTGAAGCATAATCCTGAACGGCTTATTCCATTTTTTAGCGAGCTGTGCCTCGATACGCTGATATGCATTCACCATCTCGCGATCGGTATCCACATCGAGCACCACAGCTTTCATCTCGTATCGGTTGATGAGCCCCGGCGATGTGGCTTTCACCGCGAGCGGATATCCCATCTTGGCGGCATGCTTCTTGGCGGCGACGATGCTGCCGGTGACGACCGTGGTCACCGTGGGTATACCGTAGCAATTCAAGAGCGCCTGCCCCTCGGTGTCATCGAGGTAGTCGCGTTTGTCCGACAGGGCCTTCGAAATTATCTTATCCGCCTTCTGGCGATCGGCATCAAAGGTCGCGATGGTTTCCCTTGGAGCCTCCAGCCACCATTTATAGCCCGCAAGCCCCGCCGCGGCGCTTGCCGCTTCGACCGGGTATGCGAATACAGGCATCCCCTTCTCGCGCATCAAGCCCAGTGCCTCGGACGCGGCGGCTTCACTATCGCCCATCCATACCGGGTACACAAGCTTGGGCACTTTGCGCTTGGACTTCATATCTGTCCACGATTTCGCGATGACCTTAGCGATTGCCATATCCTCCGCTTGCTCCTGCGGCGTGTAGATGGCGATTATGATGTCTATCGTGGGTTCTTTCACAAGGGCGAGCAATGCGTCGCCGTATCCCTTAACCCCGTCCACGAGCGGCACTTCAACCGGGTTGTCCCTATGCCCGCCCCTGTGAAGGGATTTCTTCAGCGAAGCGGCAACCTTGGGCTGCAGCGGCGGCACTTCGAGGCCGAGCTTCAGGCAGTTATCCTTCGCAACCTGGCCGGGCCCGGTGCCCATCGCGACAATGCCCACATTCCCGCCCGCGGGAACCTGCATCTTGTTCAACGCAAGCGCGACCGAGAAGAACTCGGAGAAATTATCGCAGGCGATGACGCCGCTCTTGTCCCAGACAAGGTTATCCACGACGCGTATCGCTCCCGGTGGTACGCCCGACCCATCGGGGGAAGAGTCATCGAGCGGCACCGACGGCTTCAGCGCGATGATCGGTTTTGCTTTCGACACTTCCCGGCAGATCTCGGTGAAACGATGGGCATCCGCGAAGTGGTCGATGTACAGGAGTATATGGTCGATATGCTTGTTTTTCGCACAGTATTCGATAATCGCATTCTCGTCGACATTGTTCTTCACCCCGGCGCCGACATACTTGCCGATTCCAAGCCCCGTTTCCGCGGCTTTCTGAATCAGCGCGGCCCCGATGTCGGAGAATGAGATGAAGCAGTTCTTCGCGTCGGGAGGTATTAACGAAGGAGGATTGGTGAAGATGTTGAGCCCATTGTCCTGGTTTAGAAGCCCGGTCCATCCGGGGCCGAAAAGCTGCACCTTGTGTTTCGCAAGCTGCGCGTTAAGCTCATTCATGTCTTTATCCGAGCCGGATGCGTAATCGTGAGCCGCGAGAAGCAGCGCCTTGACCTTCTTCTTCAGGCATTGCCCGATAACCGCCTTCGTGGCTTCCTTCTTCGATACGATAATCGCCAGGTCGACATTCCCGGGCACCTTGTCTACCGTGGCGTATGGCTTCTGCTCGAATATCGTCTTTTTCCCGGGGCATACCGGAACCACTTGCCCTTTGTACCCGCCTTCGAGGAGCGCCTGCATTATAACGCTCCCGGGCTTGCCTTCTGCATCGCTCGCGCCGATTACCGCTATTGTGTTCGGGTAGAAAAACAGGTCGAGCCCTTCGGATTTACCCTTTGCGGATTTCTTCGCGGCTTTTGCCCGTGGAGGAGTTTTCGCCTTTTTCGACTTCGCTACGGCCGCTTTTACGGCAACCGGACGCTTCGCCGCGACTTTCCCGGCAGGGACTTTCTTCGGGGCGGGTTTCTTTGGGGACGGTTTCTTCATGGCCGGTTTCTTGGCGGTTTTTTTCTTCGCGGGCGCTTTCCCGGCAGTAACCTTTTTCTTAACGGGAGCCGGTTTGGCCTTCTTTACCGTCTTCTTCGCGGGTTTCTGGGAAGCTTTCTTCACGGGCCGCTTCGGCTCCTTTTTCTTCGGCGCGGTTCCCCCGGTTTTCATCTTCTTGCTTGCTGACGTTTTTTTCTTTCCAGCCATTATTTCTCCCCTCAGGCTTGGATTAAAAGTAGTAAAATATATTTTACCTGCGGTTATTCACCGTCTTTGTCGCTTTTGGTTTCCTCTACGGCTTCCTTTAAATCGACCCGTATCATCCAGTCGTAGACCGACTCAAGGTCGCTCAATGTGCCCGGTTTTCCCATCTTCGAGTGTGAGACCTGATTGCTGCTGTCAGACCCCAGGAACATCCCTTCCTTTTCGGAGCTATCGGGATCTATGATGACCCAGAAATCACCGGTATGATACAGCGGCACATCCAGGTCGATTATCCTCCACTTGGCGGTATTGGTGTCAACCAGGTCCATCGGTACGCTCTTTTCAGCCAGCACGCGATCGGCATTCTCCCCTTCGCAGATATACATCCTGATCCGTTTGTCGTGTACATCCGGCGAGCCTTTCCGGATGGCAAAGAACCTGACGGCCTTTATCTCCCACTCCCCCTTCGGAATGGTGAATTTTGTCGCGTAGCCATTATTGGTAATATGCCTCGAATCGTCCATCTCTCCATCGTCATACATCAGCAGGCCCGGATGAGGATTGCCGCATCCTGTTACACAAGTAACAAATACTGATAGTAACCAAATTATACTGACAATAACTGGACGCATTGCTTTATCCTGTTCATTATATAAAAACAGTTGATTATAATCAATAATATTGGTAAATGTCAAAGCCTTGCTTGCTTTATTATGCATTTGAAGTTAGTATTTCGCGTTTATCAGATATGGGTGACACCGGAGCTTATACTAAACGGCTGATTAAGAAGTACAATATCAGGCCCAAAAAATCCCTCGGGCAGGTATTTCTTATTTCCGATGGTCATATTCAGAGGATGGTCGAAGCAATCGACCCGCGAGAAGGCGACCTCGTCATCGAAATCGGCGCTGGGCTCGGCTCGCTTACAAGACACCTTGCGGCGGCCGCCGAAGTCGTAGCGTTCGAGATCGACGAAAGCCTTTGCGATATTCTCAATGCCGAAATTAAAAACTGCACTATCCTGCACCGGGATTTCCTCGAAGTCGACCTCGGGCTCTTCACCGACGCATATCTGAGCCATGCAGACAAGACCGTAAAAGTATGCGGCAACCTTCCTTACAACATCTCGACCCAGATTCTGATACGAACTGCCACCACCGACACGCCTTACGAGCATTCCCATTTCCTTATCCAGAAGGAAGTCGGGGTGAAAGCCAGCAGCAGTCCGGAAGCCGGTGATTACGGGCGCATCTCGGCCATGGTTCAGACATTCTGCACTATCGAACGGCTATTCGACGTTCCCGCCGGGGGCTTTATTCCCAAGCCGAACGTCGATTCGGTCTTCGTCCGGCTGAGACATCGCCCCGACCACCTTATAAGCCACGAACATATCCCGGCCTACGGGGCTTTCGTCAAGGCGGCATTCGCCATGCGGCGTAAAAGCCTGTTCAACAATCTCCGGCAGAACATGGGGCTGAGCACCCGGAAAGAACAGGATGTCCTCATCGAGGAGATTGAAGCCATCGGCGGCGTAAGGGATACCCGGGCGGAGGAGATTCACGCCGACCGGCTCGCCGAATTGTACCTCAGGCTAAACGCGCGGGTGCTTCCGGACGATGACGATTTGCCAAAGGATTGACCTGCAAGTATCATGAACTTGCGGATGGTGAACTGGGGAAGCGTGTTCAGGAATTATGAACAAGCTGTATAAACTGATTATCCCGCTGTTACTTGGAATCATAGTCGCCCTTCCGGCACCGGCTTATTCGTCGGTATCCGAACACGACGAACTCGACTATATCGGGGCCTACGGCACCGGCCCGTGGCTGAGCTTTGATACAACGGGCGTGAGCATCATCCTGAACGGCCCGCGGGACGAGAAAAAGGTCGCTCTCGGCTTCGATGACGGACCGTTCCAGGCTACGAACGATATTCTCGATATTCTCGGCGCGTACGGCGTGAAAGCCACTTTCTTCATGGTGGGCTGGCAGGTCGAGAAATTCCCCGACATCGCAAAGCGCGTCGCCGATGAGGGAAATGAAATTGGCAACCATTCATACTCGCATAAAATGCTCACAAAAGTGGACCGCGCGACAATGATCTACCAGGTCGATCATGCTACCGAGGTCATCTACCAGGCAACTAATGTCTATCCAACCGTATTCCGCCCGCCATATCGCGCTTATAATGATGAATTGCTCGAATATGTAAACGACGCAGGGATGACCCTCGCGCTGTGGGATGTCGACCCGAAGGATTGGGACACCAGTTCGCCGTCGCTCGTTCAGGATCGTGTCCTTTCGCACGTCAAGCCGGGAAGCATCCTCACGATGCATGACCTGTCGGCGGGAACGAGAGGCTCCCTCGCGACGATCATCGAATCGCTGAGGGATAAGGGATATGAATTCGTCACTGTCGGGGAGCTTATCGAGGACCTCGCGAGAGTCCGCGCCGATGAGGAAACCACAACTGAGGCCGCAAAATGATCGAACGATACACAAACCCCGAGATGGGGAAAATCTGGGATGATGAAAACAGATTCCGCGTACAGCTCGATGTCGAGCTCGCGGTATGCAAGGCGCGCTTCGAAGCGGGCAATATCCCCGAAGAGGACTGGAATGAAATAAGCTCGAAAGCGGGTTTTAAGCTCGAACGTATCATGGAAATCGAACAGACGGTCGACCATGAGACGATTGCGCTCCTGAACGCCGTGGCGGAGAATGTCGGCCCGGCATCGAGACACATCCACGTCGGGATGACATCCTCCGATATCCTCGACACGTCGTTCGCGCTTCAACTCATCGCTGCCGCCGACCTGCTTCTCGACAAGCTGGACAAACTCATCGACGCGGTACGAAGGCGCGCCATCGAGCTGAAACACACCGTGATGATGGGCCGATAACCTTCGGCCTCAAGCTGGCCGTCTGGCACGAGGAACTTAAGCGCGACAGGGAGCGGCTCGAACGAGCGAAAGAAACGGTGCGGGTGGGGAAGATCTCCGGCGCCGTGGGAACATATGCCCACCTCGGGCCGGCAATCGAAGCCCGCGCGCTCGAAATCCTCGGACTGAAACCGGCCCCGATATCGAACCAGGTGATTCAGCGCGACCGCTATGCCGAATATGCCGCCGCCGTCGCGATATGCGCGTCGTCGATCGAAAAATTCGCCACCGAAGTGAGGCATCTCGCGCGTACCGAAGTGGGTGAAGTGCTCGAGCCGTTCCGAAAGGGGCAGAAGGGTTCGTCGGCGATGCCGCATAAACGCAATCCAATGCGAAGCGAGCGTATGTCCGGACTGGCAAGGGTCATCAGGGGCTATGCGCAGGCGGCATTTGAGAACATGCCGCTATGGCACGAGCGCGACATAAGCCACTCGTCGGCGGAACGGATAATCTTCCCGGACGGCACGATCCTGCTCGATTATATGCTCAAGGTGTTTACTTATATCGTGGACGGGATGGAAGTTTACCCCGAGCGGATGCGCGCCAATATGGACATCTCTCGCGGCGTGGTATACAGCCAGCGGATACTGCTCGCCCTTACCGACCGCGGCCTGACCAGGGATTTCGCATATGGAATCGTGCAGAAACTGGGACACAAAGCGCTCGACGAGGGCAAGATGTTCAAGGATTTACTGCTCGAAGATGACGAGATTGCGAAGTATCTTTCGAGGGATGATATAAACCGCCTCACAAGCCCTGACCAGTTTCTTGAACATATCGATGAGATTTTCGACCGGCTTGGTCTATCCGAAAAATAGATAACCCCGCTTGTGATTTTTCCTATTCCACCGAATTCAGCTTCAGGAATTCATTCAGCTTGCCGGATTTACGGTAAAACTCAATCTCTTTCTTCATCAATTCGATGCGCTCACCTTCGATTGACGACACGGGCTTGTTCTTGATAAACGGCTCGACCATCAGCGCATACTTACGCGATTGAATCTCCTGGAATCCCGGGTCGGTGTCCGGTATCGCCGGGTATCTCCCCTCCTTCACGCCTTCCCCGTAGATCTCGATGAAATCCCTTCCTCGCGAATCGGTCTTCGCGAGCTTCTTGGCCTGGTTCAACGACTCGACCCATCCACCGTGTATCAGCCTGTAGTAATCGCGTATCGCCTGCTTGTTGAAGTGGATGAAACATCGCCTGCCGTCGCAAATCGTTTCCCCGGTGATACGTATCGAATCCGGGTCGATGGTGTCGACGACATAAATCCTGTCGCCGTCGACGGCGATTTCCCATTTGACATCCCACAACCTGAAACCGAGTTCGTTGAAAAATTTCGCTATGTATACCGTGCAATAAATAATCGTGCGAACCGCTTTCCCGAAAACATCCGCCGGTACTCCGCTGAGGTGAATCGTTTCCTGCCATGCCAGGTGGCGGTCTTCCGGCTCGTATTTGGTAGTGCAGTCATAAGTCATGTCATCGAGCGAACCCCATGGTTCCGGCGCCTTCGTAAGCCCCATCGACTTGATGAATTCCTCAGCCTTACCCGCTCCTTCTTCCAGCGCCGCGGCATATCGTTTGAGCAGCGATGACCCCCCCGGCAAACCGAGTCGCAGTATATGCTCGAGCACGAGTATCTTCCGCTCGGCGACCATATATTCATGATAGTCCCACCCGTAATTCCCCATCAGCCCGAAGTGTACCGGCTTGTAAACGGGAAATTCCTCTATCAACACGAGGTCGGAGATTGCATCGGGAAAACCCTCGGCATGGACAATCCCGCTCTTCGCGTCGACCATCCCTATATGATGCGTCGCCACGCCGCTTCGTTTCATGTCGGTGAATTGTTCGTGGTTCATCAGTTCGTCGAGGATGCTCGCATCGCTGTAGCATCGCTCAAAATCCGACCGGGCGAGGTTTTGCCATGTCTCCGGCTTACGCAGGTTGGTGTAGATGATATGGCGTATGACAGTGCGATTCACGCCGCTATCCGGCACCGAGAATATCGTACCGATATCGAATACCGACCCGGACTCGGTGGTTTTGCACAGGATGTATCCCTTGCCGTCGATTTCGATCCTGAAATGGTCCTGCACCGAACCGGTCTTGAACGGTTTACCCGATAAAATGGAAAGGTCGATCTTCAGAGGCTTTCCCATTCGCGTCACCATGCGCTTTCTCAATGGACTGCTTAACAACATGCCGGATTATACCAGAACCCGGGAAAAGTAGGGACAGTCACCTGTTTCGCTCGAAGATATACGATAACTCGTAGTGCCATGAGCG
>CAZSPL010000009.1:31083-37870 GCA_964608735.1 uncultured Planctomycetota bacterium | reverse complement strand
GGCGGCGGATATGAAGCTTCCTACTATGAAAAACCGGTTGATGACGAGGAAGCGCGGGATAAATTTGCGCGCGCGATACGTCAATACTCCCTTAACGACCACATCAAGGCGGGGCTGCCATATCTATCCTGCGCGCTCAGCCGCGAAGAGCGCGCAATCGCCGAGAACGTTATCGACATGTTCGACGAAAATGGCTTTCTCCCCCAGGATGACGAAACCCTCTCCGCCGAATTGAACGTCCCGGTGGAAACGATCGCCAAATTACGAAGCGCGATAAGCGACATCGAACCCGTCGGCGCCGCCCTGAAAGGCCCCGTTGAATGCATGCTCAAGCAGCTTCAACTTATCTCCGAACAGCAGAAGAGGGATGTTGAGATCGAAAGCAAGGTCGTGGAGCTTTACCTCAAGGAAGCCGCGAAGGAGCAGTTCGCTAAAATCGCCAAGAAGCTCGGCGTCAGTTCCAAAGCGGTGCGCGCCGCGTTCGATTTCATTAAGGAAAACCTCTATTACTGCCCGACATCGCAGCTCGACATGGAAGGCACGATCGTACGCGGGGACAACATCTACATCGAGCCGGATATCAGGATCTATCTGGATGGCGACGATTTGCTCATCGAGTTGATCGAAACGGGCCTGCCGCAGTTGAAGGTGTCGGCATTCTACATCGAAGCGTACCGGAAGATGAAGGACGGCGGGTCGAGCCAATTTTCCCGCGATGAGCGGAAACACATACGCGAGCATCTATACAAGGCGAAGAAATTCATCGAGCACATCCACACCCGGAGGGAAACGATCCTCAGGATCGTGGAATGGCTCGTCGCATTCCAATCCGAATACATCAAGCGAGGGCCGGCATTCCTGAAGCCGCTTACCAGGGAACAGCTCGCCAACGAAGTCGGGTTCCATCCGTCGACTGTTACCCGGGCGCTGAGGAACCGCTATGTCCAGTTCCCGGACAACTCGGTCAAGTCATTTTCGGTGTTCTTTGACTCATCACTTTCGGTGATTGCCGAGATTAAAACCATCCTTGCCGGGGAAACCCGCGATCATGTTTTTTCCGATGAAGAGATAACCGAGAAGCTCGAGAAGTGCGGTGTCAAGCTAAGCCGCAGGGCGATCACGAAGTACCGTCATCTCGCGAAGATTCCCTCGTCCGGGAAACGGAAACGCGCTTTGATAACAGCAGTAAAAGAAGCGCCGCAAGACCAAATCCAGTCAGACTCAGAATAATCCCTAGATAAAAACTCGCCGGCTGATAGATGAATTGAACCATATGCTTGCCACCGGGCACCCCGACGCTCATGAAAGGAGTATCGCCGTAGTTATCGATGCTCGCGCGCTCCCCGTCGACGAGCGCACCCCATCCCGGGAACAGGTTCTCCGAAAATACCACAAGCCCGCCGGACGTTGATTCGATTTGCGCTTCAAGGAAGCCGGGACGGTATTCAACCACGCTCACCGGATACCGGTCCGAACCGGCGCCCTCGAGGAATACCCTCGGGTATACCCCCTTGCGGCGGTAGACCTTCACCGGGCTGTCCGCGAGCTTGTTGAGCCCCGGGGAACTGATTTCTTCGAGGGAGAGGATATAGCGGACGTTCGCTATATCGAGTAAGGGCGACTCCACCTGCTCCGGCTCGAACAGGTCGATGCTTCCGCGAAGATTTGTGAACAACCTTTCGTCGATGCTCTTCACGTAATCGCTGAATTCCCGCGGGTTGAGCGAATTGTAGCCCTGGAAATCATCGATGCCGATTATCATGCCCTCGTTCGGCTTCAACACGGGCGAGCGGCTCTTCACAACCTTGTTTATCGCGGCGAAGTCATCCTCTTCGAGCGATTTGTAGCGCGCTATCCTGAACGGCTCCTCCTCATATGCGAATAACTGCGTGAGGCTGTTGTATTGAACTTCCTTCGTTGTCAATCTCGCTCCCGGCAAAGCGATTACCGCTGCGAGAAGAAGCGCCTCGGCTATCATCGCGGCGCTGAAGATTTCGATGGTCGCGTCACGCCCGGTGAATGTCCCCGCGCGCCTGAGATGCCGGTATAAAAGAAGCAGCACGATGAATTCGCCGAAATAGAAGAACGCGGCGGTGATGGTGGTGATGGATGACATCCCGCCGCTGAACACGCGGATGACCATCACTACACCGACGGCGAGACATACGACCACGAATGCCCCCAGCATGTATATCAGCGCCTTGATGTTGATGATTTCATCCAGCCTCTTGTCCCCTTTACGGAAAGCATCTATTCGCCACACCGCGAGCAGGGGGATGGTCAGCACCGCGATGCTTATCGCGCACCGCCCGGGATTCAGGAATTCGAGCACACCCGCGAATGAGAAGATCGAATTCAGAAACAGCGAGAACAGGTTGACCCCGATTGCCGCGATGCTCAACCGGTAGAGAAACCGGTCGAACGGCCCGCGGTGGATTTTCCTCGGCGCGAGAAGGCATATCAGCGCCGTCACACCGACATAGATTACCGCTTCGGGAAACGGCTGCGCGTCGGCGCGAATCACGTTGCTCCATCCGAACGGGAATCCAAGCGTGAGAATTTTCTGGATGATGTTGCCGATGACGCTGAGAAAAAGTGCCTGCTTCGAGACCATCGCTTGTATATCGCTGAACAGGTTGAATCCGCCCGCGGTACGGGTTGAATGAATCATCAGCTCGAACGTCGGCAGCAGTTGGACCATCCCCGCCATGAACGCGAAGAAAAGCGGGATGACAAGCCCGCGCAGGCGCGAGAAGCGGTTCCCCGTATACAGCCCGCGTCCGGAGAAAAGCCCGTACAGCACGAGGAGGATAATGAAATTCGCGAAAAGCTGAAGCTGCCCGCCGAGTATCATCAGCCCCATCACAAGCCCGAGCCATAGCTGGGAATGGCGCTTCGTGCGCACATCGACCTGCGTGAGAAACTTGTCCCACAGAAGCAGCCCGAGGGGATAGTAGAGCGTGGTCGAAAGGAACGACGGGAAATACAGCCATCCGAGCGAAAACGACGAAAGGGCATAGAGCGTCCCCGCGGCGAGCGAAAGCCTTATATCGAGCCATAGATGCCGGCACAACAGGAACATGAAATAACCGGCGAGAAGCACTTTCAGCAATGCCGCCGCCCCGAGCGCGTCATCGACATCCATCAGCATCAGGAACGGCGTGTCCGTGATGCTGAACACCTGCGAATGAAGGTCCGCCATATGCGGCATGCCGCAGAATATCTCCGGGTTCCAAAGCGGGATGCGTCCTTCCTTCAGCTCTTTCTGGGTGAACAGCTTGCCCGGGATGATCTGAGTTACATTATCGCTAATGTGCACAAGCCCCGGCTGCGTCAGCGGCCCGTTGTACTCGGTACGGAACGGCTCGTGCTGGGTGAGTATCGAGTCGAGCAGCGTGAAATGACGCCCCGGCACCATCAGCAGAAAAATGAGGAAGATATAAAGAAAAACCGTACGGCTGTTCCATTCGCGGGCGCGGACTTCGGGTCTGACCGATTTTTTCCTGGACCTTTTAAGCACGGTTAAATAATAACACCGCCCTCAGCGGTGAATAAACAGCTTGTTACTGTTAAGGTGGGCTCCGGACATTTTCAATTATACATCAAAACCTCTACGGCACCCTACCCCTCGTCGTCCCTCAGGGATGAAAAATAATCATCGAGCCTGATGAGCCACGCTTCAAGCCCGATCTCCCGCCTCAGCAAAGCAAGGGATAGCCTGTCTCGGCTCTCGGGATGGTCTACGTCGAATGTCATTTCCATCAGCTTGAGGCAGGGAAAATCGCCGCAACGCTCGCATCCGGGATGCTCCCTCTCCTCGCGGCAGCAGGTATATACAGGGCATGCGCCAAATGTTTCGCTCCAGAACGCCCCGCCCGCATGCCGCCCGCACCCCTCGCACGGCAGCGGGCATATCCCGCAGTAAATACCGCACGCGCCCGACATATTCTTTTTCACATTTTCGTCATCCATTTAAAATCCTTCCACTCCCTTGATCTCATCCTCGTGTATTTCCTTCTCCTGCCCGCGATGGTCGCGGAAAATAAACCTGTTGTCATAGTATGAAAAATGCAGCACGAAACCGCGGATCATGTCCTTCACGAAAAATACCTTGCCTTCGCCGAGGATGAGCCACACCTTGGTCGGCGAATGGCGGATGTGGTCGCGGATATTCTGGTCGATGGCGCGCCCGTGTTCCGATGTGCCCCGGTTAAGCAATTCCCTTATCGTCGTGTATTTCAGTTTCGGGGAATCATCGGGCATCTACTCATTCCCCCTTCTCAGGAGGGCTTCGGCAATACGCACGGCATTCGTCGCGGCGCCGATCCTGAGATTGTCGGCGACCACCCACATCGCGACGCCGTTCTTCAGCGCTCCTTCGAGATGGATTCTGCCGATATGCACTTCGTCATTCCCCGCCGCATGCACCGGCGTCGGCGCGGGGCCGTCGGGATATACGATGACCGACTCCGAACGCGTGAGCACTTCCCGCACCTGGTCAAGCGGCGCGGGCCTGGCGAGTTCGACAAACAACGCTACCCCGTGCCCGACCATCACCGGAACCCTTACAGCCATGCATGCCACCGAAAGCCTCGAACGGTCGAGAATTTTCCTCAACTCATTCTTGACCTTCGTCTCCTCGCTGTAATACCCCCCCTGCGATTCCGAACCCACCGCCGGGATGAGGTTGAATGCAAGCCCCGCCGGGTCGGGCTCGTCGCCGTCGAGGATACCGAGTGACGCATCGAGCATCTCGTCGAGCGGTTTCTGCCCGGCGCCGGAAATCGACTGGTATGTCGATGCGATAACCCGTTCCGCCCCGAACGCCTTGTCCAGCGGCGCGACCGCTATTGCAATCTGGATTGTCGAGCAGTTCGGGTTGGCGATGAGGGACGGTTTGTCGGGAAGGATATCCGCATTCACTTCCGGCACGACCAGCGGCACTCCGCTTTCGAGACGGAAATCCGCCGAATTGTCGATGACGTAGCAGCCTTCCTCGACCGCTTTCGGACAGAATTCCTTCGACAACCCGTCCTTCCCTGCGAAGAAAACGAGGTCGCAGGATTTGAAAAGAACCGGGTCGAATTCCTGCACGCGGATATTCTCGTTCCCGAATCCGACAAATGTCCCCGCCGACGCCGCCGATGCCGCCGCATGCAATTCCGACAAAGGAAACTCGCGCTCGTGAAGGACTTCGATTATCTTCCGTCCCACCAGACCGGTAGCGCCGATAATGAGTACTCTTATATCATCAGAACTAAGCAATGCATACCTCTGCGTTCAACTCAGAACAAACCATCCATCCCGACCACAAGCCCCGCCTTCTCGGAAATCTTCTCCAGCGCGAGGTAGATTCCCGGAAGGAAACATTCTCGCGACATGGCATCGTGACGTATCGTAAAAACCTCGCCGCGTCCGCCGAACAATATCTCCTGGTGGGCGATTAGCCCGGGAAGACGAACGCTGTGAACGTGGACATCGTTTATCACCAGGCCGCGGCTCGCCTCGGCGGACGGCTTTATCGCGATGCCTCCCTCGGACTTCCTCAAATCCCTCGCCGTGGTGAGAGCCGTACCCGACGGCGCGTCCTTCTTGCCGTCGTGATGCAGCTCTATTATCTCGCAATCGGGATATATTTTCGCGGCGCGTTTCGCGAAATCCATCATCAGATTGACGCCCGGCGAAAAATTCGGCACTATCCACACGACCTTCCCCGACTGCTCGCTGAAGCTCTTGAACTTTTCGATGTCGCCGTCGGTGAATCCTGTCACGCCCACGAGGCAGTCGAGCCCTTTCATGAGGGCGGTGGGTATATTATGAAGCGACGCCGCGACGGTCGAAAAATCGAGGAAGACATCCGCAACCGTCTTCCCCAGTGCCGCTTCAAGGGTCGGCGATACCTCGACGTCGGCCTTGCCCGTACCTGCTATCACGCCGATATCGACGCCGACCTCGAGCTTGTCGATGGCGCCCGCGAGTTCGACGCTCCCGGTCGTCAGAAAATCCGCGGCTATCATGCGGCCCATCCTGCCGCAGATGCCGGACAATATTACCTTCTGTTTTTCTTCGCTCAACCTTCTCCTCCGCGATGCCCCCAAGCGGCATCCGCCCGCACTTTATCCCCTCCGTAGATTATAGCATTTGCATATGAAATTAATTCACTTATAATTCCATAAGCGTTTCGGGAAAGAGATTCACCATCCCTGCAACAATCTTCCCGGTATTATGTCTACAGATCGTAATCCGGGAGAGGTGATTTAAAGTATGATAGAAGGTATCAGAATAACGCTCTATATAGGTTACCTCGCGCTGGGAGTAATCCTGCTCGGCGTGGTAGTGCTGTTCTTCATCTGGTATGACAGGGAGCGCCCGACCGTGAGCGGTCGACACATGCTCCTTGGCCAGATCGGGCGCGCGATGCAGGACATCCCGGCCGGGAAGCTCGGTAAAGTTTACATCTTCGGGGAGTACTGGGACGGTATCTGCGATGAAACTTTGCAACAGAACCAGGCGATTCGTGTCACGGAAGTGCATGACAAGTTCCTCAAGGTTGTTCCGAGCGACAGGCTTCCCGAACGCGCTCAGTCGAACGTATAGGGATTCTTAAGTGGTATTTAACTGAACATTGAAGTTTCATAGAAATCGATTCATCGGAGGTGGGCTATGCCCGAAGCGATCGGCGGTAGCTGCATGACAGCAATAATAGTCTTTATAATCCTGGTGATAATTCTCGCCTGGGGTATTAAAATCGTTGCTGAATACGAGCGCGGAGTAATCTTCCGCCTTG
>CAZSPL010000009.1:0-31073 GCA_964608735.1 uncultured Planctomycetota bacterium | reverse complement strand
TAAATATGTCGGTGTGCGGGGCCCGGGACTCATCTGGGTATGGCCGATGATCGAGTTCATGCGAAAGATCGACCTGAGGACAATCACACTCGACGTCCCCAGCCAGGAGGTCATCACCCGCGACAACGTCACCATCAGGGTGAATGCGGTCGTCTATTTCAGGGTGCTGCATCCGGACAAGGCGATCATCCAGGTGAAGAATTTCGTCACCGCGACGAGCCAGATCGCGCAGACGACCCTTCGCTCGATACTCGGTGAGCACGAACTCGATGAACTGCTCGCCAAGCGAGAGAAGATAAACCAGAATCTGCAGACGATCATCGACAACCAGACCGACCCGTGGGGGATCAAGGTCAGCGTTGTCGAGGTCAAGGATATCGAGCTTCCCGAGACCATGAAGCGCGCGATGGCGAAGCAGGCGGAAGCCGAGCGCGAAAGGCGCGGCAAGGTCATCGCGGCGGAAGGCGAGTTCCAGGCTGCCGAGAAACTGAGCCAGGCTGCCGTTATCATCTCAAAGAACCCCGCGGCGCTTCAGTTGCGCTACCTGCAGACCCTCGTCGAGATCTCCGCCGAGAAGAACTCGACCACCGTATTCCCCATACCGCTCGACTTCCTGAAGTTTTTCATGGAGAAAAAGACGTAGATACCGCTTTCAATATTGCATCGCCATTCATAAGCCCGCGAAGAACGCGGGCTTTTTTGCAGCCCCGGTTCAGTGAAGCCCGAACAGCCTGCCGTAGACCTCGAACGTCTGCCGCATGTCCAGCCCCGCGAAATCCGCGTACATCATCACGCGTATGAGGGCGATGAGTGTATATGTCGCCGCGATTGAAACCACCGTTTTCACGCTCAAGCGTGTGGTCTCGCCCGTGCCGCTTACGCTCTTCCCCTTGCTGAACGCCATGTAGACCATCACCGCGAAACCCTGGACCATGAAATAGAGAAGATACACCCAGTCGAATTCGAGCTTGTTGATGCCGAACCCGCCATGGATGACCCCGGAAATCGCGAATACGATAAGGATGTTCAACAGCGTGAGCTTGTACTTCCACCACAGCGGGAAATAGAATACCCTCAGAAGCCATGTCCTGTTATGGATATTCCACCGCTTCCAGAAGTCGAGAGGACTCCGCGCCAGCAGCGGGTTGTTGAAATTCGGCCTCACCCGCACCCCCCACATGTTCGACAGGCCGAGGAGGATATTGAACACGCCGGAGATGAGAATGTACCAGAGGAAATACATTGCGAGCACCGCGAACCATATCTCATGAAACGCGAGTGTGTCGATGTTCTCATAGAGCTTATTAAACCGCAGTATCTCGATCGGGCTGCTGTACGCGAGAGAATGGGCGAGGATCTTGCACGCTCCCCAGCAGAATGAAGCAAGCCCATGAATGAACGTGCGCGACAGCGGATGCTTCCGCTTTTCGCGGAAACCGTCGAGGAATTCCTTCGGGGATACCGGGAGCTGCGGGTAGATGAACGGCATGTATGTCAGGTAGAGCAGCAAATCGACGGGTGAAATGCTCCGCAGCCTGCCTGATATTTTCTCGTAGAATAAATAGATCGACCTCTTCCCCGTACCGAGCACGAAAATGAATCCCGTAAGCAGCATGGCCTTGTTTGACCTTATCACATATGCGGCCGCGATCGATACGGCCCCGAGCAGGAGAAGGGCGAGGATCAGGCGTATCAACCGCCGGCGGTATTCCGTTTCCGCGGAGATAATGTGATACAGGCCGAAGGCGAATAAAATTATTACGGCGAAAATATACGGGCACGCGAACGCCATCACCCCGGCGGAGCCGAGCATAAGCGCCGCCCGCTTGGTCGCGCCCCGGGTGAAGAATCCCGCGGTGAAGAATCCCGCGGCAAGCCATGGCATCCATTTGATATACCTTATCTGTTCGTTGCGAAGTATGTTTACCTTGATGAAATAGGGGATGACATGCATCACGACAATGATCGCCGCGATGCCGAGGATGAAGTATCCGAGAGGAAGCATCGGACCCCATCCGGAAATTGAACTATCTTGTGGCTTCGACTCTGTCACGGCTCTCAAGCGGAAAATCTCTGCGTGCTAATATTACGGGGACATGGGCATCAGTGCAAACCGAACAGCTTCGCGTAGATATCACCGGATTGATAGATGTTGACACCCTTGAAATCCGCGAAGAGCACGACATGCAGCAGCGAAGTGTATACGAAGGTCGCGGCGATCGCCAGGGCCGTCTTCAACTTGAATCCCTTGCCGCCGGTGACATCGCCCGATACCAGCGCATCCTTCTTCACGATGAGAACCAATATCACCCCTATCGCCTGGAAAACGAAATAGAGGAAATACGCCCACCTGAAATGTCCTCGAAGCAGGCTGAGAAATGTGTGCGAAAGCCCCGATATCATGAAAACGATGAGCACGTTCAGGATAGTGATCTTATACCTCCACCAGAGCGGGAAATAGAATATCCTCAGGAGCCACGCGCGGTAATGGATATTCCACCGCTTCCACAGATCGAGCGGATCGCGCGCGAAAAGCGGGTTGATGAAATTCGGCCTGATGCGGAACCCGCACATGTTCGACAGCCCCAGCGATACGTTGTAAAGCCCCGAAAAGTAGAAGTACCAGAGGATATAGTTCGCGAAAACGAGGAGCCACACCGTACCGATGTGAAGCGAGTCGAGCATGGCATACATCACGTCGAAATTCAAAATCGGAAATATCTGCACACGCATTATCTTGTAGATGAGTATCTTGCATACTCCCCACGATACCGATGCCGCGCCGTGAAGAAACGTGCGCTGGATCGGGTGTTTCTTCTTCGGTACCCACCCCTTCATGAATTCGCTCGGTGAAAGAGGAAGCATCGGATATGCAAGAGGAAGAAATGTAAGGTAGAAAATGAAATCCATCATGGACATCGACTTTATCTTTCCAGACGCGATCTCATAGAAAAGGAAGATGGCCTTCTTGCCGAGGCTGTTTACGAATACGGAAATGACGAGCATCGACATCAAGCCGAGTCTCCTGAAGGCGTAAAGCAGCGCAAGCGACACCATCGAATAAACCACAAGGTAGAGGATAAACAGCCCCAGCTTCGGCCAGTAGCGCATGCGCGAGAACAGAAGGTAGTAAAGGATGATGAGAAACGCGATATACATGACGTAATACGGCGGACTGAACGACATGATTATCGCCGATGAAACTATGAAAAGAAGTATCTTGCGGGTGTCGATCCCGGTGAAGAACGCGAATGTCATATACAAGAGGGCCGCAAGGCTGTACCACCTCACGAAAAACCGGTCATCCGCATGCGGCACCACGAACCTGTAATTATTCCTGACCCGCGTCCAGTTGACGCTCCACGGTGACCTTCCATCGAGCGTTACGGATTTCACCGTGGTGTTGTCATCCTCATTCCCCTCGGCATCGACCACCCGTACTCCCACATGATATGTGTGCCCCCTCTCCAGCCCGCCGATTTTATATGGTGACTTTCCCGTCCGCGCAAGCACTATTCTCGCGCGACTGCTTTCAAACGGGTTCTGGGAATATTCGTCATCGACTATATATATGTCAAAGTCGATCTCATCCGCGTCAAGCGCTTCCGACGCGCCATACGTGATGACTATGGCGTCCCCCGACGGTATGGCGGACAGTATGCCGCTCTCTTCCGAACCGGCCGGAAAAAGAAATTCGAATCCGAGGGGGACATACTGCATTATCGCGATGACGAGAATCCCGAGGAAGAAAAACCGTATGGGCAGCATCTGCTCAAACTTCATCTTGCTCAGGAATTTCGGCAAATGAGACATGCTAATTCTGTAACCGCATTATCCGGTCAATGGGAAATCCTCGGGCAGCCTGCGCATATATTTCCCGCTCTTCGTGCGGGGAAAATCATCAACGAATATTACTCTCGAAGGCATCTTGAACGAACTCAACATGGGCTTCAGCTCGCGCAGGATATCGCTCTCATCGAGCTGAGCCCCCTCTTCCTTTATCACCAGCGCGATGGGGATTTCACCCATCAACTCATGCGATTTCTTGACGACAAGCGACTCCTTCACGCCGCTGACCGTGCCGATGGCATCCTCTACTTCATACGGGTTAACCTTCTCGCCGCCGACATTTATCATGTCGCTGATGCGGCTCTCGAGGTAGATATAACCGTCCTCGTCGAGCCGCGCCAGATCGCCCGTACGCATCCATTCGCCGATGAACGCCCGCTTCGTTGATTCTTCATCGTCGAAATAACCGACCATGTTCCCCGGCGAGATGCTCACAAGCTCGCCGACTCCGCCTGCCGGTAGGAAATTGTCGTCCTTGTCGACTACGGCGACCTTGCAGAAGGGCAGCGGCCGCCCGACGCTGTCGGCGTGTTCGAGGTCTTTGTTCATCGGATGCGCGGTTATTCTCGGCGACGCTTCGGTCAACCCGTAGCTGTTATATATCGTAGTGCCGGGAAATGTATTCATGATGGAATCGAGCATGTTCCGGGTCACGCGCATGCCCGAAATGCCGATATACCTCGGGTTGAGTCCCGCATCTTCCCCGGGCTCAAGGCTGTTGATTATCATCGCGATGGAAGTCGGCATGCCGTGCATCGATGTGATCTTGCATCTTCGCGCGAAGTCCAGCACTTCCCTCGGCATGGCGAGGAATCCCCGCGCGATGCAGCATGTGCCGCCCACCATCGGGTACGAGACCATCTGGCTGGTGAATGCCGATATATGCGCCAGTGCCGCGCCGATGAGCGTGATGTCATCAGGCACAAGCTCGAATCCGTCAATTATCGCCCGGGCGACGCTGAGGATATTCCGGTGGCTCAACAGGACCCCTTTCGGAGGGCCGGTGGTGCCGGTGGTGAAAATTATCACCGCGCCGGCTTCGCTATCCCGCTGGGGAAATTTCATATGCCCGGCATCCTGTTTCGGGATCCCCTCGTCCACAACGTCGATCTCACGTTTTAATTCGCTTGTTATGTTCTGAAGCAACCGCTTCTTGCTATCCGCGATGCCGATATACTTGAACCGGCCGGCAAATTGAGCGAACGCCGGTGCAAGAGTATTCAGAAGCCGCGCGTCGGCAAGCATCGCCGCGGGCTTGCATATATTCACGAGTCGCTCGACTTCGCCCGGAGCCATCCTCGGATGAAACGCCGATGGGATCAGCCCCGCCTTTATCGACGCATATATTGCCCTGACGTATTCCCATGAATTCGGGTGGATTACCGCGACCCGCTCCCCCGGTTCGAGACCCGCACCAATCAGCATCGAAGCCAGCGCGGCAATCTCGCGGCGCGCATCGCCGAAGGTGATCGTGCGCGCGCCTTCCACGAAAGCCGGCTTCTCGTCAGGAGCCGGCGAATGGTCGATGACATCTGAAATTTGCTTGAAACTGCACATCAATGCTGATCAATCAACCGCGGCCCGTTGATTTACTGACCTTTGCCGGTCCTGGACTCGATATAATCACCGAGCAGTTCAATCGATTTGAAATTCTGCAGCGTCACATCCGATTCGGGTATCTCGATATCGAATTGCTTCTGAAGCCTCTGCACGAGGTTGATCATCCCGAGTGAATCGATCCCGAGATCATCGATAAGGAAATCCTCATCCTCGATATCTTCAACGTCATCCGACGAATGCGTTATCCCGATGATGATCTCTTTGATCTTCGTTTTGATACTGCTTCCATCCATTACTGCCGTACCATCCTTGAATATGCCGTTTACTTATATTCCATTCCTTCTATCCAAACATGGACAACATTCGTGCGCATATCGAGAGGTTCACCGTCATAGATGGCAAGATTGGCGAGCTTCCCTTTGGCGATGGAGCCGAAATCCTTGTCGATTTTCAGCAGCTTCGCGGTGTTCGATGTCATCATCCTTAGCGCCTCCACATCCGTAAGCCCGCCCCTGACGGCGAGCGCGCCGTTCATGCGGAGTGAACGAATCGGCATGACGGGATGGTCGGTCATCAGGCTGACGAACACCCCGGCGTTATGAAGGATGTACGGCGCTTTCAAATCGCGGTTCCTCAATTCATATTTCACTTTCCCGGTATCCATCGGCCCTATCACCACCGGCACCTTGTGCTTCGCTATCAGTTCGGGGATGAGCCACCCCTCGGTGCAATGGTCGAGGACCGCCTTGAAACCGAATTCGTCCGCTATTCGCAGGGCTGTTTCGATATCATCCCGGCGATGCATGTGAAATCTCGCGACGATCTTCCTTTCGAGAAGCATCGCGAGATGTTCATACAGCAGGTTCCGGTCGAAGTGTTTCTTGTCCGTTTTCTTCTTCCCCTTGCCTTTCTTAGAACCTTCCTCTGCTTCCTTCCGCTTCGCCATGTAATTCTGTGTATCGATAAGCGTTTTCCTGATGAGGCCCGCGACGGCCATGCGTGTCGTCGGGCTCTTGCCAGTGCTTCCATAGACGCGGAACGGATTCTCCCCCATCGCCATCTTCATGCCGTGGTAGCCATCTATAAGCATCTCGTCGAGAGTGTCGCCGTAACATTTGACCACCGAACACAATCCGCCGAAGAGGTTCGCGGAACCCGGATATATGCCGGCCGCCAGCACACCGTTCTCGCGGGCTTCGTCAAACGCGACGTCCTGCGTGAAGATGGCATCCATCGCGCGGATGTATGCCGTGTTCGGGTCGCCGCCGTATTCATTACCCTGGTTGCCGATTACCCCCACGCCGTCTTCGAAAACGCCAAGGTGCGTGTGCGCGTCGATAAGACCCGGAAGCAGGTATTGCTTCGATGTCAGCTTGATGGTCTTGCATCCTTTCGGGGCGCTGATATTCTTCCCCACCTTCTGGATGCGTTTATCCTTCGTGAGAACATCGGTTCCCTTATGAAAACCATCTTCGAGATATACTGTTCCACCAGTGAATAGATACATGTCTGCAACCTCCTGAAAGCGAAGTCAGCCCATTATAAGGTAAAAAAACTCTACTCCAAACCGGGATTGTGTTACCTGACGACGTTGGGATATAACTTGCTGCCGAGCGCGATCATGATGACCATCGCGATGAACAGCATCCCGAGATCAACAGCGTAACCATATGTGGTCGTCCCGCCGGTAAGCATCAATCCCCGCAATGCATCCACCTCGTATGTCAGCGGATTGACGCGCGCGATCACCTTCAGCCACATCGGCATCAGGTTGATGGGATAGATCGCGTTGCTCGCGAAAAACAGCGGCATCGTGATGAGTTGGCCGATTCCCATGAACCGTTCGCGCGTTTTCACCAGGCACGCGATTACAAGGGAAAGCGTGGAGAAAAATGATGCGCCGAGAATGACGATGAATGCGACGCTCAGTATGTGCAGTGGATTCCAGTTTATATGGACACTCGATATCGCCGACAGCGTGTAGATTATTATCACCTGCGAAAGTCCCCGCACTCCCGCCGACAATGCCTTGCCCAGCACCAGGGCGGAACGCGGCGTCGGCGTGACCAGGAATTTATGCACGATGCCGAGGTCGCGCTCCCATATGATGGAGATGCCGTAGAATATCGCTATGAACAGCACGCTCTGGGCAAGTATCCCCGGCGCGATGAAGTCCTTGTAGTCGACATTTCCGGTGGCGCGGAAACGCCCGAACACCTGCCCGAACACGAGCAGCCATAGCGCGGGCTGTACCGCGCGCGTTATCAACTCGGTGGGGTCGTGGCTCAGCTTGCGCACTTCCATTTCGATGACAACCATCGTCTTGGTCGCGAAGCTCACGATAAACGCAAGCAGATTACCCCATCCGCCTCGAGATTCTTCGTATCCTTGAGGTTTCACGGAAACTACCTCCGGTTTCGAGCATATCCCCCGCATAATGCATGAACACATCGTCAAGCGTGGCGCTCTCGCGTCCGAGGGATGCTTTTAAATCGGCGGGGCTTCCGAGGGCGACGGTGTTCCCGTGATGCATTATTGCAACTCGGCTGCAAAGGCTGTCGGCTTCTTCCATGAGATGCGTGGTGAGGAAGATGGTTGTGTGGTTCTCAGTGCACAGCCTTACGATGTGTTCCCATACCGCATGCCGCGCCGACGGGTCCAGCCCGATGGTGGGCTCGTCGAGGAAGAGCAGCCGTGGACTGTGCAATGTCGATTGCGCTATCTCCAGCCGCCTTATCATCCCGCCCGAATACGTCCGCGCGATTTTATCCGCCGCCGCTGTAAGCCCCATGAACTCCAGCGCGCCGCGTACGAGTTTCTCGCGCTCCGACGGGCGGATGCTGTAAAGCTTGGCGAATATCAGCAGGTTCTCGTAGCCGGTCAGGTTTCCGTCGGCGGAGATAAGCTGGGGGACATAGCCGATGAGCGAGCGCACCGCGCCGGACTTGCGCGTGACATCCATCCCGGAGACATGCGCGCTTCCCGATGTCGGCGGAAGCAGCGTGGTCAGCATCTTGATGACCGTGCTCTTACCTGCGCCATTGGGACCCAGCAGCCCGAAAATCTCCCCATCCTTCACGGTGATGGAAAATTTATCGACAGCTGTCAAATCACCAAAGCGTTTTGTAAGCTCGCGGGTTTCGATGATTGGTTTGTTTTCCGGCATGAATCAACTTCCTGCAAGCGCTACAATGCCTTGCCGTTAATAAAAGAATCATCCCTCGGCTCCCGATACCCGCCTGTATACCGCCATCAACTTTAGTTGCGTATGCCATGCAATGCAAGCCCCTTCGCAACTCATTCCCTCTCCTTCACATACATCTTGATCCGCTCCGCCAGCTCGCGCGTGACCCCCTTCACTTCGCACAATTCATCCACCGATGCTTCTTCTATACGCTTCACGCTCTTGAAATGCTTTAAAAGGTCTATCTTCCGCGACGGCCCCACCCCGGGAATCTTGTCGAGTATCGATTCCCGCATACGCTTGCTCCGCATCCACTTCTGGTAATCCCCGGCGAAACGGTGCGCTTCATCGCGTATCTTCACAAGCAGACGCAGCGCCGGGTCGGTCTCGGCGAGCTTCACCGCGTCTTCCCGTCCCGGTAAAAACACCTCTTCCTCCCGCTTCGCCAGCGCCGCGAGCTGAATCTTCCCCGCGAATCCCTTCTCTTCGAGCAGCGAATATATCGTGCTCAGGTGACCCTTGCCGCCGTCGAGCAATATCAAATCAAGCGCCTCGATGCCTTCCGGTGACCGCTCGAATTCCTTCAGCCTCCGCTCGAGAACTTCACGCATCATCGCGTAATCATCCTGCGATTCGACCGAACGAATTCGGTACCGCCGGTATTCATTCTTGTCGGGAACGCCGTCAATCAGCACCACTCGCGACCCGACCGCCGAGAGGTCCTTGTTATCTTTTCCAAGATTCGATATATCGTAACATTCAATTCGATGCGGCCGCCTCCTCAGGTGCAGCGCATCCTTCAAGCCCTTCAAACCCTCTTTTATCGCGCGACGGTCGTTCTCTTCCCGCTGGATGATTTCCCTAAGTTTCTCCTCGGCGTTCTGTTTCGCCAGTTCGATTGTCTTGAGACGATTCCCCCGCTGGGGCGCTTGAAGCCTGACTTTCCGGCCGGCTCTTTCGGATAGCCAGTCCTCGATATCCGATTTCTCATCGACGCGCCCTTCGAGATATATCGCGGGCGGAGTCGACGACGCAACATCGTAGTATAGCTTGACGAAACTCCCGAGTATCTCGGAATCCTGCGCCCCGGCAATGCCGTCGAGCCGGAAATTCTCCCCGCCGAGAAGCTTCCCCTCGCGTACGAACATCACCTGCGCTACGACCCGGTCGAATTTGCGCGCCACCGCGATGTAATCCTCGTCGACCTTCTTCACGTTCACCACGCTCTGGCTTTCGAGGATTCCCGCGATCGCATGGATCCTGTCGCGCAACGCCGCCGCGACCTCGTAGTCCTCATTCGCGCTGTACGCGTTCATCTCATAGCGCAGCTTATCGAGAAGTCCCGAACATCTGCCTTGTATGAACTCGGCGACTTCATCCACCAGCCGCTCATACTCGTCGGCGCTCACCTTGCCCACGCAGCATCCGAGGCAGCGCTTTATCTGGTAATTAAGGCACGCCCGCTGGCGCGGCTTCGAAAGGTCGTGATGGCATTCCCGAAGATGGAAAACCTCCTGGATGAGTTCGAGCATACGCCTGACGCTGAATGTCGAGTACGGCCCGAAATAGCGCGCGCCGTCCGATTCAACCTTCCGCGTCAGTATCGCCCGCGGATACGGCTCCGCCGTCAGTTTGATATAGGGATATGATTTATCGTCCTTCAGCCGGATGTTGTAAATCGGTTTGTGTTTCCTGACGAGGTTCGCTTCGAGGTTTAGCGCCTCGCGTTCCGATGCGGTGATGGTGTATTCGAAATTGGCGATTTCGCTCCGGAGGAGCAGCGTCTTCATATCGAGGCGGCGTCCCTTTCGGAAATACGACGGCACGCGCTTCCTGAGGCTCTTCGCCTTGCCGATATAGATGACCTTCCCAGCTTCGCTGTACATCGTATACACACCGGGACGGTCCGGCAGAAGCGCGAGCTTCTCCTCGATATCCTTGCTTACTTTCTTCCGTGCCACGCGTAAATTATATCAGGTGTGACGCATCACACGATACGCAAGGGCGGCATGGAAACTGAATCGGCATTTCCCACACCCGGAAAAATCCGTTTTTGACCCAAACATTCGGCCCGGGAATGTGTCAAACTTGTAACTGACGGAGGGCAAGTTGATCTTGAAGGAAGAGAAATGGCGAGCCGGAAATAACATGCCTGGGTTCACTCCAGAACAGGAAGACTACCTGTCGGGCTGCTTCGACACCATCTTCCCGGTGCTCCTTCGTATGACCGGCAACCGCGAGACCGCCCTCGACCTCGCACAGGACACGTTCGTCAGGGCGTGGGAGAAGATGGACGAATTCGAGGGACGAAGCAGCCTCTCGACCTGGCTCTACCGTATCGCCGTAAATCTCGCTCTCAACCATCTCCGCCGCTCGAAGAAAATTATCTACACCGAGAGCGACCCGTCCGTTATCGCCGAGCACATCCCCGAGGATTTAGCCGGCGAGCGCTTCGAGAAAGCGGCGATACGCGAAGCGGTCCTGAGCCTTGCCCCCAACCTCAGGGCATGCGTCGTGCTGCATTATTTCGAAGACAAACCCGTTGGAGAGATTGCAGGTATCCTTGACATAGCAAAGGGTACAGCCGCATGGCGGCTGCATGTAGCGCGAAAGAAGCTTAAAGCCGAATTGAACAAAAGGGGAATAATCCCTTGATCGAGGGAAGTGATAAAAATGTTCGGTAAAGAACATAAGCGGGAAGAAGAAAAACTCGCGAAACTGCTCAGGGAATCATGGCCCGCCGATTCCGGGCGGGAGCGAATTTCTTTCCTCAAACGACTGAAGATCATCTTGCAACCCGACCATCCGGGTCTGCTGTGCATACCGGGAAGAGCGAAAAACAGCAACGGAACTTCCCATGACCGCATCGACGCCGCAAAATGGAGCGCGCGCAGCGTGCTTGCCTCCGTGGCGGCATATTGTTTGATCATAATCGCGATAGGCGTTACGGTGTTTGGGATCAAGTATATCTTCTTCGTTCCCCTCAAAGGGGTGAGTGATACGGACCCCGGCGTTAACGGTATCAAGGCCCAGGGAACCATGACCGATGAGGGATGGTCGGAAGATCACAAGCGTTTTGTCTACCGCTTCATGGATATCGAGATTACAAAAGACAAGAAGCTGACCATCGCTCAACTGACCGAGGAAATAAACGGCCATTACACGACCGGCCAGGAAGTCACCATCACCGGCATGAAGCAGGTTGATTCATATGAAGAGGAGGATGAAGGCACCCTGTATAAAATATATGTCTTTCTCCTCGACGGTTACTGGGGCATCAATAAAAACAGCACGTCCAGCGGGGAGGGCGATATCTCAAGTATGAAATAGGGTTCTTCTGGGGAGCCTATTAGCAACACGGAAGGCCCGGCAGGGCCTTCCATTATTTTAAGCTTGTTTACATCGCTCCCACGGGTGTTATCATGTCGCAAGCACTCGCGGGAGGATTGATGATGAGAACACACAGCCTTTCAGCATATTACACAGCCTTCATATTGATGTTCACCCTGGCATTATCGCTCGCCCTGTTCGCGGCGGGGTGCGGCGGCGGTAAAGTCGAATCGAAGCCCGATACCGAGGCCGCGATGGCATCTCCGAAAGAACCCGCGAAAGCCGGCATCACCACAGAGAAAGCCGTGATGATCACCGACGACGGCGTGGCCATCTACGGCACCTTTACCGTCATCGACGATACTGCGAAACATCCGGCGGTGATCCTCTGCCATCAATTCAGAAGCGACCGCGGTTCCTACGAGGCATTCCAGAAACTACTCGCGGAAAACGGGATAAGCTCCCTCGCCATCGATTTCCGCGGCTTCGGGGAGTCCACAGATAACAAGCTGTCATATGAAAATTTCAAGGACAGCGATTACATGAATATGCTCAAGGACATCAGCGCCGCGATGGTCTTCCTCACCGGCGGACCCGGCTCCGAGAAAATCGACCCGGAACGCATCGGGCTGGCTGGAGCATCCATCGGCGCGAACCTCGCGATCATCGCGGGCGCCGAACTCGAAGGCATCAAATGCATCGCCGCCCTCTCACCCGGACGCTCCTGGCACGGACTGGAACCGCTTCCATATGCGCCAAAGGTCACGATTCCCGTGCTGGTGGGCTATGCCACGGGGGACAAACAGTCGGCGGAAGTCATCCCCGACCTGCAGAAAGCGTTCACCGAAACTGACCCCAGATTCGTCAACGTCGACGGAAGCTCCCACGGTACGAACCTGCTTCTCGTCGGTTTCGACAAAACGCTCCTGAACTGGCTGAAGGAGAATTTGTAGTGCCGGTTGCCATCCCGAGACTCACTCTCGCCGATTCATTCAAGCTCGATGGCGTCGGCGTATTCACCGGCCAGCCGTCGATGATGAGGCTCGTTCCATCGCCAAAACCGCGCGGCATCGTTTTCCATACAAATAACGGCTCAATAAAGTCGGCGGTTGAAAACCTCGACGACACGCCCAACCGCACGACCCTCGTCTCCGGGAACGCGAAGATCGAAGTCGTCGAACACTTGCTCGCCTGCCTGCATGCCGCCGGGGTGACCGACATCGATGTCGAATGCCCGTCGGGAGAAATCCCCCTTATCGACGGAAGCGCGCGCGATTTATGGAACGGAATCGAAGCATCCGGTACCGCGGAACTCCCCGGTGAAATTCTGCCGCTCGTGGTCACGGAACCACTCTATGTCGAGCGGGATGCCGCCGTGATCATCGCGATTCCGTTCGACGGCTTCAGGATAAGCTATTTCCTCGACTACGATGACCCGCGCATCGGTTCGGAACAATTCCAGATCGAAGTCGACCCCGGTATATTCGGCGCCGAGATCGCCCCGGCGAGAAGCTTCATCGAGGCGGAGCGCGTCGAGCAATTCGTGAAGGAAGGCTTCGTGCGTACCACCGATACATCACAGGCGCTGATTGTCTATCCCGACGGCGTCAGGGGCGGATTCCGCGTCGAGAAGGAATTCGCGAAACATAAAATCCTCGACCTCATCGGCGACCTGTATCTGGCCGGACGTCCGGTCCGGGGCCACTTCATCGGGCTGCGCTCCGGGCATGCGCTCAACCACGAAATGGCACGCAAATTGCAAATTTTGCCCCAATAAAAAAAGCCCCCGCAAAATCAGGGGCTTAGTATAACTATCCGGTTAAAAGTTACTCAAGTCCGAGCGCTTCTTCGAGGTATGCGATAAGTTCCGGGTCGTAGCCGGTATGCGTGTGCGTTATCTTCCCATCCTTGTCGATTACCACCATGTACGGTATGAACTGGTGGGGATAGTCGTCCTTCGTCTTCGCCGCCGTATCCACCAGCACGCCGAAGCTGACCGCGTTGTCCTCATCCTCGAAAAACTCCTTCAGCGCGTCGACATCGAGAGCCGTCGATATCGAAAGCACCTCGACATCCTTTTTATGTTTGTTGTAGAACTCCTCGAGGAGCGGAAGATTCTTCCTGCATGGCTCGCACCAGGTCTCGAAGAAATCGATCACCACGGCTTTCTTCCCCTCGAACGAGCTCAGCGTGACATCCTTGTCTTCGAGCAGCAGCGGAAGCGTGAAATCCTTCGCTTCGGTGCCGACAAGCTTGTCCTCTTCATCCGTCGCGGCGATTACCGCCGCCACCATCGCCGCAAGTATGAGAACAGCTATGGCGATGGCGATTATGTATCTGGATGCGCGCATTTACTTTCCTCCCGGTATGGCAAGAGTCAGCCGGAATTCCTTCGAATTCCTTAGCCTGAATGCTACCATTTTTTTGCCATCCTTTCAGGGCTGCCATATAATGTGGCGGCCCCGGAACCATTATTATTCATGCCCCGGGGAAATACTTTGTCACGGGAGTCGCCTTGCAGGAAGCAAAGGACCAATTGAAAAAAGTCATCCTCGACAAATCGCTGCTTCGAGGGGAATTCATTCTCGCCAGCGGCGCCAAATCGAGCTATTACCTCGACCTGCGGCTTACCACGCTCAACCCGATGGGCAATCACTATGTCGGCGAAGTCATCTTCCCGATGCTCGAGAACGCCGGCATCGATGCGGTCGGCGGCCCTACCCTCGGCGCGGACCCAATGGTCGCCGCCGTCGCGGGAGCCTCATACCGCCATGGGCATCCGATCCCGGCGTTCATCGTACGCAAAGCCCAGAAAGACCACGGCACCGGGAAACTCATCGAGGGCCTCGACATCAAAGAGATGAACGTCGCTATAATCGAGGATGTCGTCACCAAAGCCGGAAGCATTATCAATGCGATACGGGCCGCCGTCGAATCCGGCGCCAAGGTCGTGAAGGTCATATGCCTCGTCGACAGGCTACAGGGAGGCGGCGAAGCCATTCTCGCACTCCGGGATGAAGTCGGCCAGAATTTCGACTACGAGCCGGTCTTCACTATCGACGACCTCGGGATCGTCCCCGACCCGAAGTAGGTGCCCGGTGGATTCAGACGACCTGCGACGACTTACCGACCGGATAATCCACGAGGACTATCTCCCCTCGCGCGATGAGCTTTCCGGGTTGCTCGATTTCTCCCGCGCTCACCTTCTCGATGTCATCGCAAGCGCGCATCGAATCACACAGGCCCGGCTTCGCGAACCATATCACCTGTGCGGCATCGTCAATGCAAAATCCGGCCTGTGCACCGAGGACTGCGCGTTCTGCGCGCAATCGGCGCGACACAAGACCGGCATCGAAACCTACGATTACATCGACTCCGAAACCATGGCCCGCGCGACACGACGCGCCATCGAATCGGGCGCAACCGGGTTCGGCATCGTTACCAGCGGGAAAGAGCATTCGTTCGACGAATTCCTCCCGCAACTCGAACGGATGATCCGGGCGTCACGCGAAGCGGGCGAAATCGAGTTGCACGCATCCATCGGCATGCTCTCCGTCGAAGATTGCCGCAAGCTGAAGGAACTCGGCATCACCCGGATAAATCACAACCTCGAAACCAGCGAACGGCATTTCCCGGATATCGTCACAACCCACACATGGCGGGAACGGGTGGAAACCGTGCGTAACGCGAAGGATGCCGGTCTCGATGTGTGCTGCGGGGGGATTTTCGGTATCGGCGAGACCGACGATGACATCGCCGACCTGGCGCTGACGCTTCGCGAGCTCGATGTCGATGCCATCCCGCTCAATTTCGTAATACCCATCAAGGGCACGCGAATAGAAACCACCGACCTCACCCCTGCCCGATGTCTGTCAATCATCGCGTGTTTCCGCTTCGCCAGCCCGGTAAAAACAATCAAAGCCGCCGGTGGACGCGAGCACCATCTTCGCGACTACCAGTCCTATGCGCTTCCCGCGGGTGCGAACAGCTTCATCGTGGGGGATTACCTCACCCAGAAAGGGCGTTCCGCTGAAGAGGACAACCGGATGCTGCAAGACTGGCAATCGATAACCGGGCGGAAATAAAAACCCCGGATTTCTCCGGGGTTTCAGCGGCAAATCCTTCATATATCAATAGTTTCGAATCAGTTCGATCTCCTCATCCCGGGGAGCATATCCATATCTCCCGGCCGGCGCGAAATCCATCGTGGTCGTCGGTGAGATAGCGGCAACCGTCGGTTCGAAGACCAGCAGCGGGTTACTCGCATCGCTCACTTTTATGACGTAGGCTGTCTCGCCGTGGGCATAGAGGTAGCTTCCCGCAATTTTGAAACCGGTAACAGTATCGCCCGTCCACTCTTTCTTCATAACAGTACTGCTGATAAGCGACGGATAAAGCGGGTTGGTGTAGGAGAAAATCCCCAGCTCACCGGTGCTGCTCCACATGTAGCCTCTCTGGTTCGAGACGACCAGGGCTGAATTCGTAATTTTATTCCACCCCATGTTCCCTTTCGGGGATACCGAGAGCGGATTGGTTACGCTGTAAACCCCGATACCCTTGCCCTCGCGAACCACGAACAGGTTGTTTCCATCTAACGCGACAGCCCATGGCGTGTCGGTCATGGTGTAATCGGCGGCGAAGTGCGGGCTCGCGTGATCGGTGGCGTCCACGGTTGCTATCTTCTTCCACCCGGGAACCGAGCATATGAGATACGAATCCTTGACTACGGCGCCGCCCAGTATGGGAACCGTCTGCATGGTCCCTGTGTGGACTGGGTTAACCGGATTCGAAATATCGAATACAAGTATCTTGCTCTCGAGGTATTCCCAGCGCTCGAGGTAAGCAAACGCAAGGCTGTCACCAAGGAACAACTCGTAGCGGTCGGTATCGAAAACAGGGGTGGCTACCTCGCCATGGAGCGTCAGTTGCCCCTGTGCGCCTGTCGAATAAATTTTCAATCCCTCAGCCCCGATCGCATAAAGCAGGCCGTCCTTTACTTCAATTGACGAAGCGGAAAACGGGTAATCGAGAATATCGATAACCGTCGGCCTGGGTACCGGTTCGCCGCCCGTTTCAATCGTGACGTGCACTTTGTCATAAAGAAGGTTATTCAAGCCGGATACTTTCGCGCTTATCCACAACTCATAATCCCCGGGCGCGAATCCCGCGAAAGGAATATCGGAAGCCGCGAAATAGTTCGCCAACCCGGGGATATTGTCCCACGGGTCAAGCTCAACTTCGCCGCCGCCGATTGCAGACATATCAAGCACGACCGACTCGACAGGACTATAATGGCTCAGCACGTCGACATAGCAATGAACCATCCCGCCCTCTTCCGTAAGCTCGCCCCATACCGTTTTGCTTGCCGCACCAATATTGAACGGCTCTCCGCAGGGATTCGGCCACGATGCATCGACCGCCATGAGAATCTGGTTCCACTGGGGCGGGATGGGGATTCTGACCGAGTAGTGCACGGTATGGCTGTCCTGCGGGTTGAATATATACGGCCCCGGGTCTGCGGGGAAACGCTTGAACGGGTTCCGCGTGACCGGGCCCCCGTTGTCCCATAGCTCGGTGTAATCATCGGCGTTATAAACATCGTGCCCGATGTCGCTCATCAAGATGCCCCGTACATCATAGCCGTAGAGGTCGGTGGGATTCTTGATGGTCACATCCGCCTCGACACGGTTCTCCGCCGGGAAATATCCCGTTCCCTGGACTGACAGGCAGTCCGAGCAACTCGGCGGAAGCAAAAAGGGGATAACGTTCACATGGGGTGCACCCGAATGAACCGGCCTGACTTCGAAATAACCATCAGGTCCGATGTTCATCTCCCAGACTCCCCACAGGGCTCGCTCGGAATCCGCATTACGCAAGGCCTGTGCAATGTCCGCCAGAGGCGGTGAAACCGGTTGAGTGCCGCCGCAGGAAACAGCTGTGATGCACAACAGAGCAGCCAGCATCAAGGCTGGAACGTACTGCCATAAGACAGCGCGATTACTCATATAGTTCTCCTAAAAGTAAGAAATCCCCAGAAGCTTATACAAATTATACCACATAAGTCACGTTCATATTGTCCATGGCAAATTCTTTGCCCAAAACTGAAAAATTTCCGAAGCCGCCCCGGGTAGGGCGGCCTCTTGCAAAATAAATCGAATGGGTAACGCCTGATTCAGCCCCTGCCTCAGCAAGGATATACCACATTATCCCCCTCGAACACAACCGGTTTTTCGGATTTGTCACAGACTATGATGTAGTAAGGTTCCGTTACGACCCAGAGGACAATGCAGTTCTCCCCGGGAATCTCACGGTGATAGTCAACCTCGTACTCGTCATTATCGTTCAAGCAGATGTCGTCCACCTTGATGTAATACCCCGTCGATGGGCACGACCCCTGAGTGATGATGATTACCGTTTCCAGGTCGAAGTTTATATTCGGTATCGGCGGGCCGGGTCCGAACAGGTCCTCGTATGCGTCGATCAAATCGTTTTCGTTCGTTATGAAATACTCCATCGGCGTGTGTACATCGCTGAAATTGCCTTTCTGGAGCTCGTTCCACTTCAGGCAGTCCTCACCATCGACATAGACAATCGTCCCCTTGAACCCGACCGGCAGGCTCGTCTTGTTCAACTGGATGATATGAAACGGGTAGTTGATTACATCGAAACACACGGCTTCGGGGGTGGGAACATACTCGTCGTAGTACACCATTATCCCGCAGTTCTCCACCGAATAATCGACATCGGTTATCTTCACATCGTAGCATGAATTCGGTTTCTCGCCGAGCATCACGACCGCGACCATCTTGCTTTCGAAATCGATGGCCGGCTTCGGCGGCGGCGGGAGTAAATTCGAGGCGTGTTCTTCCCAGAATGCCGTCCAAGCTGTCTCATCCTCGATAAGCCCGATCAGTTCGTCGTGATACCCACTCTGCGTCCCCTGGTCGATATCATCCCACATCACCGGCGGAAGCGGGGGGAATTCTATAGGGGCGAAGAGAAGGTCGTTCTCCATCGAATGCCCCTGCGGGTCCTCGGCATACACCGTGAATGTGTATGTCCCGAAAATACTTCCGGCGTCGAATTCCGCCGCGAAGATGCCGTCGTTCTCATCGCCGTCGGCATGCTCCCCGTCGTCGAACATCTCGACGTAGCTATCGTCTCCGTATGACGAAAGATCCGCCCATACGGTGAGTTCCGATGACGGCGACTGGAAATCGAGCACTTCAGCCCGTATGGCATAGTGATAGCAGGGCGGCGTGAAATTCGCCTGCTGCAGATTCTCCACCATCGGCTTCTTGCGCGCGCCCGGCCACGATGCGTCGATGTAGAACTCTATCGGCTGCCACGAATTGACTTCCATCGGCCAGTGAATCACGAACGTGTGGCTTTCCACGCTCAATCCCGGGAACTCCCGCTGCGGGGTGTCCTTGTTGAGCGCGATGAAGGGCACCCGCTTCTCCTCAGGGCCGTAATATACGAAGCCGTCGATTTCGCAGAGTTCCTTCTCGCCGAGCTCGTTGAATACCGCCCATACGCCGTAACCGGTGAGAGTCGTTGCATTCTTTAGCTGCGCGGATATATACCAGTTCCTCTCGGATGGAACCCATTCAGCGTTATAAATCTGAATCTCCGCCCAGTCGGTTACGTCGAACTGCCCGGACCGCTCCGCCCGTACCGGCTCGACCGATACCGACCAGTCATCCGGGTTGAACGACATGCGGAAATGCATCGGGACGAATATATTCGCGCCCGCATGCTCATCCGGCGCCTGGTTGAATGTCGCGATGCCGTCCGGGGAATCGGAGCACCCGGAAAATACCGCGAGGAAAGTGCATGACACGATCAGGAAGATGATGGAAAGTTTCATCGCCTGCGCCTCCAGATTTCTGTCCTGTCTCGGACAACGTCTACTATATATAGATGCGTAACCTCGCCTTGACGGTCAAACCGCGTGCTATAATCTTGCATTGATTATCAAGCCAAATTTACTTTATGGGGCACTATTTGGCAAGTACGCTCGAAAATGTTTCCCGGACACCGAGACGATTCGGAATATGGATATTCGTCCTCTACTTGTTGCTTGCCCTCGCCATGTCCTTCCCGCTCGCGATGCATCTCACCACGCACCTGCCGTTCGGGGGCGATGCATTCCAGACAATCTGGGATTTCTACTGGGTGCACAAGGTCGTCACCGAAGGAGGGGATATCCTCCACACGAACCTCATGTTCGCGCCCGACGGCGTCAGCCTCGCTTTACACGACATTACATGGCTCAATTCCATCCCCTCGGTACCGCTGCAGATGATCCTCGGCAACCGTATCCTCGCATTCAACATCCTCTGGATTCTCTCCCTTTCCCTCTCGGGATATTTCATGTATCTCTACGCCCGCCGTCATCTCGGTGATGGCATCCCCGCGTTCGCCGCCGGATGCATGTTCGCGTTCTCGACATACCACCTGCATCACGGCGCGCAGCTCGGAAGCATGTGGATCGGATGGCTCCCGCTTTTCCAGCTATATATCGAGGATGCTTTCGACGGCAGGGGGCGAATCAAGGATACCGGCAAAGCGGCCATAGTGCTCGCGCTCGCGGGATATTCCCACTGGTACATCGCGGCGTTCTGTCTCTTCCAGCTCTTTTTCACATTGATATGGAAACTGATAACCGCCCGTCCATTCGATGCCGCGCCGATTTTCAAATCGCTCGCGATAGGGGTCTTCGGCGCGATACTGCTTCTGCCGATACTCCTTCCCGCGGCGATCGAGTCATCGCAAGTCGAGAATGAATACCTGAAAATCCAGCAGCGGGAATATTACGGGGCCGATATCGCCGCGATGTTCATCCCGTCCCCGAGACATCCCCTATTCGGTCGCGCTGTCGGCCCCGCGATGGGCCTGGTAACCGGCAATATCACCGAGGCGCCGGTGTATCCCGGATGGATTCTCTGGATTCTCTTCATCGTCGCGATGTTCTCCCGTGGTCCCGGGTGGCCGCGCACGCTGTTTCTCGCCCTATGCTTCCTTATCCTGTCATTGGGAACGAAGCCGCATTTCCTCGGGCATGCAATCGGGCTCCCCCTGCCCTATGCCGCATTCGAACATATCCCCGGGCTCGATTTCATCCGCGTCCCGGCAAGGTTCATGGCACCGGCGATGCTGTTCCTCTCGCTCGGCGCCGGGGCCGGACTATCGCACGTCATCTCGCGCATCGGGAAGCCGGGCATCGCCCGCGTGGTGGGAATCGCCGTGATAATATTGGCATTGTTCGATACCACGATCCTTCCCCTGCCAACCCGGGATACAACAAAGCACAGCGGATTCTATGCCGAGCTCGCGAATATGGATGATGGCATCGTCCTCGATTACCCGGTATACACCTACCAGGAGTATCTCTTCTATCAAACGCTGCACCATAAACCCATTGTCTGCGGTTATGGGATATATATTCCCGATGAACAGGCGAGGTGGCTCGTGAGCTTGAACGACGAGCCGTGGAAGGCGGAACCGCTCGGAGTGAAGTATGTCATCTTCCACAAAGGCTTCCGTAATCCCTCACCCGGCGGGACAATTCTCATCAACGGCGTTCAATATCCACCCGACATATACTTCGAGCGCGTCGCGGGCTTGAAGCTGATTCATGAGGATGATTACATCAAGGTGTTCCAATAAAGTCAGGACTGTCCTGACTTTCCCGTTTTCCTTTTTCACAAACCGGGTGGTACCCCTCTACTCCACCATCCCCCAGTCAAGCGCTTCGCCCTTCCTGACACCGCGCGATATCTTCCTCCCCTCGATCCTCTCCCACAACTTCGCCGGGACCTTCCCTTCCGGCCTCGTGAATTTCACATTACTCTCCGTTAACTTCGTTCCCTTCTTTAAATCCTTCGACGCATAGCACCCCCGTCGCCCCAGATGCCTGTCCCGAAGCTCCTCCGGTGTCGGCTCCTTGACCCCGCTCCCGAATGCTTTCTGGGCATACTTCACCCCTTCCACCAGCGCCTTCATCTCCACCGGATCCGCGCTTAGCTTGTGGTCGGGGCCGGGAAGCTTCTTGTCTGTCGTAAAATGCTTCTCGATGAAACACGCCCCGAGGGCCGCCGATGTTACCGCCGCGAGGTAGCCCATCGAATGATCCGAAAATCCCACAGGTTCCCCGAATGCCTCGTACAGGTGCATCATCGACAGCAGGTTCAACGACTCCACCGCCGCCGGATAGCGGCTTACGCAGTGAAGCAGCACCATCCCGGGACATCCGCTCCCATACAGCACCCGCCGCGCTTCATCAACTTCCGACAGGTGACTCATCCCGGTCGAAAGTATCACCGGCAGCCCCTTCGAGCCAATATGTTTCAAGAGTGGATGGTGGGTAACATCTCCGCTCGCGACCTTTATCGCTTTCACGCCGAGGCCTGCGAGCATGTCGACCATCCTGAAATCGAATGGCGTCGACAGGAAATCCATCCCCATCTTGCCCGCATATGCAAAGAGCTCCTCGTGTTCCTTCACGCTGAGCTCAACCCTTTTAAATAACTCGTAATATTCCGGGCTCGCCGCCTTGTCGACGAGATCCCGCGCGCGGAACGATTGGAACTTGACCCCGTCGGTCCCGCATTCCCCGGCGGCGCTTATCATTTCCTTCGCAAGATTGATATCCCCTTCATGATTGATGCCGATCTCGGCGAGGATGTAAACAGGACGGCCCGCGTCAATCAGGCGGCGTCCTATCTTGATGCCGGGCATTTGAAATAGCCTCCTTGCGTTCGGTGAGGAAACCCTCCAGCCTCTGTTCCACCCCGCTGTTGGCCGCGGCGATGCCGGGGTTCGCATCGAGGAAGGCGAATACATCGGGAACGCGTATGTGTCCCTGCGACGGCGGCACTTTCTCGTAAATCGTCTTTATCAAAAGGTAATCTTCCTTCGTGTCGAGAGTAAGTCGATATTCCGGCCTGGCGTAGGGCGCCGGCGAATCGAGGAACAGAACCTTGAACCGCTCGGGGAATTTATACACCGCGAGAGTCGGATGCTCCTTCAAGTCCGGCGTGACGGCAAGCTCGCCTATGCGATCGAATGCATCTTTCGTGACAACTTCCGCCTCGGTACCGAGAGCCGTACCGCGCATAACCGCATAGTCCGCCTCTCCGCCGATAAGCGCCTCGACGGTCACATCGACAAGATAGGGTGATATCAACGGGCTGTCCCCCGTCACCCGAACGATGACATCCGCCTCGGAAACTTCCGCCGCCTTGGCGAACCGCGACGTGACATCGTCATGCGACCCGGACACGCAATCGACGTTGGATGACAGCGACAACTTGCGAAGGACCGTGTTTTCTTCATCCTCGGGGATAGCGAGGATGATATCGGTGACCTTATCGCAGTTGGCCAGCCTGTCGAGGATATGATTGATAACCGGGCGCTGTCTCAGCGGAAGCAGCACCTTGCCTGGAAGCCGGGTCGATTGTACCCGGGCTTGAACGATTGCGACGACTCGCATTTATCACCCGCGCCGGTCCAGGAATTTCGCATCGGAACCCCTCGGCTCCTTGAGATAATGGTCCAGCAGCTTGCGTGAATTCGCCGACGAGCGAAGCTTCGAGCGAACTTCATCCATCATCGCATACATTTTCGGCTCTATCTGTTCATCAAGAACCTTGATCCTGCGCAGGATAGCGACTACGTCCTCCCGCACGGGCGCGATGTCTTCCTCGCCGAGCTGCTCAACCCTTGCCTGGGCTTCTTCCCGCCTGCCGAGTTCCGCGAGGATGGCATCCATTTCCCCCCTCTCGCACGCGGCGAGAATCAGGATGGTTATCGATTCCATCTCGCGGTAAGCGGAAACGGGCTCAGGTTTTTTCGCTGGCACATTCATCTTTTAATGCGAGTTAATACCGGCTTTCCATTAACATCCGGCTAACCCCTGACATTGATGCTTTTCGGGACTTCCTCGACCGCTTCCTGATGCGCCGGTGACACGGTGTCCTCTTCCCCGCCCCTCGCCTTGGCTATCGTCTGTTCCCACATCGATTTGACATCGATTATCAAGCCCCGGGCCTGGTCGAGGGCTTCGCGGTCATGGTCGATATTCGCCTTGATGAGCAGGCTGTTTATAAATCCATAGATATCATTAAGCCGGATGGTGACATCCTCGACTTCGTTGTCGAGCGTAAGCATAAGCTCAAGAAAAATATTCTGCACCCTGCACAGGAAATTATGCACGTCATCCCACTTCTCGACATCAAACGCCGCCTCCGCCTTGTTCGTGAAACGTAAGGCGCCGTCGAGAAGCATCAGCAGCAATTCTTCCTTGCTCGCTCCTTCGACCATCTGCTGCAAATATGCCAGGCGCGCGTCTTCTCCCATTTTAACCATTCATTTCCTCCCTTTTTATTATCGCGTTCAGCGCCTGCGCGAAGAACGGCTTCACCTTGCCTATCGTACGCCGCGTGGAATGGAACAGATCGGCATACATATCCATCGCTTCGTCCATGATCCGCTTGGAAAACTTCTTCCCCTGCACCTTGTTGTATCTCTTCACGAAATTGAACATGCCGGTCTGGTTTGCGAACTCTATGAAATCCCGCATCGCGGGCTCCGACGCCATCCTCAGCCTCGCCTGGTCGAGTGAATTGATGGCCTCGCGGCATATTTCCGGCGGATAGTGCGCGAGATTATTTGTCTTGTTTATCACTTCTTCGATCTTCTTCAATCCTGTATTGGACTCCTTAAGCAGCCTCTCCATGGATTCGAGCGCCCTCCTGAGGTTGCCCCTGAGGCTCGCGAGGGCATATGACTTGAATTCATCCTTCGCCTTGTTTATCTCATCGACCACGCTGAATTCATTCGACAGATACTTCTCCGCCGCTTCCTTCAGGGTGATGATCTCGACCCCATCCTTCAGGATGCCGCCTTCGGTGGCGTTGACAACGTGCGCCTCGGTTCGGCTTATCTCGTATGTAAACCAGTTCAAATACGCGAACATCTGCCTGTTTGTGGGCACCATCTCGCCGTATATATTTTCCATCTGGTATGTCTTCTCGCGCCTGGCGAACGCCTCGGCCGACATATCCTGCTTAGCTTCATCCTCGAAATATGTTCCCTCGACGTAGGTCCGTCCGCCGGAAAAACTCAAGTCCTGCCCGGTGAAAATTATCGGGTCGCATCCGAGCTTCCGCGCAAGGTCGAACGCCATCGTCGCGACCGAACCCCAGCACATCACGTGGCCGACATCGGGGATACATCCGCTCAACCACTGCATCATCTTGTCGCCGTACGACGCGATGAAAAGCTTGCCGTCGAATTCGACCATGGACTGCGGCCACGTCATCGGTTCCGCCACCAGGTGCGAATCCTTCACCTTCGCACCGGCGAGATGCTTGTAGTTTGCGAACTGCGGGTCGCCCGTGCATATGAAATCGGGCTCGAAACCGGCTTTGAGCATCGGTTTCAGCGATGTATCCACCCCGATTATCACCGCGTGCCCCTTCAGTTCCTTGAGCAGATCGATGTTCTTCTTTAACGAAGGCCCCGCCGATACGATGATCGCGGGCCGTGATTTGAACCGGTCGAACAGCAGCCTCACCGGCGGGTTGTCGATAATACGGGGAAGGGATGAAAGGGTATTGCGCTGATATTCCCACCCCTTGAGCATGACGGTCTGAAGGTTGCCGCCGAGAGTGACGATATGCGCCTTCATCTTTTCCTTGAACAGGTCGAAATATCCATCCGGCGCGGCTTTCATCGCCCCCGGAAGTTCAACGATACCCACACCCTTCAGGTCGTAGAGCTTCGCGATTTTCACCCACCCGGTGATTGCTTCGTTCCACGCCTGTCCGACGCTCAACGCCACCCGGTTTGAATCGAGTATCCTCGACAGGTCGCGGTGTTCCATCGCCTTGATGAAAGCCCTCGTGTTGGGCTCCACTATGTAGACCGTGCCATCCACCCTGTCGAGAAGAGCTTCCGCCGTGTATCCAAGCCCCATTCCTAGAAGCGCGAAGTAGTTCTGCTTGCTTGTATATGCATTGTCAACCAGGTGCTTCGCTTCCTTGAGCGGGTCGTAGCGCGAATGATAGAAAATTTCCTCATCGTTACGCCGCACCATCAGTGTGGGGGCGCCGTTCTTCGAATCGACCACATCGAAATCGGTAAGCTCCGCCGGGTTGGGTATATCGGCTTTCCCTTCGCGCTGCGCGAGAATAAGCCCCGCCCATGCCGCGTTCTTCTTCTTCAGAAGCTCGAAATTTGATTCGAAATATGATTCAGTCAACGAATTACCTCGCCTTATTGCCGCGATGCATCTCCGTTATTTTTGCCTGCCCTCTATCGCCTTTATCAATTCCGGTATTTCAGCCATCCATTCGTAAAGAAGCGGGCTCAATTCAAAGTCGAGAAGGTCGGCGAGAAGCGCCCAGTCGGCCTTCTCGCTGGATTCGAGTATTTCCTGCGACAGGGAATGCATACGGAGGTTTAAATCCATCAGTGTCTTATCGCCGCATTGTATCTTCGAGAAATCTATGAAGAACGCCTTTCGTATATGGTCGAGGATGTCGATGAAAGCCGCTATGAATTCCACAGACCCGCCGAACAACGCGAACGCCTTCCGCTGGTCGCCGCCCCTGAATTCTTTCGCGCATCGCTCGAACTGCTCGCTGAGCTTCGGTAGGTAATCCTGGTAGTCCATCAACGTTTCCACCGCAAGCTCATCGGTGGAGCTCGTTTCGAGTTCGAGAATCTCGATATCCGAAACCGGGCGGGCCCCGAACGCTATCTCCTGCTCCTCGGTCAGGAATTCCTCGTTCAGCCTCATCACCGTGATAACCCGTCCCGACGGCACATGCTTATCCGCAAGATGTTCGAGCAGGCTCTTGAAATCAGCTTGGTCCTCTGACGCGAGCGCTACTGGTTCGCCGTCAATCATGATCTTCATCTTGTCCGCCTTCAGTTCCGTTTCCATCTATCTTACCACGCCGTGAGCTTTAATAACTTGTTGTACTCGATGTCGTACTCGTGCTGCCGCCCCATGCCGTGACCTGCTGCGCGATATAGCTGCTGACACTCTGGTACCGGCTGAGCATCTGCTCGACATACGAATACTGGCGGCGCAACCTGACTTCGTAATCATAAAGCCGGTCCTCGAAATCCGATATCCTCTGCCCTATCTGCAGAAGCTGCCTGTCGAGGATCCCTCCGAAGCGGATGCGTTCGTTGATGAAACCGTTTATCCCGGTGAAGTTATCGAGATCATAGTCGAGCCTACGGGCAAGGCCGCCGCTGAGACGCGCGTAATCGCCGTATGTCGACCCGGATTCCAGCCCGAGATAATCGTCGAGCTGCGCGCCGCCGTTGTCGTCGATGATCGCTATCCGCGCCCTGCCGTCATCGACGGTCGATTCTATCAACAGGTACCCCTGCGCCGTGATGCTTACCTGCATGGACGCGCTCAATCCCGCGACATTCAGTGCACCGTTTATCTCGTTCAGTATGTCCGTTTTGCTGTAATAAGCCGGCGGCATCTCGACGGTCGCATATGTCGTGCCGTCGCCGATGCGGAAGCGGAGCGTGGAGCCGAGGCTCACACCGGCATTGATGTTCATTGTCCCGGTGAGGGATACGCTCGATTCAATATCCTTGGCGAAAAGGTCGAACATCTCATCGGCGTTGTCGAGCAGGTATGTCGTCAGCGACGTTTCGGTCTCGAGCGTACTGCGTATCTCCTCCGGGTCGGTCGTGTCCGAGACAAGGTACGGCACATCCACCGCCGAAGACGCGTCCAGACCCACGCTCCCGGTGTTTATCCCGAGCAACGAGAGACGATCGATCCGGCCGGACGCCACGCCCTTCACGGGGTCGAAAACCGACTGTTGAACGAGCGTATTCAACCGCCTGAGAACGCTCGAGTGCAGTATGGTATCCCGCTGGATGAGGCTCTCCCTCTCCGCGTTGTAAGCATCGATCTCGGTCGCGGTCATGCCCGCCTGGGCCTCATCCGATAAAGGCTCCATTGCATCCTTCTCATCGGTCGTCAACTGCCGCGGATTGATAAGTTCGATGAGGCTGTTGTATGAAACGATGAAATCAGTGACCGCGTCGAGTCCCGCTTCGGTATTCTGCGTTACGGAAAGGCTTATCGGGCTGTCCGATGTTACCCCGCGAAGCTCGAAGGTTACATCGTTGATTACGTCGTCGATGCTGTTGGTGGCGCGCGTGTATTCCTGCCCGTCGACGGTAAAACGGGCGTCCTGGCGCGTGGTGCCGATTACCGATGTCGATATGGTCGAGTTTGTGAGGCGGAAGCTCGAAAGGATGTTCGATGTATCCGACAGCGCGCCCACCGAAATCTGGTCGAATGTCGGGTTGGCCGTAAGCTTCTGCGACAAAAGAAGCCTGTCCTGGGTCGCGTCATACGATGCTTCCACTCCCGCCGCCGAATTGTTTATCTTCGTGATGAGGTCCCTGAGGGTTTCACTCGACGGGTCGACGTAGAGCTTCACGCCGTTTATCGTAAACGTCCCCGCCGAAGGCGGCAGCGTGAATTGCGCGAATGCGAGTGTCGTATCTAGATTGATCGAACCCTTGGCCGCGCCGGTGAAGCTAGCGGACCCGACAGTACCGGCAAGGCCCGCGATGGTTAGGAAGTTCGATGTGTCCCCCGCGCCGCCCAGGCTGATTGCCGACGTGTTCCCCGGATCGCCCCTCCGAAGGATGAATCGATCCGCCGTGGCGTCGTATTCGGCGATCACCCCGGCCCCTGATGAGTTGATCAGCCCGATGATATCGTTCACCGATACCGCGTCGACATCGCCAATCGTAATCTGCACGCCGTTTATCGTGAACGTCCCGTCGGTATGGTAAAACTCGTTATCCTCCGCGTTTTCCGGCGTGGTGGCAAACCCGGCCTGTGACAATGCGATGTATACGTTCAACGGCGGATGAGTTGTATTCGCGGGATCGCTCACACCGGACGCGCCGATGATGTGGGAATCGGTCGCCGGGCGAAGGTCGAGCTCGCTGTCTTCGACCGTGTATACGATCGCGACGCCCGCATTGAAGACATTGGCCGCGCCGCCGTTGATCGTGAAATTCTCTATCAGGTCGGATACGCCTGTACCTTCGGCACCTGTATAAATATACCTCTGCTCGCCGGACCCGTTGTTCGGCGTGAAACGGCTGACCATGGTGAAGTCGGTCGTCACGGTCGTAGCGTTCGCTGTCGTATAATCTGTATCGGTGCCCCCGGTGGGATTGAAGAGGTTTTCGAGGATCCCGCCCGCCCCGTCGTCGGCAAGCCGTATATCCTTCCCGCCGGTGTTCGATGTTATCTGCACATAATGTTGCGAGCCGCCGTCGGAAACCAGACGCGCGGTTACGCCGGGAACCTGGGTGTTGACGGCCTCCACGAAATCCTGCACCGTGCTCCATATGTTCAATCCGCGCACCTGCACCGGCTCGACCCCCGCCGCCCCGGAATCCACGTCGATCGTGAACAGGTGCGGGTCGGTTACCCCGAGCGACGCCAGCAGCGTATCGGCATCGAGGCTCACTGCGCCGGTCAACTGCCCGCCAAGGCCGTTGGTGACTGTGACTATATGTTTTCCCTTGGCGGCGACGTTGAATTCCGAGGTATGCACTGTCTGGGCGGTCGATGAAGTGCCCTGTATCGCGGTAATCAGAAGCCCCAGGTCGAAAGTGTTAGTGGTCGTGGCATCGTCGTCGAATGAAATATCCAGCGAAGTCTGGCTCGTACCGGTCGCGGTGTCAGTGAGTACGAGCCGCCCGTTCTGTATCGATGCCGTCGCGCCCGTGTAGAGCCCGTTCAGGTAACTTACAAATGTGCCGAGCGTATCCCCGGCGGTGAATGTGTATGACCCGCTTATCGAGGTACCGTCGAAATCGGTCCCGCTGACGTTGATTTGATCCAGCCCGGAATCGAGCGTGCCGGTAACCTGGTCGAGGTCCTGTATCAATGTGGCGGCGGTCGCTATCGTCGATGTCGCGCCGGTGGTGAATGTCTTCGTGCCGGTAAGGACATTCGCCAAGGCCGTCCCGCCCGCATACGAGTTACCCGCGCCGATGGAGAATGTCGACCCGGAGTAGTCGACATCGTTGAATGTCAATGATGACAGCGTGATATTTCCCGCAACCGACGGATTGGTTTCCGTCAGCACCAGTTCCCCGTTCCTCCCGATGGCGACGCTCACTTCCCCCTGGAATGTCGATTGGATGGTCTGCGCGAGTCTTTGCAGCGTATCGGTGCTGTCCGCCGCGAATGTGAATGTTCCGCTCACATTCGTTACGCCGTTCTTCAGGATACCCGTTATCGAGATCGTATCCCCCGCCGTGACGACCGCCGAACCCTCCCCCGCCTGCAGCGTGTCTTTCAACAACGTCGAATAAGTCGCCCTTACCGCGCCAAGGCTTGTGGAGTCCGCTGTAAGGGCGGAGATCCCCGCCGTGTTGCCGTTCATCATAAGCGCACCCGAGCGGTTGAGGCCGCGGTCGTTCAGGCCCGAGATCGCCTGCGCGCCCCGCGCGACCTGGTCGATGGTGATGGAGTACGACCGGTTCAGCGCATCCATGCCCGCGGTCGCGCTAAGTATCGCTTCATTGCTCGACGTGACGGACTTCCGCTTGTATGTCGACTCATACCTCAGCGTGAGGGTCGCTTTCTGCAATGCGAGTATGTAGGAGTTTACACGCTGGTATGATTGTTTCTCGAGGTAAACAAGCTCCGCCTGGCGTTCAAGGCCCGTGATGGGCTGCGAGCGGATCGTTAAAAGGGCGTCGATAATGGCATTGGTGTCGAGCCCGGATACGACACCGCCAAAAGTAATTCCACCGACCATAAGGCACCCGATTCGGCAATTACCCCATCCTCTACAATATCTATATCGGAAGCCTTGACCGAGAAATTAAGACCAAGGCTGAATCTTGCCGGATTTCGGGGATTTCTCGCATTACTTGCTGGCGTACGAGCTTCAACGCCGCTTTTTCGCCCGCAAGGATCTGGGGCAGATCGACAAGGTTCGCGCGCTCTCCTCTCCAATCATGGAATTTTTCGGTGGACTGGGCATCGCCTTCGTCATCTGGTACGGCGGTTCCGAGGTCATCGCCGGCAAGACCACGGCGGGCACGTTCATGAGCTTTCTAG
>CAZSPL010000008.1:0-40582 GCA_964608735.1 uncultured Planctomycetota bacterium | reverse complement strand
CGACTCGTAGCAATCCTGCGGCCGTCCATCGGAGTCGGGCACAAGAGCCACAAGGCTGAGGCTGACGCGCATCTTGTCCTGGGTGATATATGTCCCGAACTTCGTGGCAAGCGTGGACTTCCTGTGGCCGTGGGCATATCGCACGATGGTCGACGCAATCCTCGGGTCGTATTTTAAAATGATGTCGTTATATCTCCTGAGCATTTCGACCTTTTCATGCAGGGGGATATCTTCGGGATGCTTCACCACATTGGACGGGACTTCATCCACCACCGGCGGCACATCGGGGAGCACCAATTTCTCGCCGGAGACGAGGCGCGCATGCTCTATTGCCTGTCGCACCCGCTCTTCGAGGGAATCGATGTCCTGGAAGGATACGAAGCCCCATCCACCGTTGACGAGAGCCCTCACCGAGCAGCCCATGGATTTCCCGAGGCTGAGGCTGTCGAGCTCATCTTTCTGGAACGCAATCATGGCGCTCGTGACTTCTTCTATCCTGATTGTCAGGTCGTCGGCATCGGCGCCCGCTTTGAGGGCGGCATCCAATCGTTCACGCAAAATTCCACCTCGCATGCATCACTGTAGGCTGAATAATATAACAACCCCGCTATTGTTTATCAAATGGACACTCCCGCGGGCGGTGCGGTTTAAAGCCCTTATCTAAAGAATGATTAATAACGCGACGATTCGCCGGGCGGACATTCTTCATGGTGCAAAATAGCCCGGCGTTTCCACACAGATGGAAGCGGCGGTGATTTTGTTTGATGGGAGCATTGTCATGCAGTCCAGTATAATCTTGGGCACGGGCCTTGAAGAAGTAGCTTCACCGAAACTAAACGGTGTGCTGTATCATTCGCGCCACTTCGACACCGACCCTCGCCTCGCGGGCATCGTCAATAATTCCCTCGCCGAGCACAACGACCTGCCGCCGAACATCGATAAACTCGTCGGCAACCGGGATAACGGCATAAGCGATCCTCGCGTGGTGATGGACCTCGTGGAGCTGAATCCCGCGCTCGCGGCAAGAGTGCTGAGGCTGGTAAACACGAGTTTCGCGGCGTTGCGCGGAAGGGTCGGCAATCTCAAGCGGGCATCGAAAGTACTCGGTCCGAAGAACATAAGCTCCCTTCTCCAGGGGTCGAGCGCGTTCATGAAGCACAAGCATCACAAGCTTCCGCCGTCGCTCCCCCTCGGGATGCTGTGGCAGCATTCATTTGCCGTCAGCGAGATAGCCGAGGCTATCGCGGATAATGTCAGCAACATGGACAGCGCGGCGCTCAAGGCAGCGGGGCTGCTTCACGATACCGGGAAACTTGTGCTCGCGTCGATCAATCCCGAGAAATTCGCCACCTGCCTGAAGATCGCGGCGGAGAATGGGGATACGCTCATCAACGCGGAGCTGGAGATAATCGGCGTCGCGCATCCAATTCTTTCCGGCGCGCTTGGCAAGCGATGGAATCTTCCCGACCGGTTATGGAATATGTTGATGTACCAGGCTCACACGAGTATCGCTCCCGATCGCAAAGCGGCCGCCGCTATCGAACTTGCCGAATTCATCGCCAGGACATACGAACTCGGATCCGACGGCGAGCACCCGAAGAGTTCGGTTATAGAGCACGCCGCGAAGACACTCGGCGTGCCGGTCGAGAAGGCACCGCGTCTCGTGGATAATTTGAAGATGGATGAAATAAAGCAAAACTGCCGGCGAATGGCTGAATGGGAATAAGGGTGGGATGTATTGCCGCCGCATGTAGAAACAGATAAAGGAATCGAGACGGTCTTCGAGGCTGTTTACAAGGGCGTTATGTTCAGTTCCACGGCGCTCGACAAGCCCGAAGGCAGGGCGATGCGCAACACGCTGTTCGAATTCAGCGAGCTTCCCGCCAACCTTAATTCCCTCATCGCGGTGCTGTCGAACCAGCGGTCCGACGCGCGCATGGTGGCAGCGGTCGCGCAGCGGAATCCGGCCGTCGCGGCAAAGATATTGAAAGTCGTAAATTCGAGCTATGTGGGTTTGCGCGGAAAGGTCACAAGCCTGAAACGCGCGATAACGCTTCTTGGCTATGCCAACATCCGCGGGTTGATCCTCGGGATGAGGGTGTACGATGAGCTCAAGCCGGTGATGCTTCCTCCCACGATTCCCCTCGGCCAGTTATGGCGGCATTCATCGGCGGTAAGCCAGATAGGGGCAATCCTCGCCGAGCGTTTGAAGGATATCGACGGGACGACCCTTATCTCGGGGGGGCTTCTGCATGACGCCGGCAAGCTGGTTATGGGCGCGGCGTTCAGGGACCGCTTCGCCCATGTCGTAAGAGCCGCCGGCGATTTGAAGGGGGACCTTGTCGAACTCGAATTGAAAACATTCGGGCTGACGCATCCCATCGCGGGGGCCGCGCTGTTTCATTCATGGAATTTTCCCGAACGTCTCTGGGGGCTCATCGCCGCCCAGGAACATCCGGCGCTCGCCCCCGACATACGCACCGCGGCATGCCTGAAGCTGGCGGAATTCATCGCGCGTTCTCACGGCATCGGCCTCGATGGCCAGTGGGCGCATGGATTCGTGCCGGAGGACATCTGCTGGTACCTCGAATTATCGGCGAAGGAAATCGCCGACCTCATCGCGCCCGCCGATATAAGGCGTGTCGTGGAAAACACCAATATGCTCGCATCGTGGGAATAAAGAGGACCCACCTTTCAGGCAGGTCCCATTAAGGAGGAGATTTACTAAATCGCCCGGTGAATGGATTCTCAGGAATCCAGGTCATCCTCATCAAGCTCGGCGATAACGTTCAGCAGGGCGTCCCAGTTGGTTTCACCGTCGACACCCTCGTTGTTCCCAAGACCGTACTCGGCCTTGATCAGAAGATAGACAACCACGCCGGTTCCGATTATCTCCATGCTCGATTTCGACTTGTTGGCCTGGCACTGGATGTATTCGGCAATACGCGGGTTCTCTTCCTCGATGAGCTTGAAGAGGCTCTTAAGGTCGTACTTGCAGCGGATGAGTTCTTCGCTGACTTTTTCTACTGCTAATTCCGTGACCCTGATCATAACGTTACCTCCGAACCAGGAGGCTGCCCTTTCAACTTTTTCCCCGTTTCAAATTTTTGGATACCGTTTTAGCATCCTATGATAGAAAATAGCCCATCCGTCCTGCTATTTTCTACTATAATAATATCACATCCTATATCGCGCCACAATATTTAAAGCCCTGATATTGCCCTAAAACCCGCTATTTAAGCGGTTCCTGGCAAAAGTACTTTAATCGGGCTCAAAATCCTTTTATAGGACCGTAATACTATTCTTCGGCAATGCGCCGCCGGGCTTAAGCGGGGATTTTTTGTTTTTACGCCCTGCAGGCAGCCGATTGCCCAACCGCCAAACTTAATGATAAGATTGTCGCGGCAGGGCCGGCCCCAATGAATAAGCTTGACGACACATCTGAAAGAACGATACCCGGCAGCGCCGGCGATGCGAGCACAGCCCGTGAATTCCCGCTGCCCGGCATCGGGCGCAGGTTGTTCTACGGCATCGCCGCGGGGGCGATATGCATCGGCGTGGCGGCATACTCCGGTTTCCTGATTCTCATCGCCACGATAATCACATCAATCCTCGCCCTCAGGGAATTCTTCCGCATTACCCGGTGCGACAAGCCCCGCACCATTTTCCCGCTGCGACGCTTAGGCTACATCTTCGCGACCTTCCTGCTGATATTCACATACTACCAGCAATATACTTACATCGAGCTTCTCCTCGTGCTTTTCATCTTCTCGGCGCTTGTCTACCAGATGGGACGATTCACCCGCGAGAAAGCTAATTTCCTCTACGAGCTCGCGATAACGCTTCTGGGCTCGCTCTATATCGCCGGACTGCTCAGCTTCATTCTCAAGCTGTGGAATCTCGGAGAGGCATATGCCGGGACCTACCCCATGCTTACGCGGAATGACCTGAATCCACATGGCTTCGCGTTCCTCTCTATCCTGCCGGTAGTGGCGGCATGGGGCTACGACACCAGCGCGTATTTCTCGGGGGTGCTGTGGGGGAAGATAAAACTGAATCCCGCCGTAAGCCCGCGGAAATCGGTTGAGGGTCTCATCGGCGGGATGATAGGCAGCGGGACATCGCTCGTCCTCCTCGGGGCGTATGCCGGTGTCGTCCCCGAGCCCTTGTCTTATCCATACCTCTTCGCGCTCGGTATGATACTCGGTTTCCTGTGCCAGGTGGGAGACCTGTGCGCCTCGGCCCTGAAGCGAGAGATGGCGGTGAAGGATTCCTCGAAGCTCATCCCCGGCCACGGGGGGGTGTTCGATAAGATTGACGGCCTGCTGTTCTGTATACCGGCGACATATTTCATCATCTCGGCATTCCTGCAATACCGTGCCGGATGATACCGCGCGATTTGCCACCCGTAACGTGCTTCTATATAATTCCAGCGCCGTCAAAAAAAACTTGAATCTCACCGGAGGCGACGTAATGCATACAGTGCTGTTAAACAGGAACGATATCGAGAAACTCCTGACCATGGAAGACTGCATGGATGCCACCGAGAAGGCATTCGGCGAACTCGCCGCGGGAAATGTGGAGATGCCGCAGCGTACGCCCATCGGCGTGCCGGAATATGGCGGACTCGCGCTGTTCATGCCGGCGTACATCAAGGGCATGGGCGCTCTCGGCGCGAAAGTGGTGACGGTGTACAAGGACAACCTCGCCAAGCACCAGCTTCCGAACGTGCTCGGGACGATCATCCTTCTCGATGAGAGTACCGGCTACCCGGTTTCGGTGATGGACGGCGGATTCATCACGGCGATGCGTACCGGCGCGGTGAGCGGCGTGGCGACGAAATACATGGCGAAGGATGACACGAAGGTGGGGCTTATTTTCGGCACCGGCGTGCAGGCATACACGCAGGTGCTCGCGATGAGCGTCGCGAGAAATTTCGAAAAGATCTACGCATACTCCCTCGATGACATGGACAAGAAGCTCGATTTCGCGCAGCGTCTCGAAGCCGCCACCGGGGTGGAGATCGTAATCGCCGACGACCCCAAAAAGGCGGCATCCGAGGCCGATGTGGTCACCCTCGCAACAAGCTCGAGGGATCCGATCGTCGATGTCGACTGGTTCAAACCGGGAACGCATATAAACGGGGTCGGGTCGCACGCGCCGCATATGCGGGAATGCGATGAAGGTACTGTATGCAAAGCGCAGATAATCTGCGACTCGGTCGCCGCATGCCGGGCCGAGGCGGGGGATTTCATCATCCCCGCAGGGGAAGGTAAATTCGACTGGGATAACGTACGGGGAAACCTCGGGGAAATCATCATCGGTAAGATATCCGGGCGTGAAGATGATAAAGAGATAACCCTGTTCAAATCGGTCGGCCTTGCAATCCAGGACATGAGCACCGCGCGGGCGGTTTATGAAAAGGCGCTGGCTGAGGGAACCGGGACAAACTATCAGTTTTAGCTATCGCTTCCGGTGGAGCGAAATTCTAAACAAAAAAAACCACGGATGGATATCCGCGGTTTGTTGTTAAACTAAATCGGGTATTAATAATAATTCGACCAATCGGGATTCGATTCATCCTGGTCGGTCCAAGTCAGCCTTACTATCGCCGGATCCGGCGGTGGAGCCATCGGGTCTGCAATGGTATACAGCTCGAAATTGCCGTTACGGTCGGTGACGAACGCAATCCTAACGCCGTCCGGGCCCCATGATGGCTGCATATCCGACGCGGGATCCTCGGTTACACGCACTATGTCTTCCGGTCCCAGCGGATATGTCTGGCTGTCATCGAGAACCAGATAAGCGATTTCGGTATTGCCGTCCCAAAGGGTCGTCTGGAACGCAACCTTCGTTCCGTCGAATGAAAATGACGGGTTTGTGGTGTATACCCAGTCCTCTATGTCCTCGCCGCCGAAAGCGGTCAACTGAATGGGATCCGCCCATCCTTTCTTGAGCATGTAGAGCTCGATGCTTCCAGCGTATCCCGGGCCCATCGGCCGAGCCGCGAAGATGAGTGTCTGTCCGTCGTAGCTGATACACGGCGTGTAACTCGCGACCTGCTTAGTATCGACGAATATCTGCCATGCTCCCGCCCAGGGGTCAAGGGCGGTCACCCGTACGACATCGAACGGCGCGCCGATAAGGGTATTGAGTTGCGCGGCGATGATGAAGCCGGGGCCATAGTCCGGGGATGACGATTCGAATTCCCACGCTTGATCCGTCATCTGTTTGACGCCGCCGCTGAGCGTAACGGTGAAGATATCGTGGGCTCCGTAGGGCGCACCGGACGAGCGGTTTGATACGAACGCTATCGCGCGCCCGTTGTGCGAGAACGCCGGGTCGTCGTCGTCATAGGGGCTTTTAGTAACCTGCTCTACCTTGGCTCCGTTGGGAGTCATCACGAAAATATCGCGGTTCGGCTCGGGGTAGACTCCCATCTGCCTTGCGAACGCGATAAGGCTGAACTGGCTCCCCGATGCAATCCTGTCGAGGATGCCCGTGTCGCCGTTGAAATCGGGTGCCTGCGGTTGCACGCCGCTGCATCCCATGATGGCGGCAATAATCGCGATGAGGATAATCAGAGGCAAGATTCGATTGACCATAACCGTCCCTCCTGAATAGTGCGGATATTTTACTATAAGATAAGCTCGTCAGCCAGCAAATAATACCAGCAACGGAAAATATCCTTTTTACCTCTGGAGAACACCGCCCTTTCTAAGACTATTTAGATGCCCTTTACGTATAAATAAATTTAGGTTAATATTACCCGACGGGGGGGAGTGCCCTCTGTGGGATATTCTCTACCGGAGTATTTCTCCGCAGCCGGTTCGGCGGCGGAGTGTGGTGTATTTCTATTTCGATTACACATAGTTTCACCGTTTAATTCCCCGGGCCGTCCCGGTCGTAATGCGAGAAAAAAATGAAAATTCGATGCCACGGCAAAGACTTCCTGAGAACTTTGAACATCGTCATCAGGGCAATCGCGACTAAACCCACGCTGCCCATACTGGCGAACATCCTGATTACCGCGACGGACAACAAGCTGGAGCTTACCGGCTACAACATGGAAGCCGGGATACGGTGCCGCGTCGACGCAGAGATCAGCGACCCAGGCCAGGTGGCAGTGCCCGCGAAGATGCTGCAGGAAATCGTATCGAACCTCGCAGAGGAGGAATTCGACCTGGAGTTCAAGGATTCCGGGCAGGTCGTCATCAAGACCCCGTCATCCACCTATAAGCTCGCGGGACGTCCGGGCGAAGATTATCCCAACCTGCCGGAGTTCACCGACCGTGACGAACAGATACGGTTGCCGATACAGACATTCAACGACTACCTTCGCAAGACGATATTCGCCTCGTCGCTCGAGATGTCCAAGACATTCACCAGCGGCATTCTGATGGAATTCGTCGGCAAGAAGATGAGCATAGTCGCGACCGACGGCCGCAGGCTCGCCTTGATCGAAGCCGATATGACATCCCCGAGGAAAGCCAAGAAGGACATACGCGCGCTGGTCCCCGCCGAGATAATGGTCGACCTTAACCGCATCCTGTCCAGCGACTTCGAGGGGGACATCGAGCTGAACATTTCGACGGCCCTGGCGAGTTTTACATTCGACGACGTTGAGGTCATCTGTCACCTGATGGATGTCAGCTTCCCCGATTACCGCAAGGTGGTGCCGGCCAGTTTCAAGGGCAGCATCGCGATCGACAAGAAGGCGCTTATCCGCTCGCTGAAAGGTGTCGCCATCATGGCCAAACTTCGCGAAGGACGCGACATGGCAATCCTTTCGACAAAGAAAAACGAGCTGAGCGTGTCATCGAGCGTGGAGAATGTCGGGTCGGCATATGAGAAGCTCCCGGTGGAGAAGGAAGGGGATGACGAGATGAACGTGGCATTCAACTACACGTTCCTCCTCGACCCGCTCAACAACATCGACGAGGACAAGGTCCAGCTGAAGTTTTCCGGAAGCCTCGACCCGGGAGTGCTCCAGGTACCGGAGCTGGCCGGATATACATACGTGATAATGCCCGTCAGGATGACGGAGTAGAAAAAGCAGAGACAGTCACGTGTTTCGCTCATGGCAATACGGGTTATCGCGTATCCCCGTGCGAAACAGGTGACTGTTCCTATCTTTTCCATCGCCGTGACTCATCGGATATGATATACATGAATCAGTTCAGCCCGATTTGGATGTGATAACCATGCGGTTCTTTGCATTCGCCATTTTCATTGCGGCGTTCTTCGCGATTTCATTGCCCATCTCGGCCAAGGGGAACGAGCCGTTCGCGGCATGGCCGGTACCGGGGGGTGGATTCGTCTACATCACCCCGAACGATGAGACCAAGCTGCGCGTCGTCGACAATATGGGCAAATTGATGGGCTCACATGTAAAGGAAATCGGCACCGGCTCGATGCTCATGCCGTGGGATATCGCGGGCACACCGGACGGCCGACTTTTCGTGCTCGACAGGATGAAAGCCACGGTGAATGTGTACGACGAGGATTTCGATTATCAATATTCCATCGGCGAGAAGGGGGAGGGATACGGGCAGTTGAGGAGTCCGCGGGCGATTGCGATCGACGCGCGGGGATTCATCTACGTGGCATCCAACGGAAATAACCGCATAGAGAAATATGACCTCGAGGGAAACCACAAGGGCACTCTCGAACCCGAATCTGGTGAAGGGGTGGGGACGGAATTTAAATATATCACCGCGATGGCGGCCGCCGCCGATGGCAGGCTCTTCGTCGCGATCGATTCCGACGACCCATCTGCGTTGCGGAACCTTTACGCATACAATGAAAACGGCGACCTCGTCTCCTCGATGCAGACATTGAAATGGGGCGGTGAGGGAACATTCAATGATATTTTCGTACTCGATGACGGCACGTTGCTCATAACCGACACGCCCGGCTCGAAAGGCGGATTCGCCGGGGCGGTGTGGCACGTGGACCCAGCGGGCGGATTGCTCGGCAAGTATGAGGCGTATGACGGCGACTTCGACCGCTACTATTCGCCCGTCGATGTGCAGGTTAGAGACGGGAAGATGTATTTTTTCTGCGCCGAGAAGAAGTGCCTTGTATTTGATTCCGCTGGGGGATTTTTATATTCGTTCGGATTGTAATTATCACCGGAAAAGATATGAACTATCAGGTGCCACGGGCACGCGAGTCTTCGAGTTTGCCCGTGTGGATTGGTATGATGCATGAGGTGAGACCACTCCAAACCTCGAAGACTCGGCTTGGAGTGGCTACAGATTCGTGTCTTCTTCCTTTATTCATCATCTAAACCCGTGTGGCACGGACAAGCGTTACATCACCGGAAATCTGTCGCAACACTCTCCCGTAGCTTGCCCGTGTTCTTTATTCGAGCTACGCGCAGTGTCCCCTCCCTGACGGTCGGGGCTCGGGTTTCAGGTATTGATGTGAAACGCAAACAAAATAACCCGCCATACGGCGGGTTTTGAATTTACGGAAGAGGGTTTTCGTTTAACACGGAATGCAGGGCTACCCCGTATACGGCTCCGCAAGCTGAAGCAGGCCCTTGACGTACGACATCGTCCTCGCCGCGCTGTTCCTTGCGACATTGTAGTAGTCGTCATAGCCGAAAAGCCATCCCCAGACATATCCACTTATGAGGTCATCGAAATCCTGGTTCGACGCGGTCCCCAGCTCGGCGATAGCGCCCTTGAGGTCTGTAAACGAGTGGATGGGTTGATCGTGTATGCCGTAGTCTATCTCTTCATACCAGAATTCATCGAGATCGTTTTCGATGGCAGTGTGATAGAGAATTTGATCGAGGATATTGAGCTTAGTGTGGAGCGGGATACCGACATCCTCTATGAGGTGCATGGTGAGGCCCAGGTAGTAATACGCCGGGCCTTCCTTGTCCCATATGAAGCGCCATGCCGCCGCCACGCCGTAGGTCCAGGCGAAATCATCCGCCAAACCCGGGTCGCCGTTCGGTGGAAACCACGCGTGGCCAAGCTTGCGGTAGAGGAGGTTCTCGAATACGCCCTCGAACAATTTGTCATGGATGATATCGCATTCCCATGCGCCGCGGATGAGAAGCTGCATCGGCGTTTCATTGCCGGCGACATAGGATGTGTATTTCAGCTCGTCATTGTAGTAGAAATCGATCGCATACGCCTGCCCGGCATCCTTGCGCACCTTGGTGTCGTATCCCATTTCGACGACCGCGATCTCGGACATCCTCTGGTGGGCGTATGTCCCCCACTGGGCTTCCCGTTCGGATGGAGCGACTTCATCGGCGGCGATTTCGCGGCAATGCATCCGCCATTCGCCCCCCTCGAAATCGAACCTCCTGCCCTTCGCGAATTCATCGTTCATGTAACGGAGCCAGTTGCGAAGTTCGGCGCGATTCATGGCGATAAGGCCGACCGCGCGGATATTCCTCTCGCGGATGTGGAGCCGGAAGGCCATCCGTCCCGGGTCCCACTGGTCGGGCGGGACTCCGCGTTTGTCGAAATATTCGTTGCGTATGCGGTTATGGCGCTCATCGCCGCTGATCCCGGTAATAAGCAGGCAGGACATGCCGGCGGGATATTCCCCCGGCTCGATATACTTGACCGAGCCGAACTGCTCTTCGAGATTGGCGGCGACGGTATCGAGTTCGGGGAATTCACCGGGGCTGCCGATGATTCCGACCACCGCGCTTCCGCGCTCCGGGGTGACGCCGCCCGAGCCGGAGCATCCGGCCGCTACGAGGAAAATAAATATTATTGAAAGGATAATTGCCCGTCTACTCATTATCTCGACCTCCTTAATGTCGATTTTTTTCATATCTCTTTAGATGCCATATTTTACGCCTTCCTCGACTTAAATAGAATCAATCGAACAGAAATGAGTCCCCAATTTCCGGCCCCGGCATTTAAAAAAGTATCGTGCTGCGATAGAGTATTAAGCCTTACGACGACAGGATGGCAACTTATGGCTGATAAAGAAATTTTCGAACCCGTACGAGCCGCCATCGCCGGATGCGGCGGTGTGACCATCGATATCCTCGAGGTCATACGCGGCTATCCCGAGCTGAATTTCATCGCCGTGCAGGATATCAACCCCGACGCGGCATCGAATATCGCGAAGCGGTTCAACATAGCGAATGCATTCACCCGGTTCGAAGACCTCCTCACGCCCGAGGTCGAGCTGATGATGATAAACACGCCGAACCACATGCATCATCCACAGGCGATAGCGGCGCTCGAAGCCGGCAAACATTGCACCGTCCAGAAGCCGATAGCGCGTAATTCGAAGGAAGCCCGCGAGATGATTGAAAAGGCGAAGAGGTCGGGCAGGATGCTCGGAGTCACGATGGAGGAGCGCGGGAATGTTGTCTACCGGCAGATGAAAGGGATGATAGAGGCGGGATGCATCGGCGAAGTAATCGCCGTGCAGGCGATGATGGCGCATACGCGTCACCTGAAGCGCCCCTTTGCGAAGGATGACTGGCGGGCATCGCCGGAGCTTATCGGCGGCGGCTCGTTCATTCAACTGGCGATACATCATATCGACCTCGCGCAATGGCTTGTCGGGGACGACATCAGCGAAGTTAGCGCGCAATCTTCGAGCATGATATGCAGGGAGACATTCCCGTGCGATGAGACCACCTTCGCGTCGGTGCGGTTTTCTCGCGGCGTGACGGGAAGCTTCGCGTCGAGCTTTGCATGCGATGCCGACATGTTCTTCATCTACGGCACCGAGGGCTATGTCGGGCGGCGCGGGAGCCGGATAGCGTGGGAAGTGAAGAAGCCGTACGAAGGCGAGGCATGGTGTTGCGACAAGTCCTGCGCGCCGGGGCACGTGGAGTTCGACTGGTATTTATCGAGGCCGGAGCGTACGAAGCGCCAGTATGAGCAGCATCGGTGGTTCGCGCTGGCGATACGGGGCCAGGCTGAACTTGAAGCCACCGGCGAAGTGGGACTAAAGGATTTGCTTGTGGTCGAGGCGGTGCGGAAGTCGGCGGAGGAAGGAACCGCGGTAAAAATAGTAAAAAAGTAGGGACAGTCACGAATGGTGCATTTTTAAGGAATCTAAGGGGCAATTGTTCTGATTGTAGCGCAGGCATCCTGCCTGCAAGGGAGGCAAGGCAGGAAAGATGCAGGCAAGATGCCTGCGCTACAACAAGAGCGCATTATCCAGAAACAGGTGACTGTCCCTGCTTTTTTACTCCACCGGTCGCAGGCAGTATATCGTGCCCCCAGTATCGCCGGTATAAATCCTGTTATTAGCGATGGCCGAGCCGCTGTTGATTGCCGACGATGAAAGCTGCATCTCCCATTCGAGTGCACCGGTGGCCGCGTCGATGGCGTAGAACCAACCCTTCGAGCTTCCGACCCAGATATATCCGCCCGACGCAACCGGGTCATGCTGAATAAATCCACCGTGCGGGTCGGGGAATATAAACCGCTCGCTGCCGTCGAGATTCACCGCGTACAGTGCGCCTTCCAGGGCTTCGTCAGGCACCTGGGAGCCGTATACGGCAACGCTTCCGAAGAAAACGCAATCGTCATAGATGCAGCATGCGTTGAACGGCTCGCGGTTGCCGAGTTCGTATGTCCATTCGATAGCGCCGGTCGCGCCGTTGAATTTATAGAAGTTACGCGAATAGTTTCCGGAGTAGAGATATCCGTTCTCATCGACCGCCCCGGCGTTTCGGAACGATCGGTCGTTGTAAGACGTCGGCCCCGGGTCCGGCCCGATGGTCATCCACCCGCCGGTACCGGCGAGCTTCTGCCGCGCATAGACCTCGCCGTTGGTCGAGCCGCCGGTATAGACGAGGTCGTCGCCACATGTTATCCAGAAGCATCCCACGAACGTGTCGCCGGTGGAGATGTCCCACAGGTGCGAGCCGTCGGTTTCGTCGACGGCTTCGAGGCGGCCGTAGCGTCCGGGAAGAAACACCACGCCGTCGGCGACCATTATCGAGCCGAAGACATAATTCTGGGAGCTGACATATTCCCACTCCTGGGTCCCGTCATCCGCGTCGAAGCAATATGCATTGACGCCGCCCGCGAACACATGGCCGTCGTGATATGCCGGGCCGCACCAGTAGCCCCAGCTCGTCTCATCATTGGGGTCCACATCGGCTTCCCATATCTCCGTGCCGGTTTCCCAGTCGACGGCGCGAAGCGTGTCGCTCGAGCAGTTAACGTAGAACACTTTTTCCTCGGCGACCACCGGCGAGAAAAAGATGGGGCCGCCGCCGTGATTCTGCGACCAGTAAATTTCGAGGGGCGGCGCAAGGTCGTCCTCGGCGGGATTGTAGCCGGTGCTCTTCGTGTCGAAGTGATACAGCGGCCATTCGTGAGTCTGAACCTGCGGGCCGGTATCGGAGACCGTGGTTGTATGCCACCAGTATGATGCCACCGGCTCGCCCGGAAGAAGGCCGCCGTAATCATTTATATTGCTATCCACCGAAATCAGGATGTCCAGCTCGCCTGCTGTTACTGGATAGGCATTTAAAATATCGAGCTGATATGTCGAATATCCCGTCCCGCCGTCCGTGGGTGTATCCGAAACCGCCATGTTGAAATTGCCCGGCGCTTCGGCCCTGAGCGTATTCAAATCCGCCTTGAACCAGTCATAGACGCGGATATCGAGATGCAGTTCCCCACCCGAATCCACCCCGTCGTTGTAGAGCGTATTATCAAGCTCGGTGACGATGATGTTCCACGCTTCCGGCGAATTCGCGGCCTGCGGGAAATCATCGGGAACATCGTAGGGCGGGTCGCCGGTGGGGAATACCCACGACGCGTCGACCGCGTAGTTGAACACAAGCCCGCTTTCGAGCTTGATGACATAGCGCCGGACGTTTTTCTGCCCCGCGGAGAAAATCCCCCTGCCATCGGGATTGATGTCGTCGATGCTTTCGTCCGGATCGAGATTATTCGTGAAATATTTATAACCGTTGAGGGTCGCGGTGAAATCGGCGGTGGAATCGGGCGTTCCGAGCAGGCCGTCGATGTAGCCGAAGATTGGGTTCTGAGCATTATATGGAAACTCCGTGGGATTCCACCAGCGCGTGAGCCCATCGGCATTGAGGAGCCGGGTATCCCCCTGCCCGGGAATCAAGAGGTCGGGATTATCGAAACCGCTCAGCGAGCCGTCGGAAATCATGATTCCCCTCACATCGAACCCGGTGAAAACAACTTCGCCGAGAAACGGGTGACGCAGCCCGATATCGATGGTGAGCACATTGCCGTTGAACTGCGGCGCGCTTTCGAGCGTGAGGTAGAGCAGCGCGGGGGGTTCGAGGAACCGAAGCGCGTTAAGATGCAGGTCGCCCGCGCGATGCTCGACCACATCGATGGTGCCGGCATCCGGGTCAGCCGCGAATGTCCAGAATCCCCAGAGCGCATGGGACGAAGCGAGCGCGGCTTCAACTTCCGCGGCGGGGCTGTCCGGGATGGCAGGACTACCGCCGCCGCCCGAACATCCGAATATTGTCAAAATTAAAATTGAGAGAAGGCTTATGGCTGGTAGATGTCTGCCCATCGTTGACCTCCAGCGGTTCTTTATCCAAGTAATACCATATTAATTAGATGCGGTCGGCTAGATAACGAGATATTTTCAGGCGGCCGGGTCGCCGAACTTTTTCCCATACTCGGCGGCCTCCTCTATCCATGCGACAGCGTTTCCCGGCGGTATATCCGGCCCGCACATCCCCGACGACCCGATAAAGTATCCCCCTCCGGGAGCGGCGGCATCGAGCAGGCGCCGGACTTCGGCGCGAACCTCGGCCTCTGAATCGAACGGCAGCACGCTCACCTGGCACATCCCGCCGATAAGCACGAACCGTTCCCCCCACAGCGGCTTGATGTCGGGCGGGTCCATGTGCGCTTTCGGCTCGAGCGGATGCAGCCCCCTGAATCCCGCGTCCGCTATATCCCCGAGCAACTTGCGGATGTCGCCGTCGGAGTGATACACGACGAAGACCCCAGCGTCGAGTAGCGGCTCGATGGCCCACTTCACGTGCGGAAGCCAGACCCGGCGCATGACATCGGGCGACGCGAGCAGCCCGCCGAGATGGGCGATATCGTCGTTGTACCAGACGGCTTCGCTGCAGGACGCACCGACAAACACCTCGGCTTCGAAGCGGCGTTGCGCGGCGTAATAACGGATGCAATCCTCGACCGCGCCCGGCTCCGTGATGATTGCCGTCATGAAAACTTCATACCCGAAACGGTCGTAGCACGGGTCGAAACATCCCCCGAGCCTGCCGGTAACGAGAGTTGAATCGCCCACCGCGGATTGCTGCCGGTCGAACCATTCCCTGAGCTTGCGCACTTCGCCGTCGAAATCATAATCGCGCTTCTGTTCTTCATAGGATGGCATGCCGCGCACGACATCGACAAATTCCTCGACCGTGCTCACTTCGTGCGCCATCCGCATCAGGCCGTAGCGCGTGGGGTTTATGCGGAATCCCGGCGGTGCATCGGTCTGAGGCACCATGATTTCCTTGGTCATATCGATGGGAAGTTTCCGATACGCCGCGGCGGTCGCGGCGAAGGTGTCGTCCTCGAAACGCATGCCGGTCAGCTGTTCGATAGCGAGAGGATTTCGGAAATTCGAGTAGATGGGAGTCCTGTCGACCGGTTCCCGTCGAAGAGCGCAAAGTGCCCGTTCACGCCCGTTCATGCAAGCGCCGCTCAACGCTGAATCCTTCCGGCGCCGCCGGATTTTATCAGCGATTCGACTTCCGCGCGGCTCGCGGTGCAGACGTCGCCGGGAATCGTCTGTTTCAGCGCGGAGAATGCAGAGGCCATCTCGAGCGCGAGGCCGATATCCCCATCGAGCATGCCGGCGATGAACCCGGTGGTGAAAGCATCGCCCGCCCCTACCCGGTCGATGATCTCGATGTCATAGCTCTCGCTGCGCGCGTAGCCGTCCGGACCGCATGCGCATCCGCCCCACCGGTTGCGAAGCACGGTCTGCGTATCGCGCAGCGTCGCCGCGACGACTTCCGCCCCGAACCGCTCCCGTGCTTCCTTCGTGCATGATTCCGGGTCCCCGGCATCGATCTGGAAAACGCGCTGCAGGTCTTCTTCGGTGGTGACGACGACCTTCACTTTCGACAGCAGCCCCCCGAGCGTGTTGCGCGCATCGGCGGGCGACCACAGCCTCGCGCGGTAGTTGATGTCGAAGCTTACCGGGATTTTCTTCGACACGGTGGCGTCGATTGCATCCGATGTGGCTTGGGCAAGCTCGCTTCCGAGAGCGGGGGTGATCCCGGACACATGGAACCAGGCGGCTCCATCGAGGGCGGTATCCCAGTCGAAATCGGACGCTTTCGCGCGGGATATCGCGGAATCGGCGCGGTCGTAGGTGACGCTGTAGGGCCTTGGCGACGCGCCCTTCTCGAGGAAATATATCCCGAGCCTTCCGCCGGGTACAAATGTGTCGCCGGGAAGCTCGACGCCGTTCGACAGGATGCAGCTTTCAGCCCACTTGCCGAGCGGGTTGTCGGGAAGCCTCGTGATGAATCGCGATGCATACCCGAGCCGGCGCAGCCCGGCGGCTACATTGTATTCGCTCCCGCCCGCGTGGGCGTCGAACGATACAGCGCCCGTGAGCCTCGCGTCGTCGCGGGGCGTAAGGCGCAGCATTATTTCACCGAATGTGACAACCTTCTTCATCGTGATTGCTTATCGAGGGCGACGCGTATGTTCGACACCAGGTCCCTGACGGCCGTGGTTATGGCGGGCCAGTTTTTCGCCCCGAGGGCATCCTTCGGCGCGAGGTTGCTTCCGATGCCGACCGCCACGGCGCCCGCTTTGAGAAAATCTATCGCATTATCCGGCGTAACCCCGCCGGTGGGTATTAATTTCAAATCGGGAAGCGGCGCGAGCAGGGCTTTAATATACGATGCCCCCCCGACCGCCGAGACCGGGAATATTTTAACCAGTTCCGCCCCGGCCCCTACTGCCTGCGCCACCTCGGTCGGCGTAAGCGCCCCCGGGATGACCAACACATTCATCGCGTGGCAGAATTGGACGACATCCGCGACGAACATCGGCGATACGATGAACCGCGCGCCTGCGTTTACAGCTCTCTGAGCGAGATCGACGGAAGTGACGGTGCCGAGTCCCACACAAGTGCCGTGGGTTTCCGTGCGCCGGGCTTCAGCGAGAACAGATTCCCAGTCCGGTATACTGGTGGTAAGCTCGATGGCCTCGATGCCGCCTTCGGCATACGCGCGAACCAACTCGATAGCGTCGGCCGAATTCGATGAGCGTAATACGGCAATCACCTTCGAGTGCAAAAGGCAATCTATGGCGTTGTCATGCGCGGACATGATTAACTGAAGAACCCCACCTGGTCGGCTATCTCACGCAATTCCTCGAGCAATTCCACCGAGCTGTCATAGAGCGGCTCGAAATGAGTTTCGACGCCGAGGTAGCCGGCGTATCCGAGCTTCTTCAACTCGATGAGATGTTCCTTCCATCCGAGTTCGCCCGTCTGCATGGGGCCGAACATGGGGCTTCGCGAACCCGGGATAGGTTTGCCGTCCTTCACGTGGACATGCTTTATCTTCGCCCCGAGGGCCTGCGCGCCCTTCGCGAGCTCGACGTGATTGAATACATTAGAGTTGCACGGGTCCCAGTTGGCAAGGAGGTTCGGATGCCCGATTCGATTCAGAAGCGACGCTGTACGCTGCCCTGTATCGGCCAGGGTACCCGGCTCGTTTTCGAGCAGGAGCGGCAGTCCGGCGGCGGCGCACATGTCGGCGCTTTCACGGAACGCGGAGAGCACGTAATCGGGGGGCGATACCTTGGATTCGGCCATGAATCCGAAGGTGATGATGAACTCGGCCCCGATCTCCTTCGCTTTCTCTATGGTCCTCGGGAAGACATCTTCCAACTGCTTCCTGATAAGGCGCTTCGCGCGGTAATCCCCCTTGAAAGTCCCGGGGCTGACGCACAGCACTTTCCATTTTGTATCCTTCACGCGCCTGAGAAGGTCGTTCCATACCGCGCCATCGATATCCGGGACGCGTTTCCCCCCGACCGTTCGTATTTCAAAGGTCTCGATATCGTTCTCTTCGCCGAACTTCGCGACGACATCCAGATCCTGCGAGATCTCATCCGACACGATACTGATTTTTTCCTCGCCCATTAAAGAGTCACCACCTGTTATTTATAACGCCCGCAATAGTACCAGACATCAACCCTTAAGTCCCGACATTGTTACTCCGCGCACGAACTGCCTCTGCAACACAAGGAACACGACGATAACCGGAATCACCGCCACGGTCGCCGCGGCCATCATATGCGTCAATGTCGAATAGTGCTCACCCGAGAAACCCTTGATGCCAACTTCGATTGGCATTCTCGCGGTCTCGGTGATCACTATAAACGACCAGAGGAACTCCCCCCACGACCACATGAACAGAATAATAGCATAAGCCGCCAATGTCGGGCCAATCAGGGGCAGCGCGACGTGGATATACTGGCGCCAGATGCCGCACCCGTCGATGCGTGCCGATTCGAGGAGTTCATCGGGGATCCCCTTGCACGCTTGTATGAAGAGGAATATCCCGAACGGGTCGAGCAGGCCCGGTAGCACCACCGCCCAGTATTCGTTCTTCAGTCCGATGCCGAAAAGCATGTTCGCCATGGGGATGAGGCGAAGCTGGAACGGTACGATAAGCGTGGCGATGATGAGCACCCACATGGTGCGGCGGGCGCGGAAACTGTATTTCGCGATGACGAACCCGGTCAGGCTCGCAAGGAACAACGCTGGGAGCGAGCGAAGCAGCGTGTAGATGGCGGAGTTTAAATAATATATCGCCATCGGATGCTGCTCGAACAGTGTCCTGAAATTCACCCACTGCCATTTTTCCGGGAAGAAATGGAAATTGTCCAGGATGGTCGCTTCCGGCTCGGTCTTCAAACTGGTGAGAAGCATCCATATGAACGGCGTCACCGCGACCAGCGCGAATATCGACAGCAGGATATGCGCGGGGAAATTCCTCAGCCGCTTTGTAATCGGTTTCGGCCGTGGGACGGGAGGTGCATCAATATCTTTTATATCTTCCAATATTATTCTCGTATAAGCTTCATCTGCGCATAGGTAATGAATCCGACGATGATAAGCATCACGACCGCGGCCGCCGATGCGTAGCCGAGCCGGAAGTCCCTGAATCCGACCTCGTATATGTGATAGACGATTGTCCTCGTCGCGTTATTCGGCCCGCCCTCGGTCATCCCCACAACCTGCGTGAATACCTGGAACGCCATAATGAGCGATGTCACCACGACGAACAGGGTTGTCGGACGCAGCGACGGCAGGATGACATAGCGGAAACGCTGCCACGCGCCCGCGCCGTCAACGGCGGCGGCTTCCTCGTAAATCTTCGGGATGGCCTTGAGCCCGGCGAGGAAAATAATCATATTGAAGCCGAGGCTTTTCCAGACACCGAATGCGATAAGGCATGGAAGCGCCAGCTTTTCATCCTTCAGCCAGAGCAGGTTATCTTTCCCGAAGACGTGGAGTATCATGTTGAGAAGGCCCAAATCATCGGCCCTGTAGAGGATCTTCCACACAAGCGTGGCGGCCATTATGGATGTAACGACCGGGAGGAAATAGAGCGTGCGATATATTCCAACGCCGGACATCGCGCGGTTCAACGCCATCGCGAGGATCAGCGAGAGCACCACGCCGAACAGCACGGTCCAGAATGCGTAGGAGATGGTTACCGTGATGCATTTGCGGAACATCTCATCCTTGAGGCATTCGGTATAATTGCGAAGCCCCGCGAACGGGTGGGTTTTGTCGAGGGGATTGAATTCCCAGAAGCTCAATATCATCGATGAGACAATCGGGTAGACGAAGAAAATCGCGAAGTAAACGACGAATGGAAGCAGGAAGAGGTAGGCCATCTTGTCACTCTTTTCGCGCTTCCAATACCATATGATATAGCAGGCGAGAGCCAGTCCTGCGGCGATAAGCAATCCCCATGCAACAAGTTCGGGATTCATCGACGCGCCCTTCGAGCCTGTCGCTTCTTTGGCGAGTATCGCGTTTATCTTCGTCGCGAGCGCGTCGAGTTCGGTCTTCGGGTCCTTGTCGTTCCGAGCGACATCGACGACTGTATTGCCTATCATCGTCTCGATTTCGTTCATCCTCGGCACGATGGTGATGGCGATGACATTGGGCTGGGTTAAAAACGACTGGTATGCCTTGTTGTTCTTGAATTCGGGCAATGCCGCGGCTTCGGGAACAAAGGGGAAGCTCATCTCGAGCCGGTAGTGCTCGGCGTTGTTCTCGGGGTCCATTAGGAAGCGGACGAAATCCCAGGCAAGGTCTTTGTGTTTGCTTTCCGACGCAACGCACAGCGGATATATGCCGCCGTTGGATGAACTGAACTTCTTCGCCGGGATATGCCCTACTCCCCAGTTAATCTGGGGCGCGCGGTCGTGGAGCGATTTAATCACCCACGGTCCGCGGCAGAACATGGACACGGTACCGTTGATGAACCCGTCGAAATCCCCTTCCACCTGGAAGCTGTCGTAGCGGTATTTATACAGGATATCGAGGTAGAGCTGGAGCGCTTCGACCCCCGCCTCGCTGTTGATGAGGGTTTTTGTCTTCTCCTCGTTGTAAACCCTTCCCCCCGCGGAGAAGAAGAAGTCGTAAAATTTCATCGCGGTGCCGACCGCATAGCCTTCCTTGCGAAGGCTCAGCCCGGCGCGAAGAACCTTGCCATTTTCGTCATACTTGGTCAGCTTGCCCGCGTATTCGATCAGCTCGTCCCAGTTTTCGGGCGGATGTTCCGGGTCGAGTCCGGCTTCGATGAAGTGGTCCTTGTTGTAAAATATCCCCTGCCATGTCGCGCCGTAGATGGTGCCGTACACCGTGTCGCCGCGATACAGCGCCTTTTTCAAATCGTCGGAGACCAGAATCTCCTTCAGCCCCTGCGCGATATCGGGCGGCGCGGTTTCGAGCATGCCCGCGTCGATCAGCCGCATGAGCGTTATTTCAGATATCAGTGCGACATCGGGTGGATGGCGGCTCCAGAAATCGTTCAACAGCGCGACTTCGAAATCGGTCCATGAGCCGCCGGTGACGCGTTCGATAACCACATCCACGCCGGGATGCAGCTTCTCGAACTTCTCGGCCATACGGTTGAAATAGTCGACCTGGTACTCGTTGAACATCGCGCGGAATCGGATCTCTTCCTTCGGAGCTTCTTTCAGGGCCGATTTGGACAAAAGGTCGACGGGCTGTCTTCCGGCGATCTGGAATGGACTCGTGACAAACGCGACAACCGCGAATATCACTGCTCCGATGATTATCCAGTTTATACTCTTGATTGCTCCCTCCGGGCCGCGCAGCCGGGAATCGTCATCGATAATGTAGTAATATTGTAGGGCCACCGCCGTATCATTACAAGGGCGGGAATTATGGAGACGATATGCAGTCCCGCGCGCTCATACTCGAAGAATTCAACAAGCCGCTCAGGGTTGCCGGGTTCGACCTTCCCACCCCCGGCGAGGGAGAGGTGCTCGCGCGTGTTACCGCAGCCGGGATATGCGGCTCCGATATCCATATGATGCAAGGAAGAGACCCGCGCACGCCGCTTCCGATTATCCTCGGACACGAAGGGGTCGGCGAAGCGGCAGAGGTCGGCCCGGATGCCGTCGATGTCCACGGCGAGCCGGTCAATACCGGCGACCCGGTGATATGGGAGCGAAGCCTTACGTGCGGCATATGCGAGTTCTGCAGGCGCGGAGAGCAGTTCCTGTGCCGGGAGCGGAAGGTTTACGGGATAAATATATCGTGCGCCGAGACGCCGCACCTGTCCGGCAACTATGCGGAATATATCTTGCTTAGAAAGGGTACGTTGATATTTCCGCTTGAACCCGGCGACGACCCCGCCACCCTCGTCGCGGCGACATGCTCGGGCACAACCGCCGCGCATGCCCACGAGCAGGCGGGAATCATTCCCGGCGACAGCGTGGCCATTTTCGGCGCGGGACCGGTGGCCATTTTCCAGGCGGCGTTCGCGAAGCGGGAAGGCGCGGACGATATCGTCATCATCACGAACAGCCTGAATCCAAAGGCGAAAATGACACCGCATTTCGGGGCGACTGAAATACTCACGAAAGCCGATACAACCGCTGAGGAGCGCGCCGGAATTGTAATGGATATAACCCGCGGCATCGGGGCCGACGTGGTAATAGATACCACCCCCGACCCGTCTGTATTCCGCGAGGCGCTCAATATCCTGCGGCGCGGCGGGACATATGTGAACAGCGGCGCGGCTGTACCGGCGGAACCGGTGGCGCTCGAGATGTATTCCGATGTCACATACAAGAACATCACCATTCGCGGCACATGGGCGAGCGATGCATCACACCTCGAAATGGCCCTCGAACTCGTAAGATCGGGCGGCTTCCCGTTCGAGCGGCTCGTCACGCACCGCTTCCCGCTTGAAGAGCATGAGAGAGCATTTGAAACATACAAGAATAAAGAAGGAATCAAGATAATTTTCGAGCCGTAAACCACGATGCCGACTTCGCGAGAACTGGTCATACGTACCCTCAGCCACGAGCCGGTACCGCGCGTACCACGCGATGTCTGGACGCTCCCGGCGGTGACGATGCTTCGCGGGGACGAATATGCCCGGCTTATCGAGCGGTTCCCGAACGATTTCGGGATACCGGATTACGAGTACGGCATCGGCGAAAGGGTCAGGGGGGAAAAGTACCAGGTCGGGGAATATACCGACGCGTGGGGATGCATATGGCGCGCCGCGGAACTCGGGGTCATCGGCGAGGTGAAACATCCTCCCCTCGCCGACTGGTCGAAGCTCGACAAATTCAGGCCACCATATGAAATACTTAAAAATGCCGACTTCTCGCGCATCGGCCCAAGCTGCACCGCGTCGGATAAGTTCATGAAAATCGGCGCGGACACCCGTCCCTTCGAGAGGATCCAATTCCTCCGAGGCACCGAAGCGCTGTTCATGGACCTGGCATATGGGTCGAAAGAAGTAATGAGGCTGCTCGATATGCTGCACGATTTCTACTGCATGGAAATGCGCATGCTGGCGGATACAGATGTCGACGGCGTCTCGTTCATGGACGACTGGGGGCATCAGACGGGTATGTTGATATCCCCGGTGATGTGGCGTAACATGTTCAAACCGCTTTACCGGGACTATGCCGATATCCTGCATGCAAAGGGGAAATGGGTTTTCTTTCATACGGATGGTTATGTCGCGGACATATTTCCGGATTTCATCGAAATCGGCTTCGACGCCGTGAACTCGCAGTTGTTCTGCATGGATATCGAAGAGCTCGGGAAGCGCTTCAGTGGGAAGATTACGTTCTGGGGGGAAATAGACCGGCAGCACATACTTCCATTCGGGACCCCCGATGATGTCCGCGACGCGGTGCGCCGTGTGCGCAAGGCGCTCGAGCGCGGCAGAGGCGGGATGATTGCGGTGGCCGAATGGGGTAAGAATGACCCGTATGAGAACATCGAAGCGGTTTACGATGAATGGAACCGTCCGTTGGATTCATATGGTTTTTAGCCGGGCGCAATTTTCAGACTTGTACCGGCGGGGATGCGGATTGAGCAGATGAGCGTCAGCAAGACAGACATACTCATCATAGGCGCCGGCGGAGCCGGGCTTCGCGCGGCATTGGCCGCCCTGGAGACGAATCGCGAGCTGCGCGTGATGGTGATGTCCCACGGCGACCCAACTTCGGATGGCCTTACCGCCACCGCATGTTCCGACAGGATGGCATTCCACGTGGCTTTCGAGCATACGCCTCCCGGCGGGGACCTCGCGAAGAAGAAGCATGCGGAAGATATATTCTTCGGCGGGGGGATGGTTTCAGACCCAAATATCGCCATCCTCGAAGCTTTGAAGGCTAAAGGGGCATTCGAATTTCTCGAAAAGCTGCGCGTACCCTGGGCGCGTGATTCCATAGGCAATACAATACAATTCAGGACGGACGGCTCTGAATATCCCCGCGCATGTTATACCGGGCCGTACACCGCCAATCACATCCACTCCGTCCTTTTAAAGGAAGCCAGCAGGAAAGGGGTCAAGTTCCTCGACGACCATCAGCTTCTTACATTCCAGAAATCCAAGGGGGAAGGGATGAACTGGAGGATCCTCGCCCGTACAAAAACGCTCAACGAGACCGCCGTCATCACCGCCAACTCACTCATACTGGCCACCGGCGGGCCGGGAGCGCTTTTCGGAAGCCCGCTGTATCCCAACCGCTCCGACGCCATCCCGTTCTTCAGCGCGCTTCTCGCCGGGGCGAAACTGGTCAACCTCGAGTTCATCCAGTACGGGCTTGTGTCGCCGCAGACCCGGATGGCGTGCTCGGGAAGCATGCTGCGCGCGTTGCCGAGGGTGGTCAACCATGAAGGGGAGGAGATACTCGATGAGATGGAACTTCCCGACGGATGCGAAAGCCCGCTCGAACTGCTGTTCCTGAAAGGCGCAAGCTGGCCGGTATCCGCCGAATCCAAGGCGCTTCCGGTGGATATTAAAATACGGGAAGCGGTCGCGCGCGATGAGGAAGTCTACCTCGATTTCCGTTTCAATCCGTACGGCTTGACTGAAGAAACCCATAAAAAAATCCTCGCGAAATGCTGGAAGGGCGGCAGGCGGCTTGAATATGCCGCTACCCCGCTGGAAAGGCTCGAGAAGGACAATCCCGACGTCGCCAAGTGGTTCAAGACGCGCGGGATAGACCTGCATCATTTCCCGGTCGAAATACGGCACGAAGCGCAGCATTTTCTCGGCGGCATTCTGATAAACAAGAGCGCCGATACCGGGGTATCCGGATTATATGCCTGCGGCGAATGCGCGGGCGGACCACACGGCGCGAACCGTCCCGGCGGCAATTCCCTCATGGATTGCCAGGTGATGGGCGCGATAGCAGGGGCCAACGCGGCGCGCTACTCCACTATCGACGCCAGGCAGCACGCGTCCGGCACCATCCCGCAGGACCGTCTCGAGCAGATAATCCGCGACGGACGGAACCTTTCGGGATACAACCTGCTGGAAGCTTCGCTCATGGTCGGCAACGCGCTCAAGAATGCAATGGGTGCGGTTCGCAACCGGAAAAGTTTTACCGAAGCGCTCAATAAACTGACGCAACTTCATAAGAAGGGTATACAATACGAAGAGAAAAACTGGCACCAGGGGAACTTCGCCATCGCGAACATCACGATAGCGAAAGCGTTCCTGACATCGGCGAAGATGCGCTACGAATCACGCGGCTCGCATATCATCTCGGATTCACCCGGCGGAGCGATAGTTCCACGCGACAGCGCTTACGACCATTTCTGGCATGTCGTTCATCTCGACGAACGCAACGAGCTGCAGGTCAAGAAAGAGAAGGTGCCGGAATATACACGAGATGCCTGATATCAGCATCACATACCTCGGCCTGAAGCTCGACAGCCCTCTCATCGCCGCTTCATCGGGGATGACCCGCGACATCGCTCGCCTGCACCGATGCCGGGAAGCCGGTTTCGGCGCGGCCGTGATGAAATCGCTGTTCGAGGATGAGACATCGCGCGTCGATCCCGCGCCGTGTTATTCACTCATCAAGCGCGGCGACGCATCGGTCTTCTACAGCTTCGAGCAGGCATCGGACTGGGGCCCGGAGCGCTATGCCGAGGAAATCCAGCGCGCGAATACCGAGCTTGAAATACCGGTAATCCCATCAATAAACTGCATAACCCGCGACGGATGGCGCGATTATGCGAAGCGCATGCAGGATGCGGGCGCGCCCGCGATCGAGCTGAATGTCTCATGCCCGTACGGCTCGGTAACGGCAAACGGTGACATCGCGGAATCGGTGATATACCGGGCTGTTGAAGCCGTGCTGGATGCCGTCTCCATCCCGGTCGCGGTCAAGCTTCCCGGGCGGCTCACATCGATCGAACTCGTGGTTACGGAACTTGAGTTTATGGGAGTGCGGGGCGTGGTGATGTTCAACCGCTTCGCGGGACTCGATATCGACATCGAAAACGAGAGGCCGATAATGCATGGCGGCGCCGCCGGGCACGGGGGGGCATTCGCCTTTCATTTTCCCATGCTATGGGTCAGCCGCATTTCTCCGGCGACCGGCATGGATGTCGCGGCATCGGGCGGGACGACCTCGGCGGCGGATGTCATCAAGTATCTCCTCGCGGGCGCGGGCGCGGTACAGGTATGCACCGCAATATATATGAACGGTTATGAAGTCGCGGGGAAATTCATCGCGGGACTTAAAGCGTGGATGGATTTGAAGGGATATCCAAATGTGGCGGCGTTCAGGGGGAAGGTTTCAGGCGGCTCAGTGCTCGGCTCGAGCGAGATTGTACGCGGACAGAAGATACCACATCACATAGATGTCGAGCTGTGCATCTCGTGCGACATATGCAGGCAGCGATGCCCGCACGAATCGATTTCCAACGAAGATGGTGTTTACAAGATCATCCCCGCAACGTGCGTTTCATGCGGGTTCTGCGTGCAAGTCTGCCCGGTGGGGGCGGTACGCAGGGGGGATGACGGAGGAAGTGAAGTTTGACGTTGAATGAATCCGTAAGGCGTTTCCCCGAGACGCCGATCGACTCCGAAGAGAAGCTTATCGAAATTCTCACCAAACCCACACCACGGCTTCCGGCGGTGTTTTCAGCCCTTGAAGGCGGGATTCTTGTCCTCGGCGCGGGGGGTAAGATGGGGCCGAGTTTGTGCATCATGGCGAAGCGCGCGGCGGATGAAGCCGGGAGGGACATCGGGATAACCGCGGTCGATCTGTTCCCCGACAAGGGCGTGATAAAAACCCTCGAAAGCGCCGGCATCGCGACAATCACGTGCGACATGCTGGAGCCCGGCGCGCTTGATAAACTTCCCGACGCGCCATATGTCATCTACATGGCCGGGATGAAATTCGGCGCGTCATCGAACCGTCCGCTTACGTGGACATTGAATGCATTCCTTCCCGGTCTCGCGGCGGCGAGATTCATCGATGCGCATACCGTCGTATTCTCAACCGGCAATGTATACCCGCTCTTCCCGGTGATATCGGACGGTCCGGCGGAGGATGTCGAGCCGGGGCCGGTCGGGGAATACGCCATGTCATGCCTCGGGCGCGAGCGGGTGTTCACCTACTATTCCGAAAAATACGGCACGCCGGTGTGCATCTTCCGCCTGAACTACGCGGTGGAACTTCGCTATGGCGTCCTCGTCGACATCGCGCTCAAAATCTGGCACGAGGAACCGGTCGACCTTACGATGAGTTACTTCAACGCGATATGGCAGGCCGATGCATGCGAGCGCGCGCTGCTCTGCCTGCAATATTGCCAGTCACCGCCGAAGGTCATCAACATCACCGGCGCCGACAGCATCTCGGTAAGCGGCGTGGCGAACCATTTCGGGCGCCTGATGAAAAAGGACCCGATATTCACCGGGGAGCGAACGGATACCGCGCTGTTGAGCGACGCATCGCTTTCCGTGGAGCTTTTCGGCGAACCGTCCGTATCGCTGAAGCAGATGATTGAATGGATATCATTCTGGGTGATGAGCGACCTGCCCGTATACAATAAACCCACGCATTTCGAAACTCGGGATGGGAGCTTCTGAGCCGTGAGCAGTTTACCGATGCCGCCCGATGCCATCCTCGCGAACCTCAGACATGGGGTCGTAATCCCGGCGCATCCGCTCGCGTTGAATGCCGATGGTAAATTCGATGAACGGCGGATGCGGGGGCTGACGCGGTACTACATCGATGCCGGAGCCGGAGGGCTGGCCGTCGGCGTGCATACGACGCAATTCGAGATACGCGACCCCGTAATCGGGCTCTACAAGCCGGTTCTGAAGAATGTTCGCAATACCGAAAAAGAATGGAATGAAGCTGAACGTCCGATAGCGCTCATCGCGGGAATTTGCGGGGATACATCGCAGGCGGTTTCGGAAGCGCAGACCGCCGTCGATGCAGGTTATCACGCGGGACTTCTCAGCCTCGGCGCGATGAAGGATGCATCGGATGACGAATTGATTGCGCATTGTAAAGCTGTCTCGGAAATCATCCCGTTGTTCGGCTTCTATCTGCAAACGGCGGTTGGAGGACGGCGGCTCGGATTCGAATTCTGGGCACGGTTCGCGGAAATCGAGAATGTCGTCGCGATAAAGATAGCGCCGTTCAGCCGATACGAAACGCTCGAAGTCGCGCGCGCGGTGGCGGCATCGGGAAGGAATGATGAAATCGCGCTGTATACGGGGAATGACGACAACATCCTGTTCGACCTGCTGACCGAATTCGATTTCGGCAACGGGTTGAAGACGCGAATCGCGGGCGGCTTACTCGGGCAGTGGGCGGTTTGGACCCGCAATGCGGTTGCGATGCTCGATGAAGTCAAGCGGCTCAGGGAGTCGCGCAGCGCCGTTTCGCCCGAGTTGCTTAGAACTGGGATGCAGCTTACCGATGCCAACGCCGCGATATTCGATGCGCGCAATAATTTCGCGAGATGCATCCCGGGAATTCACGAAGTATTAAGGCGTCAGGGATTACTCGAAAACCGAAGGTGCATCGACCCAGGCCTCGATTTATCCCCCAGCCAGATGGAGGAAATTGACAGGATATGGAACGCGTATCCTGAATTGAGGGATGATGGGTTTGTAAATGAGAATAGAGAGAGATGGCTGAAAAAGTAATTTCATCTGGTTCGGCTAAAGCCTCTCATATTTGATCTCAATTTTCACAGGATCATTCCCACTCACAAAATGCGCTTTTACATGTGTGCCGTCGCGAAATATAAACGCGTTTCTTAAGTAAGGATCATCCTCGAAACGCACTGTTTCTTCAATGTGTACTCCCTCCGGGATTAATATATCGACCCGCACGCTATGATTCCCCGGTTCAACTTCCAGCAAGATCCGCCCTTCGTCGGCATAATGCCTGAATGAATACCCGAAACTCGCTCCTGAAGCGGCATAGCTGACCCGAACATCCGCTTCGTTTACTCCAGCGGAAAACCAGCGCGGCCTCAGATCGATGAACTCGAATCGACCTGCTTCATCATTGATTCCGGCTAATCCTTCTATGAATGCAGCCGCCATCGCCGAGGATCCCCATCCGTCTGTGGGGAGCGCCTCCGGCGACGTGCTCTCCTCGGCAGTGGGAGCTTTGCCGTTCGGGAAGTACCACAGATAGGATTCCCCGGTTCGGTCGATCAATTCGAAATACCGCCGCAGAATATCTACCCCATAATCGGAATACCCGAACTTGAATGCCCCCCTTGCCAGTTCCCCTCCGACAAGCGGCATGATTCCGCCGTTGACATACGAGCCTGGAACAAGTTTTTCAGAACCGAATACGCCGACCGGGAACGGCGGATCGATACTGTACCATTCCGCGAACGCCTTCTCCGGATTACGCCGCGACTGGTATTCCTCGATGATTGACTGCGCCATCTCAACAGTAGGAAGTCCCCGGTTAAGGTTATAAGCGTTTGATAGGGAGAGTTGCTCCTCCTCATTAACTCCGGGAATCCGCACGTCATCGAGCGGGAACCGGTGCCTGTAGAACTTCCCGTTGAAAAGGAGCTTATTCACCCGCCTGCGAAGCTTATTGGCTTTGTACAGATATTTCCGGGCTTCCTTTTTACTACCTGAGGCGGTCATCATCTCCACCATCAGCCTATACGCATAATGCAGCCCGCTGTTGTCGCCGTGCATGATGCCGAAATGGGTCTTGTCATCGATCTTGCCGGGCCAGTGGATTTCGTTGAGGTCTTCGCGGTAATCGAAATCCCATGTATCTATAGTATATGCCCGCTTGATCATCTTGTGTTTTTCATCCCAGCGCCACGGGTGCGAAGTGCAATATTCCAGCCCCTTCTCCAGTTTCGGCAGGCAGTTCTTCATCCACTCGTCATCCCCCGATGCCTTCCACGCCCTGTAGACCCCTATCACCGCGAGGTACTCGACATCGGCCTCAGTCGGCACCCTCAGCATCTCGCCTTCGGGGGATATGTAATCGAAGAATGAGCCGTCGGGCTGCTGCTTTTTGAGCATGAATTCGACGGCATTCTTGATGTCCTTCTCCATGTAGACGGTGGCTTCCATCATATGGATGTGGTCGCGGAACCAGATATAGGGGCAGTCGGGGCTTCGGTAGCCGCGCACAGTGCGCCCCTTGTAAGGAATCTCGCGGACATCCGCTTCGAGGAATCCCCGCACCTTCGGCCAGAACTCATCGAACTCTCTCTTCCCGGTCTTGATCTCAATCATCGTTTTCCGCCTTGTTCCCCTTCCTCCCCATCTTTACCTGCCTTCATCCACATGGTAGAATATCTTCCGCCTTGGGGCTATAGCTCAGATGGGAGAGCGCTTGAATGGCATTCAAGAGGTCCGGGGTTCGATTCCCCGTAGCTCCATTTATCAAGGATATTATTCCAGGTGGCAATGCCCGGTTTTTAAATGTAATGTTTCCGTAATTTCCCCTTTTGACGTTCTATAGCTTGGGCGTTTTTTATTCCACTGGTGTCTTCAAACATGGTGATTACTCATGAACAGCAAGGTCATTATTATTTTCATACTCACTTTGATCGCCCTGGTTGTACTATTTTTATATTCCTTCGGTCCTCTTTCCGGCAGCAGGGCAATCCACAATTCCAACCCGGCTTCATTGAAACCGACCCCGGAACAACCTGTCACAGTCAATGATAAGCCGGAGGTTTTCAATGCGTATCATAACAAGGATTCCAGGGAGAATTATTATACCGTTAAATTCCCGGGGGACTGGCGGGTCGAAGCCGGAGAAAAACCCGGTGGCTATGCCCTGAGCCATTCGAGCATCTCAGGCTCGGTGGTACTTATGGACGTACCCGACAACAGCACCCTTGAGCTCTACATCCTGAGCCAGGATGAGCCAAAACTGAAAAAGACTCTTACCGACTACGCGCGTATTGACTACATCAAAACCAGTATTAACAATACCGAAGCTTTCCAGCTCGTTTATACCGATACCGCCAACAATGCAACCGTTGAAACCATGCGCACCTATTTTACCGGGGCGGATCAGGCCGGTGTTATCACACTTACCGCGCCACAGGCGGATTATGACAAGCTGAAGGACACATTTACAGCCATCGTAAACAGCTTCCAGTGGGAGAATTGATAATTATGAGACAGATATTTCTATTCATATCCATAGCATTGCTGATGCTGGGTCTCTACATGAAATTCCTCTATGATGTTCCTGACAGTCAGGAAGCGACCAATTTCTTCGTCAGCTGGTTTCTGATTATCATAAGCTTATCCGCCATATTGATTAATATATTCTGGAGCAATCCCGAAAAATCCTGAAAGAATCATGGATGAAGTCATCGCCATAAATCGCCTCAGCAAGTCATACGGCAGAACCAGGGCCGTGGTCGACCTGAATTTATCAATCTTAAAGGGTGAATTTCTCGGTTTCCTGGGACCAAACGGAGCCGGTAAGACAACCACCATCAGGATGCTCACCGGTATCCTCAGGCCTGACAGCGGTAGTGTCACCGTGACCGGACTGGATGCGCAAGACCGTCATAAGACGGCCCGGATACTTGGCGTGGTGCCGGAGAGCAGGGGATTCTATGATTGGATGACCGCAAAGGAATATTTGTTATTTTTCGCGAATCTCTATGGCCTCGAAAAGGACGCCGCTTCACAAAGGATTACACGACTCCTGTCGGAAGTCGACTTGAGCGCGAACAAACATAAGAGGATCGGGGCGTACTCGCGGGGGATGAAGCAGAGGCTCGGTCTTGCGAGGGCCTTGATAAACGATCCCGAAATACTCATCCTCGATGAGCCCACGCTGGGTCTTGATCCCCAGGGCCAGGAGGACATTGAGAACCTTCTGAGAGAACTCAACAACCGGGGTGTAACGATATTTTATTCTTCGCATCTTCTACATGAAGTCTCAAGCCTGTGTTCGCGTATTGCAATCATCAACCAAGGCAGTTTGACAGCCCAGGGGACGATTAAAGAGCTTATGCAAACGACCGGAAGCCGGGATCTAACCGCAGCTTTCCTGGCGCTGACTGATTCGAAAAAAAATGATTAAACATATCTGGTTAAAAGAGATTCAAGCGGAGCTTTATACCTGGAAGAGCACGGTATGGCTCTTGATCGCCGCACTGCTTTTCAGCATCACGAGCTACTTGCTGCTGACCAACAAAGAGCTGAGCTTGCTCGACCAGACCGAGATGTTGTGGTTGCTTTCCAAGATCATCATCGGCGTGGCTTTGTTAATAATCGTCATCGATGCCTCATCCATTATAACGACGGAATTTGAAAACCAGACCGCTGAAAGCCTTTTCCTCGCGCCCGTCTCCCTGAGAGACCTGGTCAGCGGCAAGCTGCTCGCTTCCCTCGCATCCTGGTTCCTGATTTTCATCGTCTCAATCCCTTACATCCTGGTCGCATCCAGCGGTACTAACCTGGCTTTCTATTTCATTGCATATACCGCGTTGCTTGGAACCCTCGGCGCGGTAGGATTGATAATGATAATCTTTGCCGTCTCGTTGCTCTATAGGTCAAGCAAGAATACTCTTACAACCTCCTTGATAATTCTATTGATATTCTCGATCCCTGCCCTTTTTTCATCCACGCTCAAAAACAATCCTGCCGCCGCTTTGTTCGGCAGGATCAATCCCATAGACAACATCTTTTCCTCCCTGGACAATGTCCTCGTCGACTATCAAACCTCAATCCTGCAGAACACAGTCTACCTGCTCCCGCTGGTGGTCTTTTGCGTAATTGCGCTGTTGCTTCTTTGGTTCGCGATGAGAAATTTCGACCGGAATGGAGTCATCAAAAGCGACTGATATGAAAGACAAGCTGAAGATCATAACCGTTTTTCTAACCTGCTTGCTCATGCTTGCCGCGCATATCAATGCTTATGCGCAGCAGGAGTTGCCTTTGAAATTAGAGATTCTATCCTCCAGCGACTTGAACGGCACCGCCGGTGACTATGTGACCATCGAAGGCCAAATCACCAACACAGGAGATCAACCGCTTGCCGAAATTACTACATATATTTCCCTTGTCGATAACGAAAACAAGCTGCCGGTCGACCTCGAAGATTGGAGCGCCGAGAAAGGCCTTTTTATCGGGTCAATTGAAGCCGGCCAGGCTCTGCCGCTCAACTGGAAAATCCACTTCGTGAAAGCGGGCGACTATTCCCTTATCGTCGTAGCCGCCGCGCCAACCAGTGATACGCCGCGCGTAAGCAAGATCACTCATTTTCACGTTGCCGCAAAACAGAACCTGAACCCGGGCAAAGTCTTGCCTGTAGCCTTGGGTATGCCGCTCTTGCTGCTGTTCATCATGGCAACGGTTAATTATCTCCGGCAGAAGGGCTCAGCTTGATAACGGCATCCTCCCGCAACTTTAACTGAAACCGGGCCATCGCCAAGCCGCGAAGATTCTTATCTTGCGGCGCTGCTTTTTCTTGCTTGTCTCCCTAAATAAGGCTTGATTTTTAACAGCCCATGATATAATTTTCACTTGTCGATGGATTAGCCAAATCACTCGATGTTCCTATATCAGGTGTATTTATTTTCTGGAGCATTTCCATCGAACCGGTCTGAGGAGGGAAAGCCGAGAGGAGTATAACTCCTGTATTCCGGCTGACCCGGTAGATGTGGTCAACCGGGAAGCACCCGGTGCTACGGGATTCCATATACTCGGGCCGGGGCATCAGAGGAGGATTAATGGCCGAAGGCAAATGTCAGCATAAATGGTCTATCGTCAACCTTCGTAACGGGTATATCGTGACCGAGGGATGCGCCCAGACCGGGGCGAGGCGATCGTTTTTCTCCAGCGAGCAGACACCGCCCATCGACAACTATGTCGAGGGGGATTATACGTGGAAATACATGGGGAGCTCCCAGGCCGTTAAATTCGACCTCGAATGCACCGCCTGCGGACGCATCGTGAAGCTCGACAGCGTCGTGGGGCTCATGCTCTGCACGAACTGCATGGAAAACTGCAACGCGGGCCAGATGCGCGAGCTCCTCGGCGGCGGCGACACATGGATCTATGTCGCGCTATGCTCCGACACTTCGCACGTCAAAGGGAAATGCGTCGACCTCGAAGCCGCCCGGGCGCTCACCGAGTACTTCAACAGCCGCATCAAATCGGCCGGGAAGAGCATTTTCTTCGTGCCGTGCAGCTTCATCTCGAATATCGACGTATGCGAGGGGGAGGTTATCGCCGATATCGGTTTGACCGAAATATATTAGGATAGCCGTCCGGAAGCGGCATTATCAACGCGAGACTTGAGAGGAAGGATAACCATGAAAGTTTCAGAGCTGAAGGAAAAACTCAATCTCAAAGCATTCAACGAAATCTACGACAAGGATGTCAACGGCGTTTACATCTCCGATATGGTCAGCGACATAGTCGCCGGCGCCAAACCGAACGACCTTCTCATCACGATCCAGACCCACAAGAACCTTATCGCCACGGCGAACCTCGTCGATGTGTCCGCCATCGTAATGGTGCGTGGAAAGGAACCGTTACAGGATGTCATCGATCTCGCCAATCGCGCGGGAATCACGCTGTTCAATACGGATAAGGATACCTATGGGCTGGCGAAAGAGCTGACCAGGCTCGGGCTCGAATAGCGCAGGGAGCAATCCCCGTGGAAACGGGTGTCCCGCGCGGGGAGCCTGTTTCCGGAATAATTAAAACCTGTTTCAATCTATTTCCATCTATGGAGGACCCGGGATGGCCATTACTACAACCACCTCCCTGTTGGAAGGTTTTGTCTCCTCTCGCGAGAACCTGATACCCATCCTGCAACGCGTGCAGGATGCCGAAGGTTTCCTTTCGCCCGAAGCGATAAGCGTGGTCGCGAGGAAATTGCGTATCACCGAGAACGAGATCTACGGCGTTGCGACGTTCTACGCGCAGTTCCGCTTCCATCCCCCCGGCGAACATCATATCCACGTCTGCATGGGCACGGCATGCCATGTCCGCGGCGGCGAGCAGCTTCTCAATTCGCTGGAATACCACCTGAAAATCGGCGCGGGTGAAACCACCGAAGACAGGAAATTCGACCTGAACCGGGTGGCGTGTCTCGGATGCTGCGCGCTCGCGCCGGTGGTGAAGATCGACGACGACATATATCCGCAGTTGAATGTGCTGAAACTCAGAGGAGTACTTGATGAATACGAAAATTCTTGACCAGCGCCGGGCCGCCGCGAAGGAGAAATGGCGCGCATTCGAGGAGAACGAACGCCCGATCATCATATTCGGCGCGGGTTCTTGCGGACGTGCCGCCGGGGCGATGAAGACGTGGAAAGCCGTCGAGCAGGCCCTCGGCGATGCGGGTGTCGAGGCCGACATCATGGAAGTCGGATGCATCGGCCCTTGCTACCTCGAACCGCTGATGGACGTGAAGCTCCCGGGCAAGCCGCGCATAAGCTTCGCCAACGTCTCCCCCGCGAAAGCGGAGAGCATCATTAAAAAGATTTTTACCGTTAAGGAAATTCCCGCCGATGACGCTGTCGGGCATTTCGGCGCGGAGGGGGAGTTTGACGGCATGCCGCGCTTCTTCGACCACCCGATGCTCAAGCCGCAAGTACGGATAGCGCTTCGCAACTGCGGGCTTATCGACCCGAACGACATCGACCACTACCTCGCGCGCGACGGATATATCGGGCTGACGAAAGCGATGTCGATGTCGCGCGATGAAGTGCTGGAAATCGTCAAGCAGTCGGGCTTGCGAGGGCGTGGCGGCGCGGGTTTCCCGACATGGCTCAAATGGAAAACGGCGAAGGAAATCGATGCCGATCAGAAATATATGATATGCAACGCCGACGAGGGCGACCCCGGCGCGTTCATGGACCGCTCGCTTATCGAGGGCGACCCCCATGCCGTGCTCGAAGGACTGCTAATCGCGGCATACACCATCGGGGCTACGAAGGGCTATATCTACATCCGCGCTGAATACCCGCTCGCCATCAAGCGCCTTGAGAAGGCCATCGCAGACATGAAGGAAATCGGTCTGATAGGTAAGGATATCCTCGGCTCCGGCTTCGATTTCGATGTCAAGATAAAGGAAGGCGCCGGGGCATTCGTATGCGGCGAGGAGACCGCGCTGATGGCGTCGATAGAGGGCGCGCGCGGGATGCCCCGCAGCCGCCCGCCATTCCCCGCGCAGAAGGGCCTTTGGGGCAAACCGACGATTATCAACAACGTCGAGACGCTCGGTACGCTTCCAAATATCCTCCGCAATGGCGCTGAATGGTTCACGGGCTACGGCACCGAGACCAGCAAGGGCACCAAGACATTTTCGCTCGTCGGACGCGTACGCCGTACCGGGCTTATCGAAGTGCCGATGGGCATGACCCTCCGCCAGATAATCTTCGACATCGGCGGCGGCCTGTTCAAGCCGTTCAAGGCCGTACAGTCGGGAGGGCCGTCGGGCGGATGCCTCTCCGAGGAGTTTCTCGATACCCCCATCGATTATGAGAACCTCGCGAAAGCCGGGTCGATAATGGGTTCCGGCGGATTGATAGTGCTGGATGAGGACACCTGCGTGGTCGATGTCGCGAAATATTTCCTCAACTTCACGCAGAGGGAATCATGCGGCAAATGCGTGCCATGCCGCGTCGGGACCCGGCACCTGGTCGATATCCTGACGAAGATCACCGAGGGAAGGGGCGAAGTCGAAGACCTCGACAAGCTCGAAAAACTCGGCAACGTCATCAAGGGCGCGGCGCTGTGCGGCCTTGGCAATACCGCGCCGAACCCGGTGCTCTCGACACTGAAATATTTCCGGGACGAATTCCTCGCCCACGCGAAGGATCACAAGTGCCCGGCGGCGGTATGCCGCGACCTGGTGGTGTACCGCGTCATCCCGGGTAAATGTACCGGCTGCCAGCAGTGCGTGAAGGTGTGCCCGACCGAGGCAATAATCGGCCCGCGGTCGGAGCCTCATAACATCGATGAATCGAAGTGCATCAAGTGCCGTGCCTGCTATGAGATATGCCGGTTCGACGCGATAGCGGGCGACGCCATCGTCATAGCTTCAGACTAAACGCAGGATAAGGAAAATGGCTGAAGAGAAAACAATAACACTTGAAATCAACGGGCAACAATTCAGCGCTCCCGAGGGCGTGACGGTGTTGCGAGCGGCGGAGCTGAACGGTATTTATATACCCACCCTCTGCTCGCACAAGGACCTCTCGCCGTATGGCGGATGCCGTTTGTGCATCGTCGAGATCGAGGGCATACGCGGCTATCCCCTCTCGTGCTACACCACAGCCGCGGATGGCATGAAAATAAAGACCAACTCGGTCGCCATCAACGAAATACGCCGCGAGGTGCTCCAGCTCATCCTCAGCGAGCATCCGTCAAGTTGCCTCATCTGCGGGGAGTCCGAGGAATGCCGCACTTTTATGGGTACCGTAAGGAAAGCGGGGGTGACATCGGGATGCCGCTACTGCCCCAACGACAACCAGTGCGAGCTGCAGGATGTCGTCGATAAGCTCGGGGTGACCGAGATCAATTACCCGATAATGTACCGCGGTATCGAAACCGAGCGCGGCGACCCGTTCTACGACCGCGACTACAATATATGCATCCTCTGCGGTCGATGCGTGCGCATGTGCCAGGAATTGCGCGGCACATCGGTGCTCGCGTTCACCTGGCGCGGCTCGAATGCGATAGTCGGACCGGCGTTCGGGCGAAGCCACCTCGATGCGGGATGCGAGTTCTGCGGCGCGTGCGTTTCGGTATGCCCAACCGGCGCGCTGGCCGAGAAGGCAAGCAAGTGGGACGGGATACCGGACGACATGGTCGTCGTGACATGCCCCTATTGCGCAATCGGATGCCAGCTTGAACTGTGGCATAAGGACGGCAAGTTCTCCAAGGCGCTTCCAATGCTGGATCCGGAGGTCAACGACGGGCAGGCGTGTCTCAAGGGACGGTTCTGCATCGGCGAAGTCTCGCATCATTTCGAACGCGCCCGCAAACCGATGGTACGCGACAACAGCTACTGGAAAGAAATCGAGTGGGATGACGCGCTGGAAAGAGCGTCCGCGAAGCTCAAGGGCCTTAAGCCGGGCGAATTCGCGATGCTGATTTCCCCCGACTGCACAAATGAATCGCTCTATGCCGCGCAGAAATTTACGCGCGCCGTAATGGGCACAAATGCGATTGATTCCACGGCGCGGCGTTCGCTCGGGGGCGGGATCGGGCTATGGGCGCGGCTTTTCCAGAAGCCTGTCTCCATCAGGGAAATCAAGGACGCCGACAGGATTCTCGCCTTGGGCTTGGACACGCGATTCAATTTCTCCATCATCGGGGTCGAGATACGCAAGGCGATGCAGAAAGGCGCGAAGCTGGTCACCATCGACGCGCGCGATTCAAACCTCGCGCGCTATGCGGATGTCTGGCTTCAGCCGCGCCCGGGAATGGAGGGGCGAATACTCAGCAAAATCGCGAAAGGAATGAAACCCGGCGCGAAGGATTTCACAAGGGGCGCGAAATCGGCGGGCGTCGATACCACCGCGCTCGAAGAGGCCGCCGCGATATTACGCGAAGGGAAAAACATCGCCGTAGTCGTCGGGCCGATGGTATTCAACTACACCGGCACGAGCGAAATGATAACCGGACTCACCGCCCTTTCGCGGGCGAAAGAGAGCAACGTGATACCGCTCTACACCGGCACTAACCTTCGCGGGGCGCTTGAGATGGGCGTTTTCCCGGAACTTCTCCCGGGAGGATACGGCCTGAAGGATGAAAAAGCATCGGCGGCGGTCGAAGCCGAATGGAACGTGAAGCTGCCGAAAGACGACGGGATTACGGTGGATGAGATAACCGGCGGCGGCAAGCATCCCAAGGTGCTCTACCTCGTCGGCGCGGTGCCGTTCTTCGAACGTCCCGACTGCGATTACATCATCGTGCAGGATATTTTCGAGCCCGATTTCGATGTCGACCTTTACCTTCCGGCGTCGAGTTTCCTCGAAGCTTCCGGCACGCTGACAAACGTCGAAGGACGCGTTCAGGCCGCCCCGAGGATGGAAGAACTGCCGGACAGCGTGCAGTACGGCAAGACCCGTCCGGACTGGTGGATATTCTCCCAGATCGCCGGGCGGCTTGGCGCAAAGGGGCTTGAATACGAGAGCGAAAAAGATATAGATGCCGAAATAAGCAAACTCGTTCACGGCTATCCAAAGGCGAGGATTACGCGCAAGAGCAGGAGACTGCCGCGAACCGGAAGCATCCCCGCTCCCGATAAACAGAAAGCGGTGACGTTGCCGAAATCGAAATTCATGCTGGTGCTGATGCCCGGAAGCTACGCGCATCGCGGAGTGGATATCATCAGCAAGGTCGAAGGGCTGCGTATTATCAATCCCGAGGACGGGTTCTTCATCAATCCCGCCGATGCCGCGAAGCTCGGCGTCGTTGAGGGGGAGCTTATCGATGTGACCGCCGGCTCGCATTCGGCGACCGCCCCGGCGCGGCTCGACCCCGATGTGCCGAAATCGGCGGTATACCTGCCGGTGCCGTCATCGACCGGGGGGATGGCATTGCGGAGCGCACTCGAACCGCTTTTCCGACTTGAATTGAATCCCAGCCCGGCGGAGGTGAAGAAGCATGGAGTATAGAATCATCCAGCGCCGAATGATAGTGCCTAATATTCACGAGCTCACGGTCGAAGCCCCGCTGGTCGCGGCATCGGTGGAGCCCGGGCAGTTCGTCATCGTGCGTCCGAACGACAAGGGCGAACGCATGCCGCTCTCCATCGCCGATTTCGACAGGGAAGCGGGCACGGTGACGTCGATGTTCATGGAAGTCGGCGAATCGACATCGCGTCTCGCGCTTCTGAAGCCGGGTTCGACGATACCGACATTCGTCGGCCCGCTCGGCGAGAAGACCGTCATCGAGAATTACGGCACGGTGATGTGCATCGGCGGATGCTACGGCATCGGCAGCATTTATCCTCTCGTCCGCGTGCTGAAGGAAGCCGGTAACACTGTCTACGTGGTGCTCGAAGCGCGCTCGTCGTATTTGCTCTACTGGGAAGACCGGTTCAAGGAGCTTGCCGATGAGCTGTTTATCGTAACCCGCGACGGCACCCGTGGCTACAGGGGGCACATCACCACAGCGATCCCGGAGATACTTCGCGCGAAGGAACTGAAGATAGACCGTGTATTCGCGCAGGGATGCACGTTCATGATGAAGAAAGCCGGGGATACGACCCGCCCGTACGAAATAAAAACCATCGTCAACATGAACCCGATAATGATCGACGGCACCGGGATGTGCGGCGTATGCCGGCTGACCGTAAACGGCGTGACGAAATTCGCCTGCGTGGACGGGCCCGATTTCGACGCGCACCTGATCGACTGGAACGAATTCCTCGACAGGCGCAAGACATATTACGAAGAGGAAGTGGCGCCGCTTCGTAAGTCCGGATGCGGCACGGAGCACCATGGCTGCGGGTAGCCATTCCCGCCCAAGATTGAAAGGGACGTGAATCAGTATGCCGGAAGAGAAAACCGAAAAACCGAAGATCAAACCCGAGCGGCT
>CAZSPL010000007.1:27392-42997 GCA_964608735.1 uncultured Planctomycetota bacterium | reverse complement strand
TATCTTGCTTTTTCTGAGAGGGCGTATCCGGGCGTTTTGGAGCAACTCCAGATGGGGCACTTGAAATCTGAGATCGGCGCCCGTTTTCGGCTGACGGAGGGCTGCTGATGCTTTTCGTTTTGTCAAGAGCCAGTAGAGCAAGGGCAAGGTGATCCTTCTCGAATCGATAGGCCAGGAGAAGGCTGCGGATGTCGTCGAGGAGATGTCGGACGACGAGCGGGTCGACCTGCTTTACGAAATACCGGATGAAAAGACGGAAGAGTATTTCCGCATAATAGACGACTCCAAGGAAGCTGAAGCGAAGAAGCTCTACGATTACCCGAAAGATTCCGCGGGCGGTTTGATGACGCTGGACTATGTCGCCATCCCGGAAGATTTCACGGTCAACCAGGCGCTCGAATTCATACGTCGCAGGCCGCCCACCGGGGAGATGGTCTACTACTGCTTCGTGATCGGTACCGAGGGAAAGCTTCGCGGCGTGATAAGCATGCGGGATCTCATCGCGAGCCCCGGCGGGGAGCTCATCAGGGACAGGATGGTCAAGGACCCGATGTCGGCCACCATCTACATGGACCAGGAAGATGTCGCCGAGATGCTTAACCATTACGACCTTCTCGCGCTCCCGGTCGTCGACGACAAGGGCATCCTTCGCGGGATGGTGACCTTCGACGACGTGATGGAGGTCATCCACGAGGAAGCGACCGAGGACATGTATTTGCAGAGCGCGATAGCGACGCCGCGCGTCGGTTACACCGAGATGCCACTGTTCTCGATATGGAAGGGCCGTGTTCCGTGGCTGATAATACTGCTCTGCGCGGCGATAATTTCGGGACGCGTGATGAAGCATTTCGAGGATATCTCGCAACAGGTCATCGCGCTCACATTTTTCACCCCGATGCTTCTTGGGACGGCGGGTAATACCGGGGGGCAATCGGCGACTATCGTAGTCAGGGCGCTGGCGCTCGGGCAGTTGCGGGGCCGCGTGCCTTATCAACTTCTCGGGCGGGAACTTATCACCGGGCTGTCCATCGGGGTGACCCTCGCGGCGGCGGGATTCGTGGTTGTATTCATCGTCTTCCCGCAGGCCGCCGTGCCTCTTGCGCTGACCCTTTCCATAAGCCTGCTGTTGAGTATCATCGTGGCTTCGATGGTCGGCGCCGGGCTGCCGATGCTGTTCAATAAGCTGGGGCTGGACCCGGCATTGATGTCCGGGCCGTTTCTTACGACAATCGTTGATGCCATGGGCCTCCTCATCTATTTCAGCGTGGCGGGAATATTGCTGAGGGGGATGTGAAACCCGCAAAACCACCGGTGGTTTAATAGATATTAATAAGGATTAATCATATGCGGCCTGGGCGTCTTATGCTCCATACCGGGTGCATGGATTGACTCATTTAAAGGCATATGATAAATTTGATATGAGTTATTTATCCTCCAAGTCATCGGAGCGTTGCTCCGGAGGTAGAGCATGCGTAAATATTCAGTGTTGGCAATACCCCTGGTCTTGCTGGTGGCGGCTATTTTCCAGTTTGCGTGCGGTGGCGGGACGGCTACGGCCCCCGACGCGGTTTATGATGCCGCGCATTCGCCGGCTGGACTCCAGTGGGGCGTGGGCAACGAGAGGATATCCCTCAGCTGGAACGCCGTGGCGTTCGCCGCCGGGTACAAGGTCTACATCAGCACCAACGGTGTTGATTTCAACCTGTACACCGGCAACAGCCCGATCCCGGACACGAATATAATCATCACTCAAGTCGAAAATGGGAAGGCCTATTATGTCGGCGTGACCGCCGTGGGAAGCAGCGGACACGAGACCGCGAGGTCGTATCCGGGCGGGGCGCCGGATGCGGTGGAACTTATTCCCACATCTGTTATCGGCGATGATGAGATAGGCGTGCCGCCCGCGGCGCCGAAAAACCTGCAGGGATACGCCGGGGACCGGATAATTGTGTTGAACTGGGATAAGAACACCGAGAAGGATTTCGACAAGTACATCGTCTACTTCCGCCGCTCCTCGGTATCCACATTCAGCGCATTCCCCGCGCAGGAAGAGAATTCATTTGAGGATAACGATGTCCAGAACGGCACAACCTATTACTTCCAGGTGCGTGCGACAGACCTCGAACAGCTTCTGAGCGATCCGTCCAATACCGTCCACTACACCCCCGCCTCGGCCCCCCCGCTCAAGCCGGTTAATTTCACGGCGTCGTTCGTCGAATTCCAGGGTGTAGTACTCAACTGGACACCGAGCCTGGAGTTGGACGTGATCGAATACCGGATCATCCGCTATGACTGGACCGACGGGGTTATCGATCCTGTCGTTGATACACTGATCATCACGCTGCCATGGCCGGCCCCGGTCGAACTTGGCAGCTACCCGCCGATTGCGGACGCATTTATCATCAAGGGGCATGAATACGAATACGAGCTGGCGTCGAAAGACGCGGAAGGGCAGTACAGCCCGCCGGCATTGTCCGGGAGGGTGGTAGTCCCCGAAGGCGAGTAGGATTGTCCGCGGATTTGAATATCAAGGGACCCATACGGGTCCCTTTTATGTTTTAATTGAGGCCATGAAACGAGCGATTGTGATAGTTCTTGACGGAGTCGGAATCGGGGAGCTTCCCGACGCCGCCGATTACTCCGATGAAGGCTCCAATACCCTTGTGAATATCGCCAAAGCGATGGGCGGGCTGAATATCCCAAACCTCGCGGCGATGGGCCTCGGAAACATCGTCCCCATCGAAGGAGTCCCGCCCGTCCTGAAACCTATCGCCGGTTACGGGAAGATGGCGGAGCGTTCGGCCGGTAAGGACTCGACATCGGGACACTGGGAACTCATGGGGCTTGTCACCGAAGTTCCATTCCCGACATATCCGCATGGTTTTCCCGATGAAGTCATCAAGGCTTTCGAGAAGGCGATTGGAAGGGGCATACTCGGCAACAAGCCCGCGAGCGGCACCGTCATCATCGAAGAACTCGGGAAGGAGCACATGTCCACCGGGAAACCCATCGTCTATACATCGGCGGACAGCGTGTTTCAAATCGCGGCGCACAAATCGGTGATCCCGCTCGATGAGCTTTACCGCATGTGCGAAATCGCGCGGAAAATGCTCACAGGGAAGCACGCGGTGGGGCGCGTGATAGCAAGGCCGTTCGAAGGCGAGCCGGGGAGTTTTCAGCGGACATACGAGAGGAGAGATTACCCGCTCGAACCGCACGGTGAAACGATTCTCGATATCCTCCAGCGCGAGGGACTGGAGACGATCGGCGTCGGGAAGGTGGATTATATCATCGGGCGTAAAGCCTTCACCGAGGTGAATCATACCGCCGGGAATGTCGACGGGATGAACAAGGCGGTGGAGAGGTTCGGCACGGGATTCATCGGGCTGATGTTGTTCAACCTTATCGATTTCGACATGGTATGGGGACACAGGAACAACGTCGAGGGATTCGCGAAGGGCCTGGAATATTTCGACCAACGCCTGCCGGAAATTCTCACCCTCATCGACGACACGGATTTGCTCATCATCACCGCCGATCATGGCAACGACCCGACCACTTCGAGCACCGACCATTCGCGTGAACATGTGCCGCTTCTCGCGTGGCAGAAGGGGTTCATCTCGGGGAGGGATCTCGGCACGCGGGGATGCTTCTGCGATGTCGCGGCGACCATCGCGCAGTTCTTCGGCGTCGAGGGTACCGGCGCGGGAAAGGGTTTCCTGATCCCCGGGCAATAGTATCGATGCGAAAATTCTTCAAAGAAAATCGGAACCAGATTTTATTGCTGATAATCCTGCCGGTGATCATATTCCCATGGACGGCATTCGGACGGAGTTATTTCGCGGGCATCGATATAGCGAAGTTGCATCAGCCGATGCGGCTGTTCGATGTGCAAAGCGTGGCGCGCGGGGAGTTCCCGCTCTGGAACCCGCATATTTTCTCGGGATTCCCGCAATTCGCGGAGGGGGAGTCGGGTTTTTTCTATATCGGCAACCTGGTTCAGTATCTCCCGGTGGGATTCGACTATGCCTATTCACTACTGATACTACTCCACTTCGCTCTCGCCGGGATGATAGCGTATTCGTGCCTGCGGCATTTCGGGCTGGATAAATCGATTTCGTGCGCGATGTCGGTCGTGTGGGCATACTCGCCATTTTTCATGTTCCACATCGGGGCGCCGACGATACTGATTACCCTCGCGTGGTATCCCGCGCTGATACAGCTTGCCGATTCGATGCCCGGCCGCCCGGTGCGGCGAATGGGATGGCTCGCGATCCTGATATCGCAGATGGTGCTCGCCGGGAGCGCGCAGATGGCATTCTTCGGGATAACATCGTACTTCGTCTACGCCATAATAAGATGGATCCTCACCCGGCGGCAGGTCATCGGGGCGGCGATGAAACTCGTTTGGATACCGCTGCTTGCGTGCGTGCTTGCATTTTTCATCGCGGCGATCCAAGTTTTGCCGACATTCGAGATGTTGAAATATACCGAGCGCGCCGGGCAGGTGGGTGAAGCATTCCGCGTAACCGGAAGCTGGCTCGATACGGCGCGGCTCGCGGCGATCTTCATATTCCCACTGATAAGCGGGCTCGATGAGCTCCTGCATTACGGCTCATCTCTTCTTTTCATAGGGATGATACCGGGGATATTACTTCTCGGCGGGATTTTCGGGGGATGGCGGCGCAACGAGATAAAGGTGCATCTCATCGCCGCGGCGGTGATTATTCTCCTCGCTATGGGCGCGGGAAATCCGTTCAACTTCTGGATGAGCCACATCCCGCCGTTCGACCGGTTCCGCTATATAGGACGTTTCGCGGCATTCGCATCGTGGCATCTCCTCGTGATATCCGGCATATGGCTGTCGACGGTGATCGAACGGAATCCATCGGGAAGATTCAATCCGCGCAAGATAATGGACAGCATCGGCAGGCCGGTAATCGCGGCGGTTATACTCACGATTATCTTCCTGATATTCAATGGCATTTCAAAATTCTCGGCGCTCGGAATAATGTTCGCGTTAGTCCAGCTTGTCGTGATGGCGTTGATGCTTTCGCGCGCGGCATGGCGTATGCACCTGATGACTGCGGCGGCTATTTTCTCGCTGATTCTCGCCTACCCGCTCGGTAACCTGCTTCAACTGGAGAAGGCTGAATACAAGCGCGTGATGGGGATATACGCGCGGCTCGATGACGAGCGTCCGTCGGGACGATTCTTCATGGAACGCGAAGGTGGGTTGATTTCGAAAGAAGGACACGGGCTGCTGTTCCTTACGCCATACAAACAGCAGAAAGCATTCGCGGGCGGAAACGCGGGCTCGATGGAGGGGCTCACGGTGCTGTCGGGGTATGCGTCGCTGAAGATGGGCAGTTGGGTCGATGTGATACAGCAGGCCGCGGGTAATTCATCCGACGGGATCGGCAGGGATGAACTTTACGGGCGGATATTTGCCGACTACATCGTCATAAGGGATGACGTCGATGTCGGAGGATTCGAGGACGTCGATGACATTGACATAACCGGCATCGCGGATGACGCATATCTCAGGCGTTCGGTTGACCCCATGGAGCCGGTATTCGTCACCACGAAATATTCGGGCAACGGGGACCGCTTCGAAACCTGGCAGCTGGGCGCGCGTTCGATCGGCGGCGGGATCCAGGCATATGAGAAGGAGAAGGACAGGTATCGGATAGAGGCGGCATGCTACAACGATTGCCTGCTTGTGCTGCTCGATTCATGGTATCCGGGGTGGGAAGCATATGTTGACGGCGAAGAGTCGCAGGTCGCGCTCGTGAACGGGTTGTTCAAGGGAGTGGAGTTGAAGAAGGGGGAGCATACGGTTGAATTTCGATATCACTGCGCGCCGCTCAGGAATGGGATGATAATCAGCATCATCGGGATGTTCTTCGCGCTTTTGATGATTGCGATTCCATCAGGACGTTCAGTGCATCTGGTGAAATAACAAGCTATGATTTTTCGGCGGGCATCGCTTTCTCGGCCTGGAGGAGGAGGTCGAGCATGTAATAGACCCCCGCTTCGTCAGGCACCCGGTTACCGTATCTCATCTCCTCGAAACCGGTTACGAATTCACGTGTGACGGCGAACAGCAGCGGGAAGCGCTGAAGCCCGTAGAGATATTCGCGGCTCGTACGGGAGCGGTGGTAGCGTATGAGCTGCTTCGAATCGAGGGTCAACAGGAGCGCCATCATGAGCGCGCTCAACGCTTCGGGCCAGCGGCCGTCGCGTATCAGGTGCTTCGCCTCGGACAAGCGCCCCGACGGATCGAGGCTCTCCAGCGATTCGGCCGCGGCGTCCCTCGAATCGCCCCGCACCCGTCCGAGGCCGGGGTAGTAGAACAGCACGAGGCGGAATATCACGAATGCGAGGATTATCATCGCGACGGCATAGAAGATGTAGATAAGGGATGAGACATCGAACGTGATATCCCCCAGGCCCCATCCCCTGAAAAACAATCCGCGCCTGTCGTTCGCACCCGCGCCCTGGGACTCGGCCGGGGCTTCATTGCCGCGCCTGAGCCGGTCGAGCCTTTCAAGAAGGTCGAGCATGTCCTTGCTGTTAAACGGGTTGTCGAGGCTTCCCTCGGGATAGATGAACCGCCTGTCCGACGCAATCCGCTTTATCGCGTCATCGACCTTCGCCGGGCTGTTATCGGCGCCGCCATTCATATCGGCGGAATAACCGGCATGCCCTGAAAACAGGATTATGCAAAAGAGCGCGAAAATCATCAAAAATATAAAGCGGTTTCTCACGTGCGATTCCTGGCCTTGATAACCGAATGCCTTGTACCGGTCGAGCGATTTCAATTATATCACGACGTTGCGCCGCCGAGGTGGTATCATCAGAGTGGAATTGTCCACTTCCGCCGGGGAGTGAATCAATAGAGCGGGTGAGAGATGGTTACTGGAGGCGAAGTTCGCAAGACTGAATATGCGGGAAGTTTCTACCCCGGGGATGCGCTCGACCTCTCGAAAATGATGGACGGGCTTTTCCGCGAGGCGGACGACGGGGCGCCCATAGACCCGCGCAAGCCGCGCGCGCTGATAGTCCCGCATGCGGGGTATATCTATTCCGGCGTAGTGGCGGCGAAGGCATACAGGCAGGTCGAGGACAAACATTATTCGCGAATCCTCCTGATGGGGCCGCATCACTTCCATCCTGGGAAGGGGCACTATTTCGAGGGTCCCGCGCCCGCGCGCTACGAGCGATTGCAGTCGCCCATCGGGGATATCAAGTATGACTCCGAGACCGCGACAATGCTGGCATCCGAATTGAACGCGGGTTATCAGCAGGGAGCGCATTCCGGGGAGCATTCGCTGGAAGTCCAGTTGCCGATGATCGGGCGATGCCTTCCCGGGGCACCGGTCAGCCTGCTGTTGATGGGGGATTTCGAACTGCGGGATACATCGAGGGCTGCTGAAGCCATCGCCAAGGTCACCGAGAGGGACGATTATTTGATAATTATCAGCACGGATATGAGCCATTTCTATCCATATAAGAAAGCGATGGAACTCGATGAGCAGTCCCTTCGCTTTATCGAGAACGGCGAAATCGAGGAGTTGTACGAGTGGGACCGCAGTTCGGGCGGTTTGCTGTGCGGGATCGGCGGCGTGCTTACGCTGATGCAGCTCGCGAAGAAGAAGGGATGGGCTCCCCCGGTGAGGCTTGGATACCAGACATCGGGGGATCGCGGGGGCAACAAGAACGAGGTCGTTGGCTATGCATCGATGGCATACTACGAAGGATAGGTTGACTTGATGGATATTGGCGCGATAAACGGCGAAGGCTTGAAGGCTATCGCGAGGCGGTCGCTGGAAGACGCATTCCACGGCAGGGATACCGATGTAAGCGATGAGGAGAAGCTGGAATTCGACCGGAAATACGGGGTTTTCGTTACGCTGAAGGTAAACGAGAATCTCAGGGGATGCATCGGACGGCTCGACCACGAATGGCCCGTATGGCGCAAGGTGCCGGAACTGGCACGGGCGGCGGCATTCGAGGACAACCGGTTCGAGCCGTTGTCGCCCAATGAGATGGAGAAGCTCGATATCGAAGTAACGCTGCTCGACGAACCTGTGGATGTCAACGATCTTTCCGAGGTGGTGATCGGCAGGGACGGCCTCATCGTGGAGAAAGGTTACCGCAGGGGGCTTTTGTTGCCGCAGGTGGCGACCGAATACGGATGGAACGTTGAGGAATTTCTATCGCACACATGCCTCAAGGCCGGCCTCGATGCAAACGAGTGGAAGAGAGGCGGGGTGCGGATTTACAGGTTCGAAGGGGTTATTGTTTAACATAGAGAACGAGGTGCCCAGTTGGAGATTTACGATTGTAAACTCCTCTACCAGAAACTGCTTCGCCGATGCGAGAAGGAACTCGCGGTAATGGCGAGGCGTACCGGGGCGGCGCTCCGCCTCGGGATCATCACCGTAACAACCGATGAACAGAATGTGGCGTTCGCGTCGAAAGTGCAGGCGATGGCCGCCGGCCTCGGCATCAAGGTTGAAGACGAGCGGGTGGCCGCGCGGAATGTGGGACGCAAGTTCCTTCCCATGCTTCGCGACTGGGCGAACGACGACAGCATGCAGGGGATCGTGCTGCTGTATGAACCGGATGAGAATCTCCCACCCCTGAGCGAGATCTACAATCTGCTGCCGTGGGAGAAGGATGCATACGGTGGACATTTCCAGAATGTCGGCCGCTACTGCATCGAGAAAGATATCCCGCCGGGATGCCCGGTACCCGCCGAAGTCGCGGCGGTTACGGAGATCATCAATCACTACCAGATGCCGGTGCGCAAGAAGCGCGTGGTAATCGTCGGCGAAGGGCACACGTTCGAGCGGGCGTTGATGCAGCGACTTTGTACGATGGGATGCGAGGTGGCATTCCAGCGTCCTGAAGCCGACACCGCCGCAATGCAATCGGCATCGGGACATACGCCCAAATCCAGACCCCCGGTGATCAACCGCGGCGGCGAAGTGGTGGTGAGCTGCGTGAACAGGCCGGGATATCTCACCAAGGGCCGCCTGGTGCGCAACTGCATCGTAATCGACAACGGCTACAATTTCTACCGCGGTCGTATCGGGGGCGATGTCGACTACAACTCGGTGCAGAACTGGGCTAAGGCAATCACCCCGGTGCCGGGCGGCGTGAAATCCATCGCGCAGGCGGTCACGATGTTGAACTACGTGCAGATCCTGAAACTTCAGTACGGGCTTACGGGGCAGGATGACAAGAAGGACCAGATAACGCGCCGCTTTACGCAGCCCGACAAGAAACTTGAAGCGAACCGAAGTCGTATTTGACGCGGGTGGAAATAGAATTACACGGGAAAGCGCGGATGCGCTTTTTTTTCGTCAGAGTTTGTCCGGGGTCGAAGCGAGCCGCCGTAGCTGCCGCCCGAAGACGCTCAGCTTCCGGCGGTAGACATACCTTCCCGTGGTGATGGTCTGTATCACGGGAATCCCGAAGATAATCAGCAGGGGAAGGATGACTATCGACGGCGCCTGCCACGCGAGCGCCGCGAGCATTTTATGCGAAGACGAAATGACGGTTGGCGGCTGTTCGAAGAGCGATATCATCTCCGGCAGATAGCTGAATGAAACCTTGGTGTCGAGGGAGAACGATTCGGCCGGAAGAGAAATCGCCGCCGCGAAGAGGGAGTGGAAATTGAAAAGGAACGAGAGCAGGAATACGGCGATCAATCCCTTGAACGAATACGGGAGTATCAACTGCGTGAGAATCTGCCTCGACGTCAAGCCATCGAGATTGGCATAGAGCTCCATGCGCTGAGGAAGGCGCGCGAGATAGAGATAGAGGATGAGCGTAAGCCAGGGAACCGTCCACATGGCGATGAATGTCGCGGCGAAATATCCCCCGAGACCCGAGTGGAAATTCAGCCAGTACAGCGGCCCGAGCAGAACCGTCGCGGGGAGCAAAAGCGCGAGCAGCGTGATAAGCTTCAGCTCATCGCGAAGCGGGAATTTTCCCCGCGCGAGGCTGTAAGCGAGCCCGAAGGATATCAGCGTATGGATGAACGCGCCCATCACCGATGTCATTATCCCGTAGGCGAGAGTCGCGGGGATGAGCCTCGCGAGATCCGGGATTGGCTCACCAGGAGCGGACTCGGCGAGCGTACCGGCGGATGCATCGGCGACATCGGGCGTTATCGCGGCCATAATCCAGAGGTAGACCGGCGCGAGAAGCATCGTGACGATTACAACGAGCAGGATTATTTTCAGTATGCCGATGAGAATGCGCATATATCGCCTGTTCCATGAACGGGACTCATTACCGTGACGCACCGTGTATGCTTATTTTAAATATCGGCAACGCCGGATGATTCCACAGACATTCCCGCGGATACGCGCGCCGAACCACTCTCGTCGAGCATCAAGGAAATGGAAACGATTCATCCTGCCGCCCGGGCTGACGCCATCTATGTCGCGGCGATACGTATCAGGAAATTGAATACGAACAAAATCCCGAGGATGAAAATAACCCACGGCGTCGGCTTGCCGGCTTCGGGTTTCACGAGCCTCAGTATAGCCAGCGCGATGAACCCGATGCCGAGACCGTCGGTGATGGAATAGGTGAGCGGTATCCCGATGAGGATCAGGAACGCCGGTATCGCCGTGGCGTAATCATCCCAGTCCACCTTGCGAAGCGCGCCCGTCATCATCGCGCCTACCGCGACAAGGGCGGGCCCGAGGATCGGATTGATGTTGCATATCGGTTCACCGCCGCTGATGCATAGCGGGATGCCGCCGCTTATCGTTTTCACCACGGGCGTGAAGAACATCGCCACTATGAACAGAAGTCCCGTAACAACCGATGTCAGGCCGGTACGTCCGCCCGCTTCGACTCCCGCCGCCGATTCGATGTAGCTAGTCACGGTGCTCGTGCCCATGCACGCGCCGACCACCGTGCCGATGGCATCCGATGCGAATGCAGGGGTCGCTCGTTCGAGCCTACCGTCCTTGAGGAATCCCGCTCTTCCCGCGACCGCGATCAGTGTCCCGGTGGTGTCGAACAGGTCCATGAACAGGAAGATGATTACGACCAGAATAAAATCGAGCGTGAATGCGTTGGAAAAATCGAATTTGAAAATTGTCGATTCGTGCGGCGATGGTATACCTGTCAGCCCCTGCCCTTCAGGCGTGATGAAGTTGACCAGTCCGAATACGAGGAACAGGGCATAGGTGAACAGGATCCCTATCAGGATCGAACCCCTGACCTTCTTCACCATCAGGATGATGGTGAGGATAAAGCCGATGATCCCGAGGATGACCGGCAGCTCCGCGATAGGGCCGAGCATCAAATACGCATCGGGCGCGTTGTTCCGGATGACCATGCCCATCTTGGTAAGCCCGATGAACGCGATGAACAAGCCGATACCGGCCCCGATCGCGTACTTGATGCTGTCGGGGATAGCTTCGACAAGGGCATGCCGGATCCTCATGAACGAGAGTATGAGGAATATGATCCCGGCGATGAACACGGCCGCGAGAGCCTGCTGGAAGGTCATGCCCATCCCGCCGACGGCGACGGGAACGCATACCGTGAACGCGAAGAAGAAATTCTCCCCCATACCCGGGGCGAGGGCGATGGGGTAGCGCGCCCAGAGCCCCATTATGATGGTGGCGACCGCCGCGGAAACGCAGGTGGCTATCACCACCGCGTCGTGATCCATCCCCGCGGCACCGAGTACGAATGGCTGCACGAAGATGATGTAAGCCATCGTCATGAAGGTCGTCAATCCCGCGATGACCTCGGTACGCACATCGGTCTTGTTTTCGCGCAGTTTGAAGAACTTGTCGAGGGCTTCCACTATACACCTCCAAAGGATTGAGGTCGGGAAACTTGATGAGATTTAAAGGGAATTAATTTTCAAGCATTATAGCATATGACTTGGCCGGGGCTGTATACTGAGATGACAAAAATGCGGATGCGGGCATTCAGGATTTGAGTAACATATGGAACCGGTAACGCCAAAATTGACGGTCGACGCGGTGATAGATGCACCTGGCGGCGTAGTGCTCATACGCCGCAGGAACCCGCCGTTCCAGGGCATGTGGGCGCTTCCGGGAGGCTTCGTGGATGTCGGCGAGACCACCGAAGCGGCTTGTATACGGGAAGTTGCGGAAGAGACCGGGCTCGAAGTGGAGATCGTAAGGCTCCTCGGCGTTTATTCAGACCCGTCGCGGGACCCGAGGGGGCACAGCGTAAGCGCCGTCTACATCGTCAGGCCCCTCGGCGGGCGGCTCCGGGGCGATGATGACGCCCTGGAGGCGCGGATATTTCCCGACCTGGCCGGTGTGGAATTAGGCTTCGACCATCGGAAGATCCTGGAGGACGCCGGATTCATCAAGCATGTTGACAAGGGTGAGGATAATTGATTTACTATATGTGGGCGGGCTGCTTTTTCCCCCGCATCAAGGGCGAAATTGATGAACCATGAAAAAAAGCCCGAGGCAGTCAATTTTCCGGCTGTCTGCGGATACTATAAATATAAGTTTTGTTTAAGTTGCTTTTGGTTTGATGATGCCGATAAGGCGACATCGAGCCAATAGATTTTCTATAGCGGCTGTGATATACTGCCGCGAAATAGGAAAGGCAACGTCTCAAACCTTTCATTTCTATTAAGGAGGAGTTGCAATGAGAAGGTTTGCTCTGATAGTCACTTTGGCCATCTTTGCTTCATTCCTCTGGGGCAGCGCGGCTTTCGCCCACGGAACCGGCCTCAACACGATCTGGACACCGGATGTTGTCGAACTCGGCACATTCGAGTGGAACCTTGACCTCGCGGTCTCGGACGTCCAGTTCGCCGGCGGGTACTTCGAGGAAGACGGCCGATTCCTGTCACAGGAATTCTATGCCAGTATCCTACCGGACTTCGAGATCGGTATGGCATTCAATGGTGAGCGCCCGATTGGACCGTTCACCATGTATGCGAAATACAAGATCTTCGATGAGATGGAGGATAATTTCCCCGTTGATCTCGCCGTTGGATGTGACAACATCATCGGCACGAACGACCGCTTCATCAGCGAGCCGATTCCGTACATCGTCATTGGCAAGAACTTCAATCGCGCCAACGGCTATCTCGGATTCGCTCACAATGCATCCGGTATGGAAGACGATAACTCCCTTTTCGGGGGCGTTGACTATGCATGGGATGAAGACTGGACGATAGCGGTTGACTATTACGGCTACTCCGACAACGAGGAGAGCATTATTTCCGGTGGCCTTTACTACGACTGGGTCAATCACATCAATTGGAATGCCTGGGCCGAATACGACTCAAGCACAGAGAACACCATCATCGTCTTTGAGTTCGCTTTCACGGGAAGATTCGACGACTTGGAAGCTGAAGTCTAAGACATCCTGGTGCTCGCTCAGTTGAAGTGGGCATTGGTGAATGCTCGATAGAACCTTAGAATGATGTAAACTTTTGGCCAAAGTGACATCAACCCTTCAGAACTCCTGCGAAACCCCGGTTTTTACCGGGGTTTTGCTACTTCATCCACTCGAACATAGTTGCAAATAAAATGAGGGGCCTGGCCCCACGCCTGGCACCGGAATATCAGCCTTCGTATTCCAGCACGTAGGTGAGGAGTTCCAAGTACTTGACGGTGTAGCCGGTATACGTGCTTGTATCGTGAGTGCCCGTTTCATAACGGAAGTATTCATAATCGGGTGCAGTGATGCCAGCGAGGTTCATCTGATTCTGGAGACTGTCTCCCTGTTCGACCGGTACGATTAAATCGAGAGCGCCATGATGCACCTGCACCCTCGGAAGGTATTCAACGAAATACGCCGGAGAACCGAGAAGCATCAGCCGGCGCCCCGCCTCGATGCTCATCTCGCCCTGCAGGATCGGGTCGACCACTTCCTCGATAACCCCATTCTCGACTGGATTCGTGCCCGGGAATTCGCTGTCCAGCAAATGCGCGATAACGGCCGCCTTCACATGTCCCGCGAAGAAATCGGTCGCCGCGGCGAAGCTTACAGCCGCGAGGATGCGGTCGTCACGAACCTTTGCGCGCAACGCCGTACCTCCGCCGCGGCTTCCTCCCGCAATCGCGATACGCGTTTCGTCGGCGGCCTCGACATTCTCAAGGCATACGGATAAGAGGGCAATCGTATCATCGGCGTCCGTATCATATGCGTTGGAATGCCCTTCCGACTGGTATATGCCAACCAATGGGCCGATGGTTATGTAAAGCGGCTCGCCACGGAATGTCGGAAGCACCTGGATGAAATAATCGCCGATAATCCCCGACGGGCTGAACGCGAAATCGCCCGTACCTTCGCCCCCACCATGAGTTTTTATTAGCACAGGAAGTGAATCCGGCTCGTAGGTTCCTGGCGGGATGCGTATCGCCCCGTAATGCCGCTCGCCCGAAAGCGTGTGCGAAACCACCATCAATGTCGAATTATCGGGATAGAACGCCTGCCCTTCGAGTACATAATCATGCACCGCGACATCCCGCGCCGCCCAGTCGGCAAGGACTGCGTTCCTTTCGCCGAGGCTTGGTTCCGCGAACAAGGCATCCACATCCACGGGAAGCGGCATGACCGTTATTTCGACATGATCATAGAGAGGGATCTCGCTTCCCGCGGACACCGCTGTTACAAGGCATTCATATGTGCCAGGCGTGGGTGACTGGCTTTCAATCACCGTCTCCCACATGTTCGCGGCCGAATAAGCGAATGCATTGAATTCCTTGCCGGTTACCTCCGATGCGTCAATTACCACGGACTCGACATCATCCTGCCAGTCGAACACATCGATTGAAATCAGGCCGGTGTATCCCGCCAGGTTGTAGATCGTCTCCTGCTGAAAATTACGGATTTCGTATGGTTCGCTGCAGTTGCCCGGCCACGATGCATCGACAACGAGAACCGCGTGTACAAGCGCCGCGAATACCGGGTAATACAATTCACAAACCCGGGCGTGGCCGGTGCCGGGCAGGACAGTGCGGTCCGGCTGGTCGGTTGCGAACGCCTTGAACGGGTTGATTGTAAGATCGCCACCGTCATCCCATAAGCCGGTGTATCCATCGGGGTTAAGGAGTTTCAAGCCCGCGGCTTTGGACAGCATTATCGCGCGCACGTCATGCACGGTAAGTTCCGACTCGTTCCGCAGCTTGAGCTTCGCCTTGACCTGATGCTGCTCCGGTTGAAAATCAACGACTTCGATTTCAAGACAGTCATCGCATTCGGGAGGCGACAGCAATTCCGTAATGTCGGAATGGGCCGCAAATCCGCGAGCCGGCTCGATATAAAATTCACCGATGGACGCGTCAAACCGGATGCCCCATGCGCCAAGAAGCATCCTTCCGGATTTGCCGAATGTTTGCCGTGATATGCTGAGTGCTGTATTTGCGGGGAGAGCCGGACCGGCTGAATCGCTCGAACATCCAACCAGCAGTGTGATGGCGGCTGACAGGATAATCACAAACCGGACTCGGTTCATCGCGACACTCCCCGGGCTCGCTGCGTATCGATGAAAACCATCTGCCATTACTGATTATACCCTAACAGTTCGGCATCGCGGAAGCAATAAATCGGTGCCTGGCACT
>CAZSPL010000007.1:0-27382 GCA_964608735.1 uncultured Planctomycetota bacterium | reverse complement strand
GGCCCCAATTATTGATGCAACAAAATCGGAGCGTTGGAGTCTATTGATTGACGGGAGGTGTGTGAAATGGAAGGTCATCTGGTTCTATTCTTCTTCAGGATTATATGGGGTATCTCGATGTGCATCGGCGGGTTGACGATTGTCTACATCCTTATGAAATCATCCGACAACGGTGACGACCCATGGGTATGGGTGCCGTTCCTTTTGCTGCTTCCGTTCATCGCGGTGCCGGTCTATTTCATCTACACGGCCCGGCGCGCGGTGCAGGACCGCATGTGGCAGAGCGAGCATATGAAAGTTCACGGGACCGGGGCGGGGGGCGGATATGTCTCGCGAAGGGTGACAAGCGAGGAGGATCTTATCGCAGACTACAACCGGCGCAAGGCAAGGCGGAATTGAAAGATAGATCGTATCTTACGCTGAAAACCCCGGATGAACCGGGGTTTTCTGTCTATTCATATATGGTTGCGGCTATTAAAGCGGATGGGCATAGATACCCATGTAATCGATATACGCAATCCCGCTTGAATCGGTCGACTCATCGGCAAGATACCATCCGATCGTACGGGTCGAGCCTACCACCGGCTGTCCCCAGGTTGCCATGGGAAGCGAGGCCGAATACGGCCCGCCCGCGGGGTATGAACCGGCCCAGTTGAAGAGATCGATGGACGGCGTCGACTGATCGGGATAGGACAAGCGAAGTATCAACTCGTTGGAATTCAGATGCCACGCGAGCGGGCGCCGGGAGAATTCCACTTTGATTGCCGATGTAGTTGAAGTATCACCGAGGTGGTATCCCGTGCTTGTGTAGAACCACGAATCATAAAGGCCGGCCGGTTGCACATACAGGCGGAGGGATTCATTGAGGAAGAACAACGCGCTGAATCCGCCCGCGGTCCAGTCATCCTGAAAATCATCGTTCCACCCGTCAATGGTATCGCACAACTCGATATATCCACCGTCCGATTCCCATTTTACCGGGTCCGATGTCGCGCCCTCTTCATCCTGTGCCCTTATCCAGAGATACAATTTATCCGGGGCGATGGACTGGTAATCCGTCCATGCGACTTCGATATAGTCGGTATCGAGGGTCTGAACCCACCCGTAAGGCGACCCGGTTTGAGTATCGGGTGATGTGCTGATGTAGTACCACATGCTCCACGTACCGCCGTCGGGGTCGTATGGCGCTCCGCCGGTGATGTTCCATCCCGCCGATGAATGATACGCGCTCTGGGAATCCGGATACGGCGCTGTGTCGCGGCAGAGGATGCCGAATCCGGGAGCGAGGTTTATCGATGGAATCCACTGCGGCGGGATATTGCTCTCGACTTCAACGCCGGTTATGAACGCGGAATAGACGGGCACGTCATGGAGCGGATTCGAGCCGGGCATCAGGCCGAACATCCATGCTTCGCCGATGGTCACATCCGGGTCGGACGCGCGTATTATCAAATCGAGCAAACCTTCGGACGACGGGTTGCCGGGGACATTGACGAAGCTGAATATGGTGCTGCAATGCGTGTTCCCGGGATGCGTCGACACGGCGGGAGTTTCAACGATGCTTGTGCCGTCCACCGACGCTATGGTAACGACCGAATCATCGGCCCCCTGCCAGTCGAAGACTTCGACATCGACGCTGAGTGCGCCATCGCCGATGTCGCTTCCGGGCTCGAAGTTCAATGTATTCTTTATCACTTCGACTTTCGCATAAAACGGCTCGGGAGTGTTAGCCGTCTCGATGGGGAAGTCGTCGAGTACATAGGGCGAGTCGCCGACAGGCCAGTCGAACGATGCGAGCACCGCGTAGTTGAAGACGAGCCAGTCGCCGTAGTCATCGCCGAAATCGAGGCGGTAGAATCGTTCGATGCTTTCCCCTTCCGGGAAATTGCCGCGGTTGTCGAGATTTTCCGCGACGGCGAAATAATCGTCAAGGGATTCATACGGCTCAATACCGGAAGCGTAATATTTATACGGCCACAATTCCCCCTCGAAGTGCGCGTATGAATCGGGCGCGCCGAGCAGGCCGTCGGTGTAGCCGAACTCGACATCCGAGAAGTATTCGGGATTCAACATCGGGGTGAATCCATCGGGATCGAGGAGCTTCGGCCCGAACACGACGCCGCGGACATCGAATCCAATGAACACGTTCTCGGGCTCCGTGAGCGGGTGGCAAAGAATGGCGACGGTTTCGAGATAGTTCTCCTCGGGCTTCAGGACAAGGGTATCCCAGTCAACGTGCAGGTAATAGAGCGGCGGGGGTTCCATGAAGGACAGGACATTGAGAAGCATGTCGCTGCTTCTCGATGGCGTGATTTCCACCTGCGCCGTATTTTTGTTGATGCGGATATTCCACATGCCCGCGATAACTTCGCCGCCTGTGTCCTGATGCCTCGGCTGTACTGTGGCGGGTTCCTGCGCCGGCAGGAGCGATTCACCGGCGGGGGTGGAGCATCCCGCGATTACCGCGATGGCAATGAGAGCAAGCAGGCAAGCGATGATCCTGTAAAACATCAATTCCTCCTCATAAATACCTTTTCCCTTTTGCCGCAGACCAGTTGTATGAATGGATGGTTGATATTGAAAATCGTCGCCCAAGTACTTTGATGCCCGGGCCGATGAAAATTATACAATCAGGGGCGAAATAGCCGGGATATTGCGTGTTGGTATTATTTTATAGGGTTTTATGCGTACTGTAGGAAGCTAATGTCACTACGGTGTACGGTTCCCGTGCCTGTCCCCATTAATTTATCGGGACGCGGTGGCCCGGTTTCATTATCACGCCGAACCTGCTCCGTGAATCGAGCACGATATTCAGCGGCTCATCGAAAGCGATGTGCCTTGTGAACTGTCCTTCTTCAACGGCAGGCTGGTCGTCGAGCCACGCCTGGTCGAGGAAATTCTCCGTCGCCTTCGAATCGAGGGTGATATAGCCCACGCCAAGAGATGTGATGTTGTGGAAGAAATGTGTTCCCTGCGATGGCGGGGCGTTTGTTCCTTTCAAGTCGGTTTCAACCATCAATCTGACGCCCGATATCTGCGACCATGTGACCGGCACGCCCGCGAACCGGTCGCTCGTTCCCCATCGTCCCGGACCGATAAGCAGGTATGAGCGATGGTCCGCATTCAGTTTGTTGTTCAATCGCTCGATCTCCTGCGCCATTTCCACGGTCCTGTCGGCGGTGAAGCTTCTCCGCGGGATGTAGACGATATCGCGGATACCATCGAAAAAACCGTGCCCGAGGGCGTTGTGGGAAATGCATATGGCGTGGTCCCGCTCGATCTCCCCGAGGTGGAATTCCTTCGACTCGAAACCGAACGCAAGGGGCCTTATCTGCAGGAACGCGAATTCATGTTTCTCTCCCGGCTTCCGGCGAAGGTTGGCGGCGAACTCAATCTCGACCGGGCACGAGAAGCCCGCTGAACCGACATCGAGAAGGAAAGACAACGCCTCGCCGAGCGGAAGAACCCCGCTCTTCAGCACGCCCGACATGGTTACAAGCCTTACGCCCGGCCTCGTGATGCCGTCATATACCGCATCGTTCTCCGGTGAATACACCGACCCCACGGAGTCGAGCGTGCCATGCTCCTCGGCGGCTTTCAGGTTGAGCAGCGCGAGGTTAGCTTCGGAACCATCGGGCACGCCCCAATCCGGCGCGGGTATGTTCAAATCGAGGGCATAGAATTGTTTCTGCGAGTGCTCGAGGTAATCCTCGGGATTGGAGAACTGGTAGAGCTTCTGCGGATGTTTCGGTGAAAACCGCACACACTTCCCGCCGTCGACGACGATTTTTCCCAGCCCCAGGGCGACATCGGCAATGCCATCCTCCGCTTTCGTCCCTTCCATCGGGTAATAGTCATAAGATCTCGCGACGCCGGAGATATCGGGATACAGGTAATTTTCATGATGTCTCCCGACGACCTGCTGTATCACAACCGCCATCTTTTCTTCTTCGAGCCGGTTGGGGGTCATCTCGATATAGCTTCGCGATTCAGCGCAGTATATCGACGCATACACCATTTTTATCGCGGTGCATAATTCATCGAGGCGTACTTCGATGTTTTCGTCGCTGTTGGGAATCATGTAAGTCCTGTAAATCCCCGCGAAAGGCTGCGATGACGCATCCTCCAGCAGGCTCGACGAACGCACGGCGAGGGGATACTTGACCATTTCGAGGAAGATCCTCAGCGAATCGACGACGTATTTCGGCAGCGATGCATTCCCGAACGCCTCGATGACATTCTCATCGCCGCATTCCTTGAGGACGAGTTCTATCAGGCCCGGTGACTGCATGAATTGGTCGAAGATGTCCGTCGTCAGGACGGTGGTGGGGGGCACGGTAATTCTTATGCCCTCGATGTGTTCGGCGATTTTATATTTGTTAAGCAGGGAGTTTATGAATGCCAGGCCCCTGCCCTTGCCACCGAGCGACCCGGTGCCGATTTTTACAAACTTGCTCCCGGTATGGAATATCTCGCGTGAGAATTCGGCCACGACCCCCGCCTGCGCCATCTGCCGGTATTTCTCGACGGCATCAAGGAGATACTGCCGGATGGATTCGACATCCTCAAACTCCTCCACGCGACGCGGACGGAGCGCTTTCGCCAGGTCAAATTCGGTACGCGCCCTGAGCCACGACGAGAAATCGTTCCTTCGCGCATGATATATGAGGGACTCATCAGGTATTTCCTTCAGCGCCTCGATGAGCCCCCTGAGGTCGGATGCGACGCCCACGAACTCGCCATCCGGCATCCTGAAGACGAAAGCCCCGAACCCGAGGTCGCTGCGCATGAAATCGCGCACGTCCTGCAACAGGCTCGGTGAGTTCTTGTTTATAAAATGCGCGCCGAGCGATTCCGCGGCCTGCCTGTATTTATGTTCCGACGACTGCACCAGCACCGGTTTATCTGGGGTGTGCTCCTTGACCATCCTCACGAAATCGAGACCGGCGTCGGGGTCGATACATCCTTCGCGCGCGCATTCGGCATCGACAATAACGCCGAGTACGAAATCGCCATAATCCTTATACAGCTTGAGGCCCTCTTCGTATGATGTCGCGAGCAGGACCTTGGGTCTCGCTCTCATACGCATAAGCTGTTGCGTGCGGTTTATGCCGTCGGACAGCAGCGCCTGGGTCTGGAGAACGAGCTCGGTGTAGAGCATGGGAAGATATGATGAGTAGAACTGCGGCGAATCTTCGATAAGAATGATGCTTTGAACTCCCGCCACCCTCGCATCGTGCCAGGCATTCCACCTGTCTTCCACTGATTTGATAATCGCGAGAAAGAGCCTCACATCGCCATGCCAGACGAAAACCTTGTCCATCGCGGGAAGCTCGGTCATCGATTCGAGCATCGGCAGTTCCCGCGTGTTGTATGCAAGCAACACCACCGGCAAGTCGCGAACCATCGAGTTGACCGATTCACAGAATTCAATGACATCCATCCCCCCGACGCGGAGCATCGAAATCACGAGGTCGAATTTTTCCTTCCCGAGCAGGTCGAGGGCTTCGGCGGCGGTGGAAACACGCTCTATGCGCGGCGCATAGCGCAGGTTCAGCGCGAGGTACTCCGAGAACAGCAGTTCGTTCAGTTGACCGTCTTCCTCGAACGTGTACGAGTCGTAAATACTCGACACCAGGAGCACATCCCTGACCCGCCTCGGCATCAAGGACGACAGCGGTACTGTCTCCTGCTCGCGGCGTCCCACAATAGCTTCTATCGCACGGTCACGCATGTCATCCTCACTTCAAATTCCCCATTGCCATAAAGGATACCAGCCCCCGCGCCGTTTGAGAAATCGTCCGGTACCCGTCCACAGACCCAAGTGGCTTTAATATTGCTGCAAATAAAATGAGGGGACTGTCCCCGTGCCTGTCCCCAAATTATTCGGAGAGGTAGGGAGCAATGTAGTCGGCTTCGGAAAGCGGGTCTTCGCCTTCTTCGCTGACCCCCGAGTACCACCGCTTCGTGGCTTCATCGGCCACGGGGCCGCGGTCAAGGCCGCGATGCTTGTAGACGAGGAAAAAATCTATCCGCTTCACCAGCTCGTAATTCTCATGGAACCGACTATCCGCCCAGAGCGCCGACATATAAAGGAACTTATCCGCTGCCGGATTAAAATCCCTCCCGCCATGAACGAGGTAGCCCATCAACACGATGTAATCCGGCGGTGTTTCATTGTGTCCCGGCTTCTCGCCGAGGATATAGTCGATGTCGAATCTCTCGTAGAAGAAATCCCCCGGCAGCTTGGCGATGTATTCATCGGCGAGGCCGAAGCAGTCGAGCACCTGTACGCCGCTGATATAGGGGATGAGGCCGATATCGCCGATAGCGACGCGGTCGGTGGGTTCGAGCTCGGCTTTCATCCAGATGCCGGTGTCGTAATACGCCGGGAGCACCCATTCGGGATGAAGCCCGGTCTTGAACCCGGACTGGAAATTCCAGTGTGACAACTTGTAGAAACCGGCATTGCCGGAATACCCGAGCACAGCGAGTATGCCGAGCATAAGCGCGATTGCGCGCAGACGGTTCTTCTCATACGATACCCAGTTGGTGATTTCGCGCTGGAAGCTCGGGTCGAAGCGGAATATCTCGCATATCCCCGCGAACAGCATCAGTTCGAGCAGTGGAAGCATGTGCGTGAAAAACCTGTTCGCCCAGAGGAAATCGAATCCGGAATAGACGATGTAGAATTGATAGAAAAGGGTCTGGCAGAAGAGAAGGAAATATGCCGCCCCGACATTGCCGCGCCGCGTGAATATCGGCACATACATGACCGCGAACAATATCCAGTACCCGAGCACCTGGTTTACGCCGAACCACCACTGGTATCCGCCGGCGCGGATTTGTTCAAACCCGCCGGTCGCCTTGGAGTAGTAGCTCATGGGGAAGATGTCGCCATAATATGAGTAGCGCCATCCGAGTACTATGAGCGACGGTATCAGCCATGCGAGCAGCACATGCAGGCCTTCCATCACGGTCATGCGTTTGCGCTTGATGGTGAAAAAGACGAACAGCAGGGCTGAAAGGGCCATTATGAAACCGTCGGGACGCGTGATGCATGCGAGGAAGAATATAACGCCCGCATAGATGAATTTCGGCTTGCGCGCTTCGCCATGCGCCTCGATCCCGCTTATGAGAACGAGGTCGGCAAGCAGCACGAGGAAGGGATAGAGGATGGTTTCCATGCCGCACATGGCCCACAGGTGAAGGAAAATATTGGATACGGCGATGAATCCGATTATCAACGCGGCTTTCGGATAGCTTAGCCGCCGGAATGAATCGAGCTTCACCGAGTATTTCACGGTAAGCCATATCAGCGCGAGGGATGTTATCGAGCCGATTATCTTTGCGGGATATACGAGCCTCAGCTCACACCAGTAAATATGCAGCTTCGCGAGCAGCGCGAACAGCAGGACATAGAGGAGGTTGGAATATCCCTCGACCCGTTCGCCGATGTTGAACACGAGGCCATGTCCGTGCGCGAAGTTCTCGGCATAGCGCCACGTGATGAACGGGTCGTCCCAGGTGAAATTGATGAAATGAAACTGGTATGCGGCGACAATAAGAAGGCCGAGTACTATCATCCACGGGCGGAAAACGCCGGCGAGCGGGACATCGGTTTCTCCGACCTCAAGGGGGATGCCGTTATCCATATTTTCCGGAGCAGCCATTTTACGCGGTGATTTTATCACAGGTGCCTGTCACGGGGCCGGGAAATTCCCCGTTGCAAGGGCATTTTTTCAGGTTGTTTAATCCCCTGCCCGTCCGGATTGAGGACACTATTGCAGGACGCCAAATCCGGCGGATGGTGATGGAAGATGTTCGAGAAGTTGTTCGGGAAGATATCTGAAGGGCGCAAAATAGCGCTTTTATCGGGCGTCGCGCTCGCGATAGCCCTGCTCATACTCTGGGCGCATCCGATCCCATAGCAAACACACCGCCGCTGAGGGGGACAGTTCCGAATGGCGTATTTTTAAGCGGATGTCCTGTTGCTTGGCAACCGCCCGGGGTAGGAGCCCATTTATTCATGGAAAGCGGGATGGCTCCAACCCAGGGCTACCAGGTATATGCGTTGGAAGATATCGCGGGAAACCGGGCTTAAAAGTTATTGATCTGCTGCAATGCGGCGAATTCGCATTCGCTGGTGATGGTATAAGTCGTTTCATTGAAATTCGCGGGTTCATCCTTGACGTTATTGGAGCCGAGCATGGCCACAACATCGCCCTCATCGGAAGTCCATTCATACGCGAGATAGGTCGCCATCCAGCCTTCGCCCGCCAGCCCGCCTGTTGACATTTCAATCGTGTTTCGCAGGAGCAGCACGTTGAACCATTCGCCGTCATCATAGGGAACCCTCGCCCATCCCTGGCCGAGGGCGGTCACCTTGAAATCGAATATCGCCGTAAGCACGAAGGGTATGATGGTGATTTCCTTGTGAACGGTGAACGATGTCGTTTTGCTTATCGGGTATTGGTATGTGGCGGGAGTGCTGAATACGATGGTGCCGAGTGTCGCATCGTTGGTGACTATGCCGTGGAGATTCAACTGGTTGGTGGAATGGTTATGCGATTCCGCCCTGAAAACACCGGTCTCGGGGTCGCCTTCGAGGAAGAAGTATTCTACGGCCGCCGGGAAATCGTTGACGAAATCGGCGACGAGCGGATCATTCTTGGCCAGCGCGATCCGGTGATCGACATCGGAGAAATCTATCTGTGTGAAATCCCACGGGCCGTTGGTGTCGAGATAATCCACCGGGGCGGCGGTCGAGCCGAGGTCGTATGGCTCGCGACCGTATACATAGTCGGTTCCCGGGGTCTTGAAATCTTCATCTTCGTCGAGAGTAATCTCGACATCGACAATGGGAACGTAGCCGAAAACGAACGATTCGAGGTAGGGATTCGTCGCCGCCTCGGTATCCCTTACGCGAACCAGTATAGGAAGGTACTCGCCGTAACCACCGAGCTCATTCGCAAATGTGATAGAGTAGGTCACGTAGTCGCCGTAGTCGACCGGGCTGCCGAACTGCTTTGTGCCGGTGAATATATCGGGCGCCTGGACATAAACCCCCTCGATCGTCGCCATCCCCTGCCAGTCGTAAACATCCACGTCCAGCGTGCACTCCCCTCCGTCCGGGGTGATGAAGCTTGTTACATGCGGGTCCACGAACCAGGCTTCCTTGGAGTTTGCCTTCTGGGGGTCGAAGTCATCGGGCACCGTCGGCGGGATTTGATCGGGCATCGCCCACGAGGCATCCACCGCGTAGTTGAAGAGGAGCCCGCTGTTACCGAGAATAATTTCATACTCCCGCACATTCATGGTGCCGGTGGAAAACGCCCCCCGCATTCCGGTATCTATATCTCTGAGCTCATCATATACGCCAACATCGTCACCGAAATACATGTACCCGTTCACCGTGGCGTTGAAGTTGCCAACCGCGTTGGGAGTGCCGAGGATACCGTCCTGGTAACCACTGCCTCCGAATTCGGTCGGGTTCCAGTAACGCGTGTAGCCATCGGCGTCTTCGAGCCGTAAATCGCTCAGCCCGGGCAGGATGTAGCCCCCATCGAAGATCTCGCTTCCCCTGCTGATGAGGATGCCGCGGACATCGAAGCCGGTATATAATTTCTGCGGAAGCGGATGGGTCAGCCCGATGTCGATTAATAGGCTGCCGTCATAAAAATGCGGCGGGCTTTCGATGCTCACGAGCGTGGATGTCGGGGTTTCGAGATATTTCATGGCATTGAGATGCATGGCGGTTTGTCGAAGAGGGACGACATCGACTTTTTCGGCGACGGCGTCGATGCTGAACTGGTAGTATCCCCAGAGGACATGGTTCGATGTATCGGCGATGCGCGCGTCATTCATCGGTGCCGGCGCAACCGGACTGATATCAGCGCCGGTGGAGCATCCGGCGAGTATCGCCATAATCGAAACGAGTATTATGGGAAGGATAAATCCCGGGCTTTTAAAGTAATTCACGATGCATCCTCCTTGAAGCGTGTATTCACATGGTATTAGATGTGAATCGTCATTATCTAATATAAAAGCCCGTGGGGGTATATTCAAGTGCGGCCCCCCCTTAATCCCCCCCACGCCAAGGCGTGGGGGGGGAGATGAAAGACAGCATTGCGGGATGAGGGAGAGATGAAAGACCGCATCGCGGAATGGGGGGAGGGGAGATTCAGAAGCAGGCGGCGTGAGAGGGAGGAAGATTTCGGGATTGATAATGGATTTATTTGACCGGCTCGATGCCCCACGATTCGTAGAGCTCACGGAGTTGGGAGCGATGCTTTTCGCAGAGGATATTGCCATGTTCGACGAGGGCTGAATGGGGGGAGAGTACTTCCATCGGACATCCTATGCCTCCCTTGCAATGATTGAGTCCCATCAGGTGGCCGAATTCGTGAAGCACACTCTTGCCGAGTGATAGATCGAAGAGGAATGCGAAATCGCGCGTGCCGGGCTTCGCGCCTTCATCTTCGATTTCCTTGCGTTTTAAAGTAGTGCTCACGACGCCGAATCTACCGCCGACCGCATCTGTCAGCCCCCAGATATCGTATTCGGCGCCGGCTTCCTCACAATATAAAGGCTCCTCAATTACAGCCATGGCTTTCAGCAGGCCGGGCATACGGCCGGAATTCTCATCCATGGCCACGAGAAGACGGTCGGCGGAAACGGGTTTGATATTCGAGCCTTCGAGAGCGATGCGGGCATCGGGGGGGATATCCATCGTGACGGCCCGCATTTTTCCGAGTTCGGGATAGACGCGCTCGATATTCGAGCGTGCGATGTTCATGGCATCGGGAGCGACATTGCCGAAGGCGACGATGTAGAGTGTATCACCGTCGTGGCGTACGATGGATGGGTCGAATTCGACCTGGAAATATGCGCGGTAGAGCTGGTATCCTACGATTGCGATTGCGATTATGACAAGCGCCACTGCGGCGGCTCTGAGATGCGCGGGCGGCGCGGGCTTTGTCGTCGGCGGCGAATCGGGCGAGGCCGAAATGTCGTTTGTATTCGAATCGGGTATTTCGTTTGGCATGGCATTTTCCCCTTAATCATGAAGCTATTGAGTTAGAGCCGGTGGAATGATAATACGTTCAAGAGGGATTTCCAATAAGCGTTCTGGTGGCACGGGCACGCGAGTCCGCGAGCTTGCCCGTGTCTTTGTCCCCTCCCTTCCGCCTTCGCTCCGCATCGTCGGACAAGTACGGTCGGGGTTCTGTTATTGCTTTGTCCAATAATCAAGCTTTCATAATGGGCCGATGACGAAAATCGGCGATGAACCAGTTATAATTCAGCACGTGGAAAGCGACCCCAAAAACAGGCTCGATATACTCGGCTTCCCAGTCGATGCCCTCAGCCTTGACGGGGCTGTGTCATATTGCCGCTCGGTATGGGAAGCGAAACGTCGCGCGAGACTGCTGACACTGAATCCCGTGATGGTAGAGGCGGCATTGCGGGATGAGATGCTCGCCGGACTCATCCGGCGCGCCGACCTCGTTGTCGCGGACGGCGTCGGGATAGCCTGGGCGGCGAAGAAGCTTCACCACCGGGAGATAGAGGTCGTGCCGGGAATCGAGCTTGCATCGGCGCTGCTCGATGAATGCTCGCGCCGGCATCACCCGGTGTTCCTTATCGGCGGGGAGGAAGGTGTCGCGGCGGAAGCGGCCGAAGAGCTCGCCGGGGGAAATTCGGACCTGCGGATACTCGGAACGCATCACGGGTATTTCGACGCGGGCGAGGATGAGCGCATCATCGAACTGGTGAACGCATCGGGAGCGCATCTCGTACTTTGCGGGATGGGATTTCCGAGGCAGGATGCAATCCTCGAAAAGATTATCGGTGCCGGGAAGCCCCCCCCGTGCTACGACGGGACTGTCGTGTGCGAGCCATCGGAAACCGGTACGGGAACGGATATCCCGCCGGTTCCGACGATGGTCGGCATCGGGGTCGGGGGAAGCCTCGATGTGTTCGCAGGAAGGGTCGGCAGGGCGCCCGAGGCGTGGCGAAGGATGCGCGTCGAATGGCTTGGCAGGATGCTTTCTCAGCCCGGCAAGCGGCTAAGGCACTTCCCGGCCCTGCTGCGGTTCTGGTGGCGGGTGCAATCCGCCAAGCGGTAGGGGGGAGGCGCATTTCACAAACTCAAACTTTCTTAACTAATTAACTATCAAACTAAAATTTCCTTAATATCCAGCATCTAAATAATTAGCCGTAACAACCAGGAGGTTTACCGTAATGAGACGCTACCTGTTTCTCACAATTTTCATTCTGTTATTCATGTTCACCGCCCTGCACTGCTCCGGAGGGGGCGACCCATCGACGCCGGCGACAAACCCGGATGCCAATATTCCGGTCGCGCAAGCCGAAGCCGGGAGCAATGTGGTTCTCGGCCTGTGGCAATTCACACTCGATCCGGAGAATAATTCGATGGATGTCACACAGCTTCGCCAGGAAGATTTGGCGATAGATATCCTCAAGTTCCTCGAGAAGGTTCCATATACCAACTTCACGGTCGACTACAGCACATTCCATCTGGATGCCGTGGCGAAGACCGGGACATTCGACTTGATCATCACGCAGGCGGCGACATCGCCCGATAACCGGTTCACGGTATTCGACGTTCGCGGCGTATTCTTCGGCCCTGAAGTGCGCAACGCGGACGGCTGGACGGCGATGATGAACCCGGCCGATTTCAGCGGCGTGCCGTTCGGTTATACCAACGGGCTTCTCGGTGTGCCGCATTCAACGGCGCACTATACGGGGGACTGGTTCGGTTACAAATATTTCGGGGACGGCATCGGGCAGGATGACGATTACACTGATTTCTTCAGCAGCGAAGCCAACCTCGTGAATCGCGGGATGTTCACCGAGGGGGCACAGCGCCGGAGGCATTATGACCTTTACTGGAGCGTTCCAGGATACAAGACCTACCCGGTATTCAACTACGCGCTCGTGGCTTCATACGCCTTCCCGCAGGGCACACCGCCGTACGATCTCGATAACTGGGATCCGGAGACCGGCAATGTCGCCGAGTCGTTTTGCGGCGAGATCAATGTCGCATCGAATAAAATATGCATAGAAGAAGGACTCCTGACCGGGTCGATCGATCTCGATGTCGAAGCATGGGACTGGCAGGGACTCGGTTCGACCGAGGTCGAAATAGTGTCGGACATACTCGCGCCGGTATCGCCCGTCAGCGCGTATGCCCCGGGCAGTTCATCGAAGTCTGGGATATTCCATTTCGCCGACATCGCCGCGGAGGGAAGCGCGTCACCGGGATTCTATGATATATGGGCGGTGGTGACCGATTACAGCCAGACATTCGGCTCATCGTGGTTCATGAACCTGCTGCCCGTAAGCAATCCACGCTACAACGACCCCGTATTCACGACATATCGTTACAGGCTCGAGGTCGCCGATAACACGCCACCCGTCGCGGATGCCGAGCTTTCGACCGACACGCCGGGGGTGGGGCAGATAGTCACGGCGGATGCATCGGGCAGCTACGACGCCGAGACCGCGAGCGAAGATTTGCTCTACGAGTGGGACCTGGATAACGACGGCCAATATGACGATGATGAGGGGATGAATATCGAGACAAGCTATCCGACCGAGGGATTATATTACATCGACCTGAAAGTGACCGACCCATGCGGCGCGGAAGATACGCTCGATGAGCCGTTCGAGGTCAATGTCACTATGTGCGGCGACGCCGACGCGCATAGCGACAATGGAAAGATGTATAACTTCACGTCGGGATACTCCGTGCTCCCGAACACGGATTACAGGCATGACATCGCGTTCATGACTCACGGCCCGTATGCCGGACGCGCTGTCGTACAGGCCGGGCCATACAGCCTCGGCACATTCGACGCCGATGCACCCGGCGACACGGCGGTGGACACATTCTGCAAACTGCGCCCGTACTACTATTACGCGCCGTCCGGGGAGGAGTACCTGTCGAACGTCGCCTTTGAAATCGCCGTCTGCCCGGTCGGGGGATATGTCATCGTCGTGACAGACTCCCTCCAATACACGAGCGGGGATGCCGGTTATCATACCGACCTTATCACGGCTTACGCTCCCGACGGCAGCGGGATAGTCTTCTCGACGAAAGTGCAGAACCAGACATTCTCGATAATCGCGATAGATTGCGACGACAACGGCGATATCTGGCTCGTCGCGAAGAAGGATACCGAAAGGTTCCTGTTCAAGCTGCCGTATATCGGCGGCCAGAACCTGTGGCAAGTCGATTTCGGCATCGAGAATGCGCTCATCCTGTCCGACTACCTCGGCATGCTTGACAGGGTGATAGACATCGCGGTGGATTATACTGACCAGAAGCTCTATATCCTCTATTACGAAATCGATTTCACCGCCGAGCTGATGGTAGTGGACATATCCACCGGGTCGCCCGTTTATACGGGCGCCGACGACGTGAGCGACATCTTCTCCACGGCAATCAGCGTTTTTGACTGGCTACAACCGATGAGCCCGATTACATCATACGGCCACAATCTCTACGGCGGGATCGAAATCGACCACCAGGAAGCCGACAGGGAGAAGTGCCGTATCGTTTGTTACGCACGTCTCGTGGGAGACGACCAGACCCCCGAAGTAGTGCGGCTTAACAGCCTCGGGGAGATACTCGACAGGAAACAGGGGGATTATTCACCGACCGAGTTCAACATCAACAACGACGCGGAAATCCGCGACATGGTGTTCTGTGACAAGGCGGAGAAGGGATACCTCTGGGATGAGCCGGACAACTGGTAGGCTCGATCGAACGCAACGACAAAGCCGCTGAAAAGCGGCTTTTTTTATTTCAGTATTCGTTATGCGCCGATGATTACGGCGTGTATGTAATGGCATATGTTCCGCTGAGAATCGAATCTCCCTGGTTGACCTGAAGGCTTCCGCTGATATTGTATGTATCGACCATCGCGCCGGTGACGTGGCATGGCCCGCCGAAAAAGGGCAACAGGTCGAATACGAAGCTCCTGCTGGACGCGGTGTAGTCGGCATCGGCCTGGTTATTGATATATTCCGCGCCCTCCCCGGCTTCGACGAGCACGTGAAAACTTTCGCCGTCGAACTCGGTAAACGTCATGGCGAAAGGCAGGTCGCGGCCGTCGGAGAGGTCGAGGGTACCGCGCCAGTTCCCGCCAAGGCTCTGCCATCCGAGATAGTCGGCGAGAGTGCCGGTGCCGGCGGTGCATCCGCAGATGAGAGTCGATGCGGTGATGAGTATGGTAAGCAGGATTATTTTCGATGGTTTCATTAGCCATCCTCCTTGGGAGTTTTTATAGCTATTAATAATGTCGTCGGTGACCCCCCCCGTAATCCCCCCCACGCGAAGGCGTGGGGGGGGGAGAGGTTTTTTCGCGCGTGGGGGGCGTGTGTTAAATGTTATGTGTGGCACGGTCAAGCGGCTGCCAATCCAAGCGCACTTCCAATCCGTATAAAGCTTGCCCGTGTCTTTGTCCCCTCCCTTCCGCCTTCGCTCCGCTTCGTCGGACAAGTACGGTCGGGATTCGGGCGCGGGCATCTTCGAGCTGGCCATGGTTTTTTACAGCACCGATCAGACCACGGTTATCCCTCGCGGGGCTCGGGAAAACCGTGCCACCCGGAAATTGGTAATCAGGAGGTTGGGAATCAACGGTTGGAAATCAACGGTTGGGAATCAACGGTTGGAAATCAACGGTTGGAAATCAATAGATGGTAATCAGTCGGAGGGGATAATGCCATCGGCGGCGCGGCGCATTGTTTCCTCATCGAGGCCGCCGACGAGCTCGACCGAGCCGATGGATGTCGGCAGCACGAAATAGACCCCGTCGTCGCGCGATTTCTTGTCTATGTTCAGCAGACTGTATATGCTGCTCCATGGAAGACCGCGGATAACTGACGGGTCGATTATCTTCCTGCAAAGCGCCGCGATGCGCGCTTCGGATATTTCATCGAGCATCCCGAGCATAAAGGCGAGATGCGATTCAACGAGTATCCCGACCGCGACGGCCTCGCCGTGGCTTATCGGGCGCCCGACTTCGCGAAGCAGCGCTTCATACGCGTGGCCGAATGTGTGCCCGAAATTCAACTGGATCCTGTAGCCGCGCGTCTCCTTCTCGTCGGCTTCGACAACCTGCCCCTTGATGAGCAGCGCGCGTTCGATAACAAAGTCGAGCGCATCGGAATCCGAAAGCCCCGCGATGCAGTCGAAATTCTCTTCGATGAAGTTGAAGAGCTCTTCATCGCCGATGACCGACACTTTAACTGCTTCGCCGAGCCCGCTGAGTACCTGCCGCGGCTCGAGGGTTTCGATGATGACCGGGTCTATGACGACTCCCCTCGGCTGGTAGAACGACCCGATGAGATTCTTGCCGCCTTCGTGATTGATCCCGGTCTTTCCGCCGACACATGAATCGATCTGCGCGAGGAATGTCGTGGGGATGTTGATGTAATCGATACCGCGCAGGTATGTGCTCGCGACGAAACCGGCGACATCGGACACGCTCCCGCCGCCGAGACCCGCGATAAGCCCGTCGCGATGCATCCCGAACCGCACAAGCTCGCCATAGAGGTCGTCGAGTGCGCTGAACTCCTTGGCTTCCTCGCCGTCGGGTATCCGTATGACGCGCACGTCGAGGCCGGTATTCGCGAATGAGGCCGTGGCATTGTCGCCCCAATAATCGAAGATCGCCCTCGATGAAACGAGCGCGACCTTCTCCCCGCGCACGAAACTCTTCTCGCGGATGATGTGCCCGATGCGGCATACGCTTCCGCGTTCGATGATGATCGGGTAAGAGAACGAATCGGTATTTATCCAGCGTTCAGTCATTTTGCCACATGAGTCTTATCGACTGCCGAGCCATTCCCTGATACGCAGGGCCGCATCGCGGGCATCGACGATGTCGACATCGATCGTATAATCCGCTCGCGAGTAATTCCCCCGCCTGGCTTCATCAAGCCCGGTGATGAGATTATACAGCTTTTCGCCGCGTAATCCTTTCAGCAACGGATGAACATCCACACGCCCATCCTGTTCGAGCCGTACGGCGGCGATTCGAGGCGCGACGCGCAGCCATACGAGCGGTATGCCGGAGCGTACGACCACATCGCGCGCGGCACCGGTTTCGAGCGTACCGCCGCCGAGCGATAGTACGGCATCTTCGTTTTCATCAATAACTCTACTAAGAGCCGCTGTTTCGAGTTCCCTGAAAAATGCTTCGCCACTTGAAGCGAATATGGCCGCGATGGTTTTCCGGGCCGACTTCTCGACTTCATCGTCAAGGTCGATGAACGCAATGCCGAGTTCTTCGGCCAGCATGCGCCCGACCACGGTTTTCCCGCATCCTGGAAGCCCGCATAGTATAACGGATATGCCTGTCTCGCTCGAATTCATTTCAACCGGGGGAATTATACCAGCACGGGGGAATTAATCGTCTTCCGACTGCTCTTCTTCCGCGCTTTTAAGGCGTTCGAGGTAATGCTCATGAGCCGCGAGGAAATCGTCGATGGTGTCGCCGCCGAATTTCTCCAGGGCCGCGTCGGCGAGTGCCAGCGCGAGCATATTTTCGAGGATAACGGCAGCGGCGGATACGGGGCAAGTGTCGTGCCTGTATGACGCTGTGGTCGTGCTTCGGAGCGTGGTAAGCTCGACGCTGTCCACCGGGATGTCGGATGTCGGTATAGGCTTGAATCGCGCGTTGACGAGAAGCGGCTCGCCGTTGGTACATCCGCCTTCGAGCCCGCCGGCGCGGTTGGTGCGTCGCTTGAATATCCACGGGTATGCCGGGTCGGGAAGAATCGCATCCTGCGCCTTGTTGCTCTCGAGGCGGAAGACTTCCGGGTCGCCGATGTCTATACCCTTCACGGCGGGGACGCTGAGGAACAACTGCGCGATGCGCCCGTCGAGGCGCTCCCGCCAGTCGATATGGCTGCCGAGTCCGGGGGGAACCCCCATGGCAACTATCTGCACCATCGCGCCGAGGTTATATCCCTTCTGCTCGGCGTTTGTAATCAGCAGGTCTATCGTTTCCTGGCCGCCCCAGGATATGTGCGTCGTGTTCGGCGCGAACATCTCGATATTGTCCGAGATCTGCTCGGCGGTGGGGTATTCATAGTCCCAGAGGAAATTATTCTCGCCCACCGCGAGAATCCTCGAACAGAAAGTGACGCCTATCGTCTGCAGGAGGAGCTTGCATATCGAGCCGCCGACGACGCGCGCGGCGGTTTCCCTCGCGCTCGCCCGCTCTGCAATGGGCCGCACGTCGTTGAAACCATACTTCATCGCGCCGGGGAGGTCGGCGTGTCCCGGCCGCGGGATGCGCATCTTCTTCAGCGACTGGGAGCCGTTATCGCGTACCTTGTTATGGATGATGGCGGAGATCGGCGCGCCGGAAGTAAGCCCTTCATAGACACCGCCGAGGATTTCGAAATCATCCTTCTCGCGGTCCTGTCGGCCGCTTCGTCCCGGTCCCGAACGCCTGCGCGCGAGCTCGTTGTTGATGAAAAGCTCATCAATTTCGAGGCTCGCGGGAATCCCGATGAGAATCATCGACAGCCCCGGGCCATGGGAGTCACCGGCGGTTTTCAAATCCAAACGCATTCTTTGTTCAACCATCCCCCCAGCGCACCATTCGGTGCGAGATCTCTACATGATATTTTCGGCCTCAAAGCGTTAATATGATTATTAAAAGTTAACCAGACTGTAAAATCAACAGGTTAAACATCTTTAAGGAAACTTATCTTACTTCCTTCGATTTCCGGCATCCTCAAGCCCTTTTAAGCTCCGACTCGACAAAACGCCGCACTTCATCTTCCGACGGCCGCCTACCGAAAAACATCTCGGCGCTCAGTACAGCCTGGCGGCAGAACCAGTCTATCCCGCCGATGACATTCGCGCAACCGGCATTGAGCATATGTTTCATCCCGGCGGTACGGGGGGGATTGTACACTGCATCGTAGTAATAATCAAAGTTATTCAACTCGTCGTCGCACATGCCGAACGTCTCAAACGGGTCGCTGCCGGCATCGGGCCATTGCCCAATCGGCGTGGCATTCAGGAGGAGTTTGACGTTCTGTTTGCGACGGAACACCATTTCGCGGGCGTCATCCGGCGACCACGCCGCGAGGAATTCCATCTCCGAGCCTTCGAACAGTTCCCGCAGGCGCGTGATCTTGCCCTGGAGGCGTTCCCTGTCACGGGCCATGAATACGAGCCTGCCGCTTCCCCATGCCCGCTGCAGGCCGATCGCCATTGCCGTCGCCGCGCCGCCGGAGCCGAGTATCATCGCGATCGGGGGTACGCCGTTCGCGTCATTCCTCGACTTGATCTCGCCGAGGAACTTGGCGGGCGCAAGGAACCCGTTGATGTCGGCATTGTATCCCGATAACTCGCCGGAATCGCCGATGACGATATTCACGGCGCGCGCGTCGGCAGCATCGCCGGAAAGATTATCGAGCATAAGGATTATCTCTTCCTTGAACGGGCTCGTGACATTGAGGCAGACTCGTTCGGCGGCGCGCAAGTCATCGATAAATCCGGGCAGGCTTTCGGGGTCGAGTTCTATCGCGCTGAATCGCTCGTCGCGTCCGAAGCCGACGGCGATATGGTTCATGAGTTTCGGCGAAAGGGAATGGATGAGCCTTCCCCCTATGACTCCATATATTTCAGCACTCGATGCCATCACGATACACCATCACCCTTCCTGTATTCCCTGTAGCGCTTGAGACGCGAGTTGAGGCGAACGATAAGCATCACGATAAGCACAAGCATGACGATATCCACGGAGCACATGAATATCTTCGCCTTGCTCGAAATGCCGGCGCGTTCGGCAGGAAGCCGCCACGAATAGGCGACTGAGCCGTCGGTGGGGTTGTAGAGATTGACGACACGGTTGACCGCGTTGGTGACGAGGATGTTGCCGGACGGGCCGGGGGATGCAGAGTTGACCGCATAACGGGAAGGCGATATCCCCGCGAAGAAATTGTTGACGATCTTCCCTTCGAAATAGACTGTGACATAGCCCTTGTCGTCGAGAAGCAGGAGATTATCATCCGCATCGACAAGCGCGGCTATCAACCCGGTGGCATGGGTCTCGTGATAGGTGGGGTTCGAAATCCTGTATTCATCGAGCACGTAGCCGTCCGAGATGACCTGTACGGTGAATTGTCCGGTCGGGCCCGCGCCGACCATGGCAATTTTCCTCCACTCATCGGGGTCTTTGGGTATCACAATCCTCTCCGGCCATACGACCACCCATTCCCCGAGATAATCCTTCGCCGCGACGGGCATCACGAAATCACCGTCTGGTTTGGGGATCTCATAGCCGCCACCGGTGAACCGCAGCCCCTTGTCGGAGCGAATGATGTAGTCATCCTCATCGACGGCGATGACCGATTCGCCATCGCGCGGGGCGATTTCGCTGGGCGCGACGCCGACGGAATCGGCGTTTCGGGAGAAGTCGATATCGAACAGGCGTCCGTTGTCGGTGCCGATGAAATGTACGGAGCCGTCATCGCGCGTATCGGCAACCGGGAGAAAATGCGCGCCGGGAATGCGCTCGTACTTTATTTCGCGGTACCATCCCATCCCCGATTCATCGCTCCCGAGTTCGTAGAGCGCGCCGGACACGGCATCGAGGGCATAGACGGCATCAACGCCGGAGACGACGACATACTCCCTACGCGCGCCATCAGCGGCGCCGGAGCAGCCGGACGTTATGAGGCAAATTATAAAGCCCGCCACAGCGAGCCATTTATATCGGGGAACCAACGCTTGATAATTGTATCACAAAAAAGTCAGGACAGTCCTGACTTTTCGAGGAGCGAGGAGAGGCGGGAGTCGAATTCAGGGCCGCGGAAGCCGGAGTCGGTGAGTTCGAACAGCCCGAAAAGCTCCCTGTTACCTCGGGTGCCTTCGATGGGGGACATGGTGAGGTCGTTCAGGTATAACTCGTGGATTTCATCGAGCGCCTTTATCCTGCGCAACGCATCCATGACCGGTTCCGCCTTACGCACGATGCCGCCGCTTCCCACGTGCCCGCGTCCCACTTCGAACTGCGGCTTGATGAGACTGACCACGCGCCCACCCAGCTTCAGCAACACAGGCAGGTTGACGAGGATGAGGCGTATGGATATGAAACTGACATCCATCACGATGAGGTCAAGTTTCTCCGGGATATCCCCCGGCCCGAGGTGCCGCGCGTTGAATCGCTCCATAACGACGACGCGCTCATCGTTGCGGATTTTCGTCGCCAACAGGCCGTAGCCCACATCGAGCGCGTAAACCCGTTCAGCGCCGCGCTGCAGAAGGTAGTCGGTGAATCCGCCGGTCGACGCGCCTATGTCGAGGCAGGTATATCCCGCGGGGTCGATGTTGAAATCCTTGAGCGCGCCTTCGAGCTTCAACGCGCCGCGGCCGACATAGGGCATCGGCTCTGTTATTTCGATGCGGGCGCCGGGAAGAATCCGCTCGCCCGCTTTTTCTTTCTTGACGCCGTCGATGTAGACGCGTCCGGCCATTATCGCGGCCTGGGCCATTTTGCGCGATGGGAAGTAACCCTCATCGGTGAGGAGGATATCGAGGCGGATTTTCGAAAGTTTGTCGGGCATCGGTTGGAGTATTATACCAGCGATGAGGGGCATGGGTTGATGTAAGACACGGGCAAGCTTTATGGGAGTTGGAAGTGTGTTGTGATGGGCAGCCGCTTGTCCGTGCCACACGGATTTATTTCCCATTAAGAACCCGAGCCCCGACCGTCAGGGAGGGGTCAAAGACACGGGCAAGCTCGCGGACTCGCGTGCCCGTGGCACCAGGAATAGAAAAAGCAGGCTTGGAAACCTGCTTGATGATTAACTTCATTCGATCAGCGATAACGCTGTTAATTCTCGAAATCCCAATCGCCGTAAGGCCCGCCGTAGCAGCCCATGTCCGATACCGAGCCGTCGTAGTCGGCTATCGATGGATCACCGGTGTTGATACATGGCGAACCGGACTGCAGGTGGTGATCGGAATAGGGATCGACATAAGTTGGATTGGTCGTAATCAAGCCGGTTCCACCCGGGGTAAAGTTGTAATAGCCCGCCCCGTCCGGCGGCGTGGGTGTGTCGCTCGTGCAGGTGTAATTGACCGTTATACTTCCACCCGCCATCCCGATATAGAAGAAGCTGCCGGTCCCGATATCGGTCCAGATACAGTTATCGATGAAGCCAGTCCCGCCGCTCCGATAATATGCAAACCCAAAGGAATCCGTACCCAGCCTGTCGAACGTGCAGTTCTCGAAGGTGATGTACGGGCTGCCATAGTGCGACTGGTTTTTCTCATAGCTGCACGCGAGCGGTATCTCGAGCACGTTCTGCACCACCAGGTCGCCGCCCGACCATGCGAGTATCGCTTTGCACAGGTTAGCGGTGTTATTTATGTCGTGGATGTACAGATGCCTGAAGAGGATATTCACTCCGCCTTCGTTACCGAGCTTCGAGCGATGTCCGAAGGGCGAATAGTAGTAGCTCGATGAACCGGTCACTTCAAATCCGTCGAACGTGATATTGCTTCCCATCGTATGCAGAAGGCCCGTGAACATCGGCGGCTCATCGGTGGTGATGTTGCCGTAATATCCCTGTATCCGCGAGTTGTCATAGGCGGCGCCGAGGTCGAGGTCGCTCGCATAGGGGTTCTGCCCGCCGGCTCCGTCGTCGCCGCGAGCGAGAACATATCCTCCCGCGCCGCCGCTATCGAGGGCGGTGAGGATCGATGTATATGGATTAGCGCGGGAACCATCGGGGGAGCCGCCGAATGCCGCATCGACATATGTCCCCTGCACCACTTCATATGAATCGGGTAACTCGTAGACATCCTCGCCGGATGCGCCGTTGGTGATTTTCAATTTGATGACGTGCGTACCGGGGTCGGGGAATCCGGCGCTGACGATCATGCCCGATGCGTCATCGAACAAATCATCGCCGTTCATCTCCCAGAGATAATCGACTATCGCGCCCGTGGATGCCGATGCATCGAGGGTTAAATACCATTCGGTGGGAATCGGGTCGCCGCTCGCACCCGTCGGGCCGAAGCCGTCGAAGAAAGGCTCGATCTCCACCGTGGCGAAAGCTTCGAGGTCGGCGGGCTCGGATTCGACCGATGCGCTTACTACCTGGTATGCTGTCGTGTTTGTGCCGGGCAGGAATTCAGCGAAATCGGCATCCTCGCTTACGACGCTTATCAGCACTTCAATTTCGCCATACGCCGGTGTGGCATCGGTGATGTCGACTTCGTATGTCGAGAAGTCCGCGCCGGTGCCAGTGTTGGCGATGTCCATCTGGGCAGTGAAATTGCCGGGGGATTCGATGTTGACGGTGTTGAGTTCCATGTTCTGCCGGTCGTAGACATCGATATCGAGCGAGAGCGCCCCGCCCGAATCGTTGCCGTCATTCCAGAGGGTGTTATTGGTTATCGAAGCATCAATCCACCAAGCCTCGGGACGATTCGCCGAAAGCGAAAAATCATCGGGAGCGGTCCACGGCGGGTCGCCCTGTGGGAATACCCAGTTCGCGTCAACCGCGTAGTTGAAGACGAGTCCCGGTGTGATGTCGATGGTGTAATGCCTGATATTCTTCTGCCCGGCGTTGAACAGGCCGCGGCTTTCAGGAGTGACGTCGCTCAGCGGGCCGTCCGGGTCGTCGAGGTCGTCGCAGAAATATTTATACCCGTTGACGGTGGCTGAGAAATCCGCTATTGAATCGGGAGTACCGAGCATGCCGTCCTGGTATCCGAACATCCCGGCACCGGCGGGGAATTCGGATGGATTCCACCAGCGGCTGTAGCCGTCGGGATTCAGGAGGCGGACATCGCCCGCGCCGGGGATTACGATGCCGGCGTCGCTGAATCCGCTAATGCTTCCATCGGAGATGAGGATGCCGCAGACATCGAAGCCGGAGAATTCCGTAAGCCCGAGGAATGGGTGCCTGAGGCCGATGTCGGCTTCGACCGTGTTGCCGTTTATCTCGAGGCTTTCCAGCGATACATGGACGAACGCCGGGGGTTCGAGAAACGGCAGTGCGTTGAGATGCATCTCGGTTCCGCGCATCGGCGTAATTTCGAGAGTGCCCGCGACCGGGTCGGCGATGAATTGATAGTATCCCCAGAGCATATGGGAGGATGCATCGATGGAATCCCTCTCGAGAGATTTCGCGGGCGCGGCGACATCGTTCGATGCGCCGGAGCAGCCTATCGCGAAAACGAGGGATGCGAGAAGAATGATGAATATATGCTTCCTCATGGATTCAGCCTCCTGTGGCTTGCTATGTTCTTGGATGCGTTCGAGGGGCGGTTTGAGATGAAAAGGATGGATATGCGCGACAAAGACACGGGCAAGCTTCAAGCGGGTTGGAAGGGCATTCGAGTTGGCAGCCGCTTGACCGTGCCACACGGTGTTTATTTACTTAAGAATATTATAATCTGGAATTAAGCCCGAGCCCCGACCGTCAGGGAGGGGACATCTTTCACAGAACCGCGAGCGTCAGCGAGCGGCCAACAGACACGGGTAAGCTCGCGGACTCGCGTACCCGTGGCACCATTGATGGGTGGTTAGTAGTGTTATTCTTAATTCTCAAAATCCCAGTCGCCGTACGGGCCGCCGTAGCAGCCCATGTCGGACTGAGAGGAATCATAGTCGGTAATCGACGGATCGCCGGTGTCAATGCATGGCGAGGCGTCGTCGAGATGATGGTTCGACATCGGGTCGATATACACCGGGTCATCGGTGATGCATCCCGCGCCGGGCGTGACCTGGAAGAAATAGTAGCCGCCGTCGGGGGCGACAGGGGTATCGCTGGTGCATGAATAGTCGAAATTCAGCGGGCCGTTGGTGGTACGGCATATGTAGTAGAAGCCGTCCGCGCCGAGGTCGGTCCATATGCTGTTGACGATATTCGCCGCCGCGCCCGCATCGGCGCTGCGATAAAATCCCCCCACCACGATGCCCGAATCGTTGCCGAGGCGGTCGAATGTACAGTTCCGGATGGTCATCGTCGGAAGCCCCTGGTGCATGCCGTTCTTGATGCGGCTGACTTCGAGGTCGACTTCGAGGACATTCTCAACCGTCAGGCTTCCGCCGCCCCATGCGATTATCGCTTTGCACAGGTCTGATGTATAGCCGATGTTGTGGATGTACAGATGGCGGAACACGACATCGTCGGCGTTATTCATCCCGAGCTTTGCGGCGTGCTGGTAGGTGGAATAGACGTAGTTGCTGATCGACGGGCCGGTGACCTCGAAGCCGTCGAACGTCACCTTGTCAGCTTCAACCCGGACATATCCCGTCTGCATCGGGGGTAAGTCAGTGGCGGTGTTGCCGTAATAGCCCTGGATGCGAGTGTCCTCGTGCCCCGGGCCGATGAGCAGGTCGCTTGTGTAGACGCACTGTCCGCCGAGATTATCATCGCCTCTCGCAAGAATGTAAGCTCCGGCTCCGACATGGTCGAGTGCGTCCTGTATTGTTTCCCAGGGATGCGCCCGCATCCCGTTGCGAGTTCAGCACGCCTGGCTGCTGACATATGTGCCGGTCACCACCTCGTAAGAGCCGGGGAGTTCATATATATTCTCGCCGCCGAATCCATCGGTGACTTTCAGCTTGATGACGAAATTGCCGGGGTTGGGGAACGATGTTACGGCGATCATCCCCTCGGCATCGTCGAACAGGTCATCGCCGCTAAGCTCCCAGCAATACTGATAAATCGGGCCGGTCGACTGGGATGCATCGAGTGTCAGCAGCCATTCGGTGGGGACGGGGTCGAGCGCGGTACCGGTTGGGCCGAAGCCGTCGAAGTATGGATATATCCGCGCGGTACCCATCGCCGCGAGTTCCCCCTGCGGGGCATCGCCGACCGGTACGCTCAGCACATAGTATGCCGATGTGAACTTACCGTTGATGAAGCCGCCGAAATTTTCCTGCTCGCATGCGGCGGTTATCAGCACAGAGATTTCATCCGCCGCCGGTGTGGCATGCGGGATGACCACCTCATACGTCTGGTATCCATCGCCCCCGCCGGAAGGGACAAGGTTGTATTGCGGGTTGAAGTTGCCCGGGCTGTCGACGCGCACATTGTCCAGTTCCTTGGAGTACCAGTCATATACGTCTATCTTCAACGAAAGCCCGCCGCCCGAGATATCGCCCGAGCGGAATAGCGTGTTCGTGCTGATTTCGGCGTCGATACGCCAAGGCTCGGGGCGGTTCGCGGCGGGAGAGAAATCATCCGGGGGGTTATATGGCGGGGAGCCGAGAGGGAATTCCCAGCACGCATCGATCGCATAATTGAACACGAGTCCCGTGCCCATGTCTATCGTGTAATGGCGTATGATCTTATTTCCCGCGCTGAACATGCCGCGATAGAGGGAATCGATTTCGCTCAACGGGGTGTCGGGATCGGTCAGGTCGTCGCAGTAATATTTGTATCCGTTTACGGTTGCGCTGAAATTCGCGGCGAAGTCGGGCGTGCCGAGAAGGCCGTCGACATAACCGAGCATCCCGGCATTGTGCGGGAACTCGGTGGGATTCCACCAGCGAGAATAGCCGTCGGGGTTGAGAAGGCGCATCTGTCCGGGCGCGGCGAGCCTTATGCCGGTGTCGGGGAAACCGGTGACGCTTCCGCTCCCGATGAATATCCCGCACACATCGAAGCCGGTGAATTCATCCAGGCCGAGGAACGGGTGCCTCAACCCGATGTCGGCATCGACGATGTTGCCGTTAATCTGCAGGCTGTCGAGTGAAAGATTGACGAACGCAGGCGGTTCGAGGAATGGAAGGGCGTTGAGATGCATCTCGGCGGCGCGGATGGGCGCGAATTCGAGGGTCTGCGCGACCGGGTCGGCGGTGAACTGGTAGATGCCCCAGAGAACATGGGAGTTGGCGGACTGCGTCGCGCGCGGGGCGGGCTCTTCAGGGACAGCGACATTCTCCCCCGCCGATGAACAGCCGATGACGGCGCACAGAAATATCATGCACAGCCAGAAAGCATAGCGTCGCATACGTCGAGCCTCCAGATTATCGTCTATATAGTTTGATGCGAATGGGAGGGGCCTCATAAGTGCTTCCATAAACGCGTTGAACATGGTATATATAATCCGGATTGGGGGGAAGGCGGCAGGCGCATTACCGGAGCAGAGATAATGATATGTGAGCGGTTGAACGAATGCCGGTAACTGAAGAAAACATAAATACCGAACGCACTTCTAATTTGAGTACATCAAGATTCGTTCCGTTCCAATCGGCCCTCGGCTCCTCAATGCACCTCTGCGACGCCGACACCGCCTCCATGACGAGCACCAGCGAGGCGGGATACACGTTCGACGCGTGGGGCGAGTCGTTCGAGCCCG
>CAZSPL010000006.1:0-47040 GCA_964608735.1 uncultured Planctomycetota bacterium | reverse complement strand
CACATCAACTTCCTCACCACGGTCATTAGAATGCTCACCGAAGTTGAAAGCCCATTGGAAACCGCCATTCGTGTCAAACTTGCTCAGGAATATATCGTAGCCACCGTTGGATGTATGCTCGTCGATTCCTTCGCCCGGGTCAAAATCCGCGGTTCCTTGGAAATATCCTGTAACATAAGCGTTGCCGCTTGCATCGGCGGCAACTCCAATGCTCCAATCCTCATCATTTCCACCCCAAGTGCGTGCCCATTGAAAATCGCCGTTCGAATCGAGCTTACACAGGAACACATCGTATTCGCCATTGCATGTATGCTCATCGACTTCGGGACCGGGGTCAAAATCAGATGTGCCCCAAAAAGTGCCGGCGACATAAGCATTGCCGTTGACATCAACAGCAACACCATAGCCATAATCGATATAAGTACCTCCCCACGTACGTGCCCACTGGAAATCGCCCATTGAATTGAATTTGCTCAGGAATATATCCGTCGAACCCCCTGATATGTGCTCATCGACTCCAGGTCCGGGGTCAAAATCTACGGTTTCGTGGAACCAGCCGGCGGCATATACATTCCCGCTTGTATCCACACAGACCGCACAACCGGCATCATACGTGCCGCCCCATGTGCGGGCCCATTGGAAATCACCTGATGAATCGAACTTGCTCAGGAATACATCCTGGGATCCAATGGCTGAGTGCTCATCGATGTCGGGGCCGGGGTCAAAGTCGATATGGCCACTAAAGACACCTGTGACATAGGCATTGCTGCTTGAATCTACTGCGACCTTTGTGGGATATCCGGGACCCCATGTACGAGCCCAGCCCTGCATCCTTATCGGCCTGATGCTGAAGCCATGCTTGAAATAGGAGCAAACCGGGGTTGAGGGGAGAGCTGGGTAGTATCCCCATTCCTGCGATTCAACAGTTATGAGAAGCTCGGCATCGCCGTTTCGAGTGAGATAATCGCCGGTGAAATCGAGCTCATAAGTGCTGTACCCCTCGCCGCCGCCTATCGGTTCGATGAATGTGCTGTAAGGCAGCCCGGCCAGGGATTCGGCGTGGATTTTGTTCAGCCCGGAGTCGAAGTGGTCCCATACATCGACAAGCAGCCTTAAGTCGCCCCCCGCCAAACCGGTCGATTCTTCATAATAAATATCGTTCTCGAGCTGGGTAATGCTTATGTTCCAAGCTTCGGGACGGTTGGCCGCGGGGGGGAAATCGTCGGGGACAACATACGGCGGCTCTCCTTGCGGGAATATCCAGCTTGCATCGACAGCGTAGTTGAAAACCAGCTCATCAGCCATATCGATTGTGTAGTGCCTGATGTTCGTAGCTCCCGCGGAAAAGACGCCCCTGTCTCCCGGTGAAAGCGCCGTCAGGGCGTCATCCTTTCCCAATCCATCGGCGAAGTACTTACAGCCGTTGACGGTGCAATTGAAATCGGCGGTAAAGGCCGGAGTGCCAAGGAGGCCATCGATGTAATTGAACATCGTATCGCCCTGAGGGAATTCCGACGGATTCCACCAGCGCGTATATCCATCGGCATTGAGCAGCCGGACATCCCCCTCCCCCGCCATCTTGATGTATGGATTGCAGAAGCCGATTACGGAGCCGTGTGTGATCAAGATCCCGCAGACATCGAATCCGGTGAAAGCATTCTTGCCGGCGATTGGGTGGGTAATGGCGATGTCGACATCGAGAGTATTCCCATTGAAATGAGGCTGGCCCTCGATAGCAAGGTAAACCAGCGGTGGCGGTTCGAGGAATTTCAGCGCGTTCAGATGGATGTCGGCATTGCGAAGGCAGATGATATCCACGGTGCCGAGGTCCGGATCGCAGATGAACGTATACAGCCCCATCAAATTGTGGTGCGCTCCGCTCGTATCCGCGGAGGGACGAACCCCGTCTCCCACATCCGGCGCCATCGGAGTTGAATGAGAGCAGCCGCATAGAAGGAGCAGGCCGGCCCCGATTATCAGCATCAGTCGCATGATTTTACTCACTACGCACCTCCCACCGAAACGGGCATGCGTTCATACATCGCAAAGATATGCGACGGTATACCCGCTTAAGCCCGTCGTTATTAGACACGATTGGCAGGTGGATGTTTGGCCTATCCCCTCTTCAAGTCATCTATCTCTTTGTTCGCTTCACGCACGAGCTCGGCGTAGACTTCCTTGGACAGCGAGCCGCGCTGGTACAAATCCATGAGCGAAGATTTCCCCGCGTTGAGCCCCTTGAGCCTGGCTTCGCGTTCGAGCCGCTTGAACGCTTCCCTCCCCTCAATGCGTATCAGTTCCATTTCCGCTTCGGCCGTCATTGCGCGTTCGGTGTATTCCGATGCGAGCCTCCGGCCGAGGTCCGGGAGTATCGCCTTCTCCCGGGCGAGTTCGTTCATGTGGTCGGCGGCGGTCAAGTTGAGCGCGATACGCCCGAGCAATTTTTCGTATAACTGCTCCGATGCATCGCCGGTACGCAGCCCGAGCCTCCTGAGCAGTCCGCCGATGGTAAGCCCCTGCGCGAGCAGGCTGAATATCGCGACGCCGAATGTCATCGCGAGGATCTCCTCCCTGTACGGGATGTATACGGGAAGGCTCAACGCCAGCGCCATGGAGAGTGCGCCGCGCAATCCGCCCCACCAGATGATGAATTTATATTTTCCCGGCAGCGGCTCATCGAGCCTGCCGATAAGAGGCGCGAGAAAATACACCACCACCGCGCGGGAGATGAGCACGGCCAGGATGGCGAGCACTACGCCGAGCCGATGCTCCCATAACAGGACGACCTTCACCTGTATTCCGATAAGCAGAAACACCAGCGCGTTTACGAGGAAGCCGATGTATTCCCAGAACGACAGCAGGCTTACGCGCGTGGTCGGCGTCATTCCCACCACGAAGCCGTAGTTCCCCACCACGAGCCCCGCGGTGACAACAGCGATTACGCCGGACATCTGGAAATGCTCCGCGAGGAGATAGGTGCCGAACGCAACTATCGTGCTGAGCGTTATTTCAATCAGGTGGTCGTCTATCTGTTTGGTGAACCAGCTCGCGACGAATCCCGATGCCAGGCCGAGCAGGATACCTCCCACGACCATCATCGCGAACTGCGATATCCCCCCGGTGACGCTCATTTCGCCGCCGCCGGGCTCGACGAGCTTCAGGATTATCGTGAAAAAGACAACCGCGACGCCGTCGTTCAACAGGCTCTCGCCTTCGAGTATGGTGGCAAGTTTGCGCGGCGCGCGCAGGTGCTTGAATAGCCCGAGCACGCTGACCGGGTCGGTGGCGCTTATCAACGCACCGAACAAGAGCCCGAGAAGCAGGCTGAATTCCGAGCTGATGAAAATTTCCCCCGCGCCGACGAGCAGCCCGGTGGCGATGGCGCCGAATACAACGCCGAGGAACGCATAGACCACAATCGGTACGATATTCGACCTGAGGTGTTCGAGGTTGAGGTTTATCGCCCCCTCGAAAAGCAGCGGCGGCAGCAGCAGGAAGAACACGAGGTCGTGGCTCATGCTGAAGCCCTTTAGGATGGGGAAATATCCCACGAGCAGCCCGGATATAACGAGGATCAACGTGTATGGGAGTTTGAAGTAGTTGGCTATTACGGTGACGATGAGTACGATGATCAATATGACAACGAACGTCTGAACGGCCGGTTCGAGTTGTATCTGGCCGATGCCCCCGGATGCTTTGTCGACGGCCGCGGTGGGGGCGGCCGAAGCGGTGTCGGGCACGGCGGCGTCCACGCTCGCGGGTCCGGCGGCGAACAGGCGGACGAGGATAAGCATCGCTGTGAGGATGACGAACGGTCGAAGCCACTTGAAGCTTCTAAGCATTTATCATGGCCTCCGCGTCATCCCCATGGAACGCCGTGACGATATCCGCCGCATCCTCCTGCCTGTGGGTAAGGAGAACGAGATCGTAAATGTTTGAAACGACGTGCTTTATTTCCATCCCGCTCATTTCAGAAGCCAGTTGCTCGAGGAAATCATTCAACGCATTCGCGCCCTCCCCGCGTCCGACGCATTCGCCTTCGCACAGGCGGAAGAGCCGCTTGTAGAGGTTGTCCCTGTAGAGCATCATCGCCACGGTACCGCCCTTGCGCGTGACCCGCGCGAGGTCGGCGACGGGCGGCGCGATGAATCCCCGCGGCCCGTAGAGCCTGTAGCCGGCGACGACGAGGTCGAATGAATCATCCCGTATTCCCGCCAGGTCCGTGCCGGTCACGAGATAGAATTCGAGCCTCGACGGGTTCAGCAGCTCGCTGTCCCGTCGGCGAAGCAGCTCATGCGGTTCCTCCGACGCGACCACGACCTCGATGCATATGTTGCATAGCGCATCGAGAACCATACCGCTCGCGGCACCGAGGAACAGAACGGAATTGATCGATTCGAGGTCGATGTTTTCCGCGAGGAAATTCGCTTCGAACCGGTCGGCGAACGATGCGAACGGCCCGCGTCTTCGATACTCCATGCTCCTCGATGCGCCGAAATTGTATTCGGCGGCGAGCCGGTCGGCGGCCGGATCGGTGCCCCTCGGAAAAAATTTCGAGATTATCGGCACGCCTTCATACAACCCGTAGAAACCGCCGCATACCGGGCAGGTAAGCACTCCCCACTGTATGTCCATCGAGATGCATGACTGGCAGTCCGGTACGAATCCCTCGGGAAGGTCTTCGAGGCGACCCTGCCCGAGTCCGCAGTAGTAGCGGCACAACGGCGAGCCGACCTCTATACCGAGTTCGAACAGCTTGGCGACGTGGCCCCTTCGCAACTGGAGGAAATCATCCGGATGCTCGGGACAGGCGAGATATTCGAGAAGACGTAGCTTCATAACCAGGCGGTATCCCTTTAAATGTTAACGGATAACAGCTTTTAGTCAATAGCATGAACCCGCGGGCGGATGAATGTGTGCACTGGGACCGCGGGCTGCCAGCCCCCAATTACTGGCCGTTGCCGAGGCCGCCGAGGAATCCTATTGGACGCGGCGCGCCGATATCCGACATGCGCGCTATCTCCTTCATCTCGCCGCTGTCAATGTCGATGAGCTGGATTACCTTCAGGCGCAGAAGGTCGGCGAACGCGGCATATTTCGCCGACGGGCTTATCCACAGCTGGTTAAGCAGTCCCTGGATGGGAAGTTGCACCGTCCGGCCGGTGTCGAGATACATAACCATGTGGCTTGAATCGAAGGCGGCTTCGGTCAGCTGATGTTTCGTATATAATATCGCGCTCCCGTCGGGCGTCGCCCCGCGCAGTGCATACACCGATTTACTGTCCGCTTCGAGTATCGGCATCCACTCCCCCGACGCGATATCGATCTTCACTATCGACCCCCCCTGCGGGCGCGGGTCGTTCTCTTCGTCGAGGTCTTCCACGAGCGCGATGATGCTCGTCGCAGCGTCGTTGACATAAAATCTCGCCGATGCGGGCGTGCCGAGCAATCCACGCATATCGACCTTGAGCGCTTCACCGGTGACGACATCTATCCCGTATATATCGAATTTCGTCGCGACATCCATACTCGCATACGGCGAGAAGTCGTTGATCGGGTATCCGGGAATGTTGAGGAATATCCGCCCGCCCGCATACTGCCCATGCGAAAAGATAGGCGCGCTCGAATCGCCCTTCGCTTCCTCGGAGATAACATCATAGCGCGCGACCTGTTCGCCGGTTTCGGCATCGAATGAAACCAGCCACCACAACTGGTGCACGGAACGCCCGGTGGGGTCGGGTTTCCGCCCGGCATAGAAAACCGATTTGATGTCGACCACGATAAGCCCCTTGTCCAGCGCCCAGTATGTATTCTCTATCCGCGTCGACCAGTTCATCCCGGCGGCGTCGATATATGTTTCCCAGTTGGCTGCGCCGGTGAGCCTGTCGGTGAGCCTTATCACAAGCTGTTCCTTCGACTCGGGAACGTCGGCATACAATATCATCGAGCCGTCGGGGGAAAGCATCTGACGACGTCCCTGCACCGTGTCCTCCCACCACGCCCATTTCCCGGTCTCGGCATCGATGACATTCAGCGTGGTATCGCCGCCGGACGATGGTGTATTGCCGAGAGTTCCGCCCCAGTTGCCGAACTCGAAGATGAAATAATCGTGCCCTTTGGCAAACGCCGATGCTGCTTTCGCGGTCCCGTCCGATGAATCATCGGTGCCGGGCTTCGCGGGCTTCTGCCCGTCATCCCCGGCGGGCTTCCCGTTGCATCCGCTGAAAACGAAAATCGCAACAATACACGCAAGGAGGAGGATCTCGGTAATTCCCGGATTTTTCTTCATCGTTTCCTCTGCTATCGGAAATCTATACCGATAATCTAACATTTTTCGGGGATTAAAGCGTCATCGCATGGTCACCAATAAGTGCTACGACAGCTATCTCCCCCCGCACTCCGCAAGCTCATATCTTCCCCCCCACGCTCATCTTCTCTAATCTCCCCCCCACGCCTTAGCGTGGGGGGGATTAAGGGGGGGGCCTCGGAATTTAGTACAATATCCACATCCTGAAATCTCCCGGAGGGGACTTGATGAACTACATCCGCGCTTTCGATGGTAATCACATTCGCATAGACGCATCCCTCATGCGGAGCCACATCACCGGCGACGAGATATCCGCCCTCACCGGCAAGCTCAATGACGCCGCGCGCCTGCTTCAATCAAAGACCGGCGCGGGCGCGGATTTCCTCGGATGGCTCGACCCGTCCGCCATGAATCCCCCCGGCGAACTCGCGCGCCTTCATGACGCAGCATCGAAACTCCGGCGCGACACCGACACCCTCGTCGTCATCGGTATCGGCGGCTCATACCTCGGCTCGCGCGCCTGCTATGAAGCCCTCCGCCCGCCCGATGCGCGTTATCCATTGAAATTCGCCGGCATCAACATGTCGGCGCACTATCTCACCGACCTCATGACATCACTCGGTGATTCGCGGTTCGGCATCAACGTGATAAGCAAATCCGGCACCACCACCGAGCCTTCGATCGCGTTCAGGCTGCTGAGGATAGCATTGGAAAAGCGTGGCGCGGATGCCCGGCGGCTTATCGTCGCCACCACCGACGCCGCGAAAGGCGCGCTGAGGGAACTCGCCGACGCCGAGGGATGGGAGTCGTTCATCGTTCCCGACGATGTCGGCGGACGGTTCAGCGTACTCACCCCCGTCGGATTGTTCCCCCTCGCCTATGCGGGTATCGACATCGACGCGCTTCTCGATGGGGCAACCGATTGCGCCCGGGCATGCGCGGAAAGCGGCATCGAAAGCAATCCCGCCATGTTCTACGCCGCGATACGCCATATCATGTTCGCAAAAAAAATCCCCATCGAACTCCTCGCCGCATTCGAGCCGCGAATCGAGCAGTTCATCGAATGGTGGAAACAACTCGCTGGTGAATCCGACGGCAAACAGCATTCGGGCCTTTTCCCGGCGGGAGCCTCATTCTCGCGCGACCTGCACTCACTCGGGCAGTGGATACAGGACGGCCCGCGGATTTTATTCGAGACATTTTTGTCCATCGACGAAGGCGAATCCGCGCTCGCGATTCCCGAAATGAAAGGCACCGATGCCGACGACGGGTTGTCGTATCTCGCCCGACGCCGCATCGCCGATATCAACAAGACCGCCGAGGACGCGACGCGAATGGCCCATGCCGACGGCGGGTGCCCGAATCTCGCGATACACATCCCGAAGCTCGACGCGTATCATCTCGGATGGCTGATTTACTTCTTCGAATATTCCATCGCCCTTACGGGCTACCTCGCGGGCACCAACCCGTTCGACCAGCCGGGGGTCGAGGTGTACAAGCGGAACATGTTCGCGCTTCTGGGCAAACCCGGTTTCGAGGAGGAAGGCGCGAAGCTGCGTGGTAGAATGGACGCCGGATAAATAATGCTTCCAAAAGGTTACATGGGAAATATCCTCGAAGTCGACCTCACGACGAAAACGTGGCGGCGCTATCCCACGCCGCCGGAACTTGCATCGATGTTCATCGGCGGACGCGGGCTCGGTACTGCGCTGCTTATGAGTTATATACTCAAGCAGCGAGATGAATACGAGAATCCAATCGCCCAGATTGATCCCCTCAGCCCCGACAATGTGCTGGTGTTCGCGACATCGCCGCTGAACGGCACGCCCGTTCCCACGTGCGCGCGATACCACGCCGAGTTCAAATCACCGCTCACCGGCGGAATCGGCTCATCTGATTCCGGCGGGAAATGGGGAGTTGAATTCAAGCGTGCCGGTTATGATGCCCTCGTGATAACAGGCAAACCGGCTGACTTTGTCGAGCTGCACATCGATGAGAACGGCGTGCGGTTCGAGTATCCGTTGATTTCGATTTTCGGCTCTGTCGAAAAGACCACAAATGCAATCGAAAGAAAATACGGCCGCGGGGTGAAAGTGATGACCACCGGCGCAGCGGGATGGCAAAAATCCCCTATCGCCGCAATTATCAACGACCGCGGACGCGCGCTCGGACGAGGCGGCGGCGGCGCGGTGTTCGCATCGAAATTTATCTTCGCCATTGTGGTCGAAGGCTCGAAGCAGGTTGAAACCGCGCATCCCGATATGCTGAAGCCGAAAAATATCTCCGGCTCGGTATACAAGGCGCTCGCGAAACTTCGCATGGGCAAACTCACCAAACCGCCGGAACAGTTCGGGATACTTTCATCTATGGGAACCAACGGCCTGATGGGAATGCTCGCGCAGTATGACGAACTCATCCATCGCAATTTTCAGGACAACTGCCACGACCCCGACAAGCTCAATCGGATAAGGGGCGAAGCATTTCTCGATCACCCGTCAGTGAAAGTGAAACGCGCGGCATGCTACAACTGCCCCATCGGATGCACGCGCCGTACGCAAATCATCGGGGCAAGCGGCGATGTCACCGAATCGGGCGAGGGGCCGGAATTCGAAACTGTATCACTCCTCGGCGCGAATCTCGATATCTACGACCTCGATATAATCACCCGCGCGAATTACCTCTGCAACCGTTACGGCTTCGATACGATTTCCATGGGTGGCACCATCGCGACCCTGATGGAAATATATGAAATCGTGAGCGCGAAGTCCGAGGGAGAACGAACCCCCGATGAAGCAATGCTCATCGACGACTGCGCTGATTTCGTCGGGAAGCATGGCAAACCGGTGTTCGGGAATACGAAATGCCTTATTCCGTTAATAAAATCTACCTTCAATTATAAAGATGATTTGAAAACGAATAAATTTACGCTCGAACATGAAATTGGCAGATACATAGCCCAGGGCGCGATGCGTCTCGCCAAACGCTACGGGCATCCCGAATGCGCGATGACCGTCAAGGGAATGGAGATGCCGGCATACGACCCGCGCGCGACATGGACGCAGGCCCTCTCATATATGCTCAGCGCGCGAGGCGCATGCCACCTGCAAGGCGGATATTCCGCGCCGATTGCGTTCTGCGCGGGCTATGGCGAATTCCCCGGCACCAAGGCCGAAGGCGCCGCGCTGGTCGCGAGGAATGCCGCCTATCACAACACCGCCTATGACATCCTCGGCGTATGCGCGTTCGCCGGATTCTCCGTGACCCTCGATGAGTTCGCCAATATGTTCAATGACGTCACCGGGCTTGATTACAACTCGAGCGACCTCGAAAAGGCGGCGCGTCGGACCATCACCCTCGAACGCATGTTCAACATCCTGTGCGGGATGAACAAAGACGATGACCGGCTTCCGGAGAGATTTTACAACGAGCCGATAATGGTCGAGGGAAAAGAAATGGTCTGCGACCGCGATGAATTCGCCGCGATGCGCGCCGAGTATTACGCCGCGATGGGCTGGGATGAAAACGGACATCCCACCGACGCGACCCTTGACGAACTCGGGCTTAGTGATATATTTGATTTCAAGGGCTTGAGGATGCGTCCCGCGTGGGAAATATTCCTTAACGACGTGAGACCCTGATGAACGTATGCCCTGAAAATCCCGTCGAATCGATTTTCCCGCTGATGCGCGACATCGGGCGCGCGATAATGCTCACGCTCGGAAACAATACCCACAGCGGCAACATCGGCATGCGCGATCCCGTAGACCGCGACACATTCCACCTCACCGCGTCGGGGGCGCAAATCGGCGCGCTTATCAGGAGCGACATCGTACCGCTGAAATTCTCGCGTGTGAGTTGGGGCGATGCGCGCGCGTCGACCGAATCCACCATACACCGCCGAATCATGAGCCTGACCGGAGTCGAAGCGGCAATCCATGCGCATTACCGCTCGGCGATTTCGGTGTCGTTCGATTCGAAGGAGAAACAGAATTTCCTCATATATGAAGGCGAAGTCGACGGCACCGACGAATTCATCTTCCAACCGGTTGACTTCATCGGCGCGGCGCTTTTGGGCAAAGTCCCGTCCGGAACATATCTCGAACCAGTCGGCTCCATCGAGATGGAGAAGCGTATCCCGAAATACCTCGCCGACAACAGTGTCACCCTCGTCAAGGGACACGGGCCGTTCGCCCGCGGCGCATCGCTCGAAGAATGCCTGCACGTGTTGACCCTCGTCGATGCATCCGCCAAACTCCTCATGAACGCCCGGTTCCGCGGCGTCGACACGACCGCCGTCGCGCGACGCATCCGGAGGGAAGGCAGAGAATCAATCTATCCTCAAAAAGTGAAAGGTTTCAATCCCGGTGAAATGGGCCGGTATGATACGAAGGACAACGCGACGATCGATGCATTCAAGGAGCGCGCGCAGTTCAATTTCTACCAGGCGATTTCGCCCTACGGCACCGGCTCTATGAGCGAGATGATTACCGAGGGCGAGATGCTCTACTGCCCGCTTGCGTCGGCCCCGGAGGGATTGGAAATATCCATAATGCGTATCCCCATCGCACCCGGTGACGATGACGATTATGAGCTCGCGCTTCACAAGACGATTTATCGTGATACCAACAACAAGGCGTGCATGATTACAATGAGCCCGCTTGCATCGGCCGAATCGATGGCCCTCATCGCCCAGCGGTTCGGCATCGATGCCCTCACCGATCCCAATTCAGTCTCCATCGATTATTCGAGCCGCGCGGAACATCCGGTCGTCAAGCCCATCGATGCCGAAGCGGTCTATCTCAATCCGCGCGTGGGACTGGTCAACTCGAACGCGCCTTATGATGCCGTCCTCGACATGCTCCGCCTGCACAAGGGGGCGTGTTTCATCGCGGGAATCGGCGCGATTGGAGTCGGGAACGTGACCCTCGAACAGGCGGCGCATCATGTGTCGTCGGGAGAGGCAATCGCGAGATTCCGGCTCGACGTCGCGCTCGCGCATCGCCTGAACGACGCCCCGCCCGTGGAATTCTACGAACCGGAGACGCAATAAGAAAAGTCGGGACAGTGGGGCTGTTGAAAATATATTTCATACGTTCGGGTAGCGCGTATCTATCTCCCGCTTTACGGGAGTTCCGAGCGCAGCGAGGAATGATGCGCGCATCACAGCTAAGCCGTCGCACAAGAGTGCGAATAGATACGCGCTACCCGACTTTTTAACAGGCCCACTGTCCCTACTTTTTTAAAGGAGCGACATCATGCCCGATGCGAAGTGCGCCCAGTGCGGAACGAAGGAATGCAAAAACGGGAAGGACTGCTACGGCGTCGCCGATGAGGTGCGCGGGATGTACCGCGACGAACGCATCGACGCGCTCTTCAGGGCGGCATCGGCAATCGAGGCGCGCCACTACCGCAAGGAAAACCGCCTTGGCGAAATCATCTACTTCGCGAAAGAACTCGGCGTGAAGAAAATCGGCCTCGCGTTCTGCATCGGGCTGGCATCGGAAGCCGGGGCGGTCGCCGAAATCCTCTCGCGGCATTTCGACGTCGTCTCCATCTGCTGCAAGAATTGCGGCATCGCCAAGAAGGAATTCGCGCTGGAGCAGATTCATCCCGATGAAGATATCGAAGTGATGTGCAACCCGGTTGGCCAGGCGAAGATGCTCAACGACGCGGGCTGCGGGCTGAATGTCATCTGCGGGTTGTGCGTGGGTCACGACGCGCTGTTCACCATGCATTCGGCGGCGCCGGTAACCACCCTCATCGCGAAGGACCGCGTGCTCGGCCACAACCCCGCCGCCGCGGTCTATGTGCAATACATCAAACGCCAGTTCGAGTAAAAAAAGCAGGGACATTCACCTGTCTTCCTGTTAAAGGGACTGCGAATCCCGCAACATAAGACTGACATCATCTTTACCACCCGATGATTGCCGTCAGTGAGCTTCAATTCTATACTTCATTTAACTTCGCTGGGGAGGCGATAATGATTAAAAAAACTACCGGTATCATCATTGCGGGATTCGTTTTCGTTATGATGAGTTTCGCGCTTGGATGCTCCGCGGGCGGGCTTACTCCGTTCGTGAGCGATATTTCCGGCCCGGACAAGATTAATGAGGGGAGTTTCAAGTTTTATGAAGTCCAGGTATCCGGCACTAATATTCAATGCACCTGGTCGTGCGAGCCTCAGTGGGCGGGCACTCTCGAATCCTTTTCAGAGTGGTTCGCATCAAACAGTTTCTCGGGCGGTGGATTCTCGTCTGCAGGCGGATTCCCGTCTGGAGAAAGCATAGACACGGACCCCTGCTGGAGATCATTTTCTGCGCATGAAGTCACGGAAGACACCGGGGTCATCATTACTGCTATAGTCACCTCAGACGAGTTCGAACCGGTGGTTGTGAAAAAGAAGATAACAATACTCGATGTGCCGGTTCCCTGAGAACCGGATTACCAGCCCGGGTGCCACGCCCAATTCGAGTCTTCGAGAATGGGCGTGCCTTCCTCCTATCCGGAATGGCACATCCCCTACACATATGCTATATTTAATCTGCCCCCTCACGAAACCCGCTCCGGTGATATATTTATAGGATATGCTCATCCTCGCGGAAGGAGAATCAAATGCGAATGTTCAAACGACTCTTCATCCTCCCGGCGATCGTTCTCCTTCTCTTCGCGGTTTCAACTGGATGCTCCACAAGCGATTACATGTTTCCCGCGGTTACACAGGACTGGGTGAAGATCTGGGGCGATAGCGGGTACGACGAGGGCATCGAGCTTGCAATCGACGACAGCGGAAACGTTTACGTCACCGGCGACTTCTCGGGCGAAACCGATTTCGACCCGTCCGATGGCGAGGACATACATGCAACCTCGGAAAATGACGGCAGCGACTCGTACCTCAGCAAATTCGATTCAGGCGGCAACTACCAATGGGCGCGAACCTGGGGCGGCGAGGGGTACTGGCTCGGCGACAGCGGCTATGATGTCGCCGTCGATGATGAAGGCGGCGTATATGTCGTCGGCAATTTCTCCAGCCTCGTCGATTTCGACCCCGGCGAAGGCTCCTTCGAAGTCTCCGCGTCGGGACAGACCGATATATTCCTGTCCAAATTCGATGGCGACGGGATCTTCCAATGGGCATACACTTGGGGAACTCCGGGATATGATAACGGCCTCGCGGTGGATGTCGATGCTTCCGGCGAGATACGCATCACCGGGAGTTTCGAGGATACGATCGACCTCGACCCATCGGACGGCGTCGACGAACACACCTCCAACGGCACCGCCGATATATTCATATTGAAACTCGCATCGGACGGCGGCTACCTGTGGGGACGGTCGTTCGGCGGCGATTGGGCCGATTATCCAAGGAAAATCGCCGTGGATAAGTCGGGCGGAGTTTATGTAACCGGTAATTTTTCATCGCCGACAATCGACCTCGACCCCGGCGCGGGCACCGACGCGCACACATCATTCGCGAAGAGCGATGTATTCCTCGTCAAGCTCGATTCGGACGGCGAATACGAATGGGGGCGCACGTGGGGCGGATACGGCGACGAGTTGAGCGCGGACGTCGCCGTGTCGGGCGACGGTCGTGTATACGTCATCGGCTCGTTCAAGGACCCGATCGATTTCAACATCGGCGGCGAGATGGATATTCACTACAGCAGCGGGATAAAGAGCGTATACCTCACATGCCGCGACTCAGAGGGCAATTATATCCGCACCCTGAGCTGGGGAGGGGATGATTTTATCGAAGCGCGCGCGCTTGCCGTCGACGCCCTGGGCAATGTCTATGCCTGCACCTCCGCGCGGGGAGTGGTCGACCTCGATCCCGGCGATGGCGAATATCGTCTCGATACCGACCTCGATGTCGTCATCAGCAAATTCAATCCCGCCGGTGAATTCCTCTGGGCGGGGCAGTGGATTGGGAACAGGAACGAAGCGGCGTTCGACATCGCGCTCGATTCAACGAACAACATCTATGCGACGGGTATTGTCCAGATTATCGACAAGCCCATATGGGAAAGCCCGAGAAACCCTGAATGGTCGCCTCCCGTACCCGATGCATTCCTTCTGAAGTTCCCGGAAAAGTAGGGACAGTCACCGAGTGTTCTTAAGGCGTCGTTCGCAACTCCCTGCTTTTCGGTTTGTTTGGTGGTATATTTGAAGTACTCGAATTCCGGAGGCTGGTTATGTGTAGGGTATCAAGGCTGCTGCTACTGTCCCTGGCCATACTGCTCCCTTGCGCGGGCTTGTGGGCATGCGACGGGGGCAAAATCCCCGTCGTCGGCGCCATCGAAGGCCCCGCCGAAATCGATGAGTATTCCAGCGTGACCTATTTTATCCATCCCGTCACCGGCACGGATGTCGGATACTTCTGGACCGTCAATCCGCCTTCCGCCGGGCGATTCAAGAATCCCGACAGAGCGAAGACAATCTTTACGGCGGGAACGGTGACTTCCGATACCCCCATACAACTAAGAGTCGTCGTTTCGGCAAATGAATTCGAGCCCGTAATCAAAACCCGGGATGTCAGGATAATCGATACTTCGCTTCTCGCGGTAAGCGACATCGACGGCCCGGATGCGCTCGAAGAGAACACATCGGGTGAGTTCGGCGTATCGGCTGAGGGCGACAGCGGCATTGTTTACGAGTGGCAATGCAGTCCTCCCGGCGCGGGATTGTTTGAAAGCCCCGCATCGCCCGCCACTCTTTTTACCGCGGGCGAAGTCAATGCCGATACGCCGGTGGAAATAAAGGCCGTGGTGACATCCGACAACTACGGCCCTGTCGAGAAGACGAAAGATATCATCATCGAGAATATCATCCTTCCCGGATGGGCCGTCACATGGGGTGGGGAGGGCTCGGATTTCCCGGACTGCGTCGCGACCGACGGCACCGGCAATATCTACGTGGCGGGAATATTCACCTCAATGACCGATTTTGATCCCGGTCCCGGCATCGATGAGCACACGGTCCAGGGAGAATACGACTCGTTCATCAGCAAGTTCGACGGCGAAGGGAATTTCCTCTGGGCTCGCACATGGGGCGGTGGACGTACGCCGGTGAACGCAATCGCCGTCGATTCCATGGGCGATGTCTACATAGGCGGCCAGTTCATCGGCACGGTCGATTTCGACCCCGGCCCCGGCGTGGACTCGTACACGCAGGAAGGTACATGGGGCGATGGCTATGTCTGCAAATACGACAGCTCCGGTAACTATCAACGGGTACTGGTATGGGGAAACAGCATGCAGGATGTCGCGTACGGCCTTTGCACGGACGGCGCCGACGACCTTTACTTATGCGGCACCTATTACGGCGCCATCGACCTCGATCCGGGTCCCGGTGTCGATGAGCGGGCACCCATCGGTTTTGAGGACGCCTTCCTGAGCAAATTCGATCCCGGCGGCGGACAAATCTGGACGCTCACATGGGGAGGCACAAACGCTCATACCAACACAAGGACGGCGGCGTATGACGGCTCCGCATACATTTACATTACGGGAGCACTCAATAAAACGGTCGACCTTGATCCCGGTGCGGGCGTCGATGAACACACATGCCAAAGCTACGACGGCAATGCGTACCTCAGCAAATTCGATCTCGACGGCGATTACATGTGGGGCGTAAATTGGGGCGACACCGGCAATGCATGGGGAATGAATGTCGCGGCCGGCTCATCCGGCGATGTCTATGTCGCGGGTTCATTCATGTATGACGCCGATTTCGACCCCGGTCCCGGCGAGGACATCTATACCTCGGGTTTCTTCGACAGCCCGTACATATGCCGCTACGACTCGGACGGGCATTATCAATGGACCCGCATCTGGTTCAATTCGGAGATGGGTACCGATATTCTTTCAGCTCATTTCATGGCGGTCGACAGCAGCGGGGACCTTTACACATCGGGCCGTTTTCAAGATGAAGTCGATCTGGACACGGGCCCGGATACCGAAATGTACACATCCAACGGCGCGAGTGATATCTTCCTCACAAGGTTCGACCCGCTCGGCAATCACCTGTGGATGGAAACATGGGGCGGCGATGGGGATGATTTCGCCGGGGATATCGCATTGAACGCGCGGGGCGAAATTTTCTTCGTCGGGACATTCACCAACGAAATCGACCTCGACAACGGCGAGGGTATTTCGGAATTCATTTCAAACGGCGAAGAGGATGCCTTCCTGATGAAATTGCTCGACAACGGATTGTGGTAAGAAAAAAGTAGGGACAGTCACCTGTTTCGCACGAAGATATACGATAACCCGTAGTGCAATGAGCGAAACAGGTGACTGTCCCTACTTTTTTCCTGTGGTACAATATCCCCCCTGCATCATCGCCGCAAGGAGGACCGTACCATGGCAGATATCGACGGCGCCCGGGAAGAGAAAAATTTCTACACCGACATCCCCGCGAAGAGCGAATCCTTCTTCCTCAAGGGACTGAACAACGTCGACTGGGGACTGAAGAACCGCATGTCGAACATCTTCAACCCCGCGAGCGGACGCACCGTGATGCTCGCGTTCGACCACGGCTATTTTCAGGGCCCCACCACGGGACTCGAACGTATCGACGTCACCATCCTCCCGCTCATCCCGTATGCCGACACGCTGATGCTCACGCGCGGCATCCTGCGCTCGATAATCCCGCCGACATACACGCGCGGCATCGTGCTGCGCGCCAGCGGCGGGCCGAGTATCCTCCAGGACGACATCTCCAACGAACACATCGCGCTCGATATCGATGAAGCCATCCGCCTCAATGCCGCCGCGATGGCGGTGCAGGTTTTCATCGGCAGTGAATATGAAACACAGTCGGTCAACAATATGACGCAGCTCGTCGACATGGGAAATTCGGTCGGCATCGCGACGCTCGCGGTCACGGCTGTCGGCAAGCAGATGACGCGCGATGCGAAATACATGCGCCTCGCAACCCGCATGTGCGCCGAACTCGGCGCGACATATCTGAAGACCTATTATGTCGAGGATGGATTCGAGACCGTCACCGCCGGATGCCCGGTGCCCATCGTCATCGCGGGTGGGAAGAAGATTCCCGAGCTTGACGCGCTCACCATGGCGTACCGCGCGATCAACGAAGGCGCCGCCGGGGTGGACATGGGACGCAACATCTTCCAGGCAGACGACCCGGTCGCGATGATTCAAGCGGTGCGGAAGGTCGTCCACGAAAACGCAAAACCGAAAGACGCATTTGAATTTTATAACACGCTGAAAAATAAATCGTAATATCGCGCTTACTATTCTTCCCCCGCTCTTCTGCGGGAAGCGGACGTCCCGCCCGCTCAATTCTCCCGCTGCCACGCTGACAACCGCTTCCCGCCGCCGTCGTCGAATTTCCACCAGCGGAATCCGTACAATATCTCCATGTCGGTTTTAATCCGCAGCTCCCGCGAAAGCGCCACCGGCACCCACACATACTCCGCCCACTTGTTGATATACCCGTGCTCGATGCCCACCATTACGGCCGCCAATCCTTCAATGAACGGCGCAACCATGTCGTAGCGGGGCTTGAGGGCGACGTTGCCGAACCGGTCGATGAATCCCCACATGCGGTTCTCCTCGAATGCAGCGAGGCCTTCGGAAAACTCCGCTACATCGCTGAATCTCGGCTCGATGACAACATTCCCCGAGTTGTCGATGAAACCGTATTTCGTGTCGATCTTCACCGGCGCGAGCCCCTCGTTGAACTGCTTCGCGAACTCGAACCGCGGCTTAATCTGGAATTCCCCATTGAGGTCGATGTATCCCCATTTCCCCCCGACCTCGACAAGGGCTAAGCCTTCGCGATGCGGCCATGCCATGTGATACCCCATGCCGATCACCTCATCGCCGCCTGTATTTATGAAACCGTATTGACGCCCGCGCTTGACCAGGCCCAGCCCGAGCACGAAACGGTATGCCTCCTCGTATTTCGCTTCGATAACCCATCCGCCCGCGCGGTCTATATATCCGCAGGACCCGTTTTCCACGCGCACCGGCGCAAGCCCCTCCGAGAAACTCCCCACGTTGTCGAACCTTGGCTCGATTACCATCCTGTCGCTTTTGTCGATGTAACCCCACCGTTCGCCGGAAATGACTCCAGCACGGCTTCCCGAAAAATCGAGGGCTCGTTCGTATTTCGGCGCAATGACATTCTTGCCGGACTCATCGATATAACCGTAATTGCGATTATTCCAGATGCGCGCGACGCCGTCGGAGAAGAACTCGGCGTGATCGAACAGGCGGTCGATTGCGATTTCGCCCTTTTCATTGATATAGCAGTATCTGCCTTTTCTTATCGCCGGAAAAAACATAACCCGTCTTCCTCCCCCTGGGACCGCGGGCTGCCAGCCCGCATGCATACCTACATCACTACCACCCCGCCGGCGCGGGGGCGTACTCCCAGCTCGCCGTAGTGAACATCGCCGCGATGTTGGCATTCTCATCCGGATTCACCGCGAATGTATCCCAGCACTTGCTCCCGAGCGTCGGGTCGTATAAATCGTTGTATTCGTCGACCACCTGCAGGTCTTCATCCCATAATGTCCAGTGAACGAGGGTCGGGCCGTCGGATGAATCGTCGTCGATGCAGGCCATCGTCGTGATGCGGCACCGCTCGTTATCACCAGCCGAATGGTCGATGAAAATATCCCCGCCCCATGCGACGTGATAATACCAGTGGTGCCGCCCGTCCGGCCCCTCGGGAAGCAGGTCGACGGGAAACGGGAAGATGCCTTCCTTGCTTATGTTCGCATTATGCTGCGGAATGCCGCTCGTGTTTATATCGAACACCTGTATGGCTCCGGTATCCGATGTGCCGCCGTCCATGTCGAATATATACAATCGTTTCGACTGGTAGTTGTAGTCCATGTCATAGATGAACGACAACAGCGAGAACGGCTGATACGGGCTGATATCGGTGTATGTCGTCTGCACGTAAAACGGCGGGCCGTCCACCTGCGCGTATGACCGCAGCTCATATGACGGCTCGAACATCGTCGTGCGAAGCGAAAGCAGCCACAAGTTGCTCATGTCATCGATACACAGCGCCTGTATGGCGATTATCTGGTCGCCGAGGTCGACTTCCGCGAGCTTGTTGCTGGTGGAGTCTATCGCAATAAATGTGCTCGGCTTGTTGCTTCCCACATAAATGACGCGGCCGTCGTTCGGGTCGCAGTCTATCGACCACACGAAGTCGCAATATTCATCCGGCGGGATTTCATAGAATGTCCCCTGCTCCGCGTTGGATATCGGCTTATCCGAATCGAAATATTTCAGCGCGGTGACTTTATTGTCATTCTCCCCGGCCTTGTGATATGGGTAAATGACATATCCCGCCTGCGCGCCCTGGTACTCGTATGCCATATCCCACACCGGCGAGGAGCCTTCTTCATCGAGCGTAAGACCCACCGTCCACGCCTGGCCAAGCGGATCCTTCGCATGCAGTGTGCCTTCGCAGTCGGTCTGGCTCGGCGGATGGCTCAGCACCGGTACTTCCATGCGCCACCGCGATGTGACATAGCCGGTCGGATAAACGCCCCATGGATTCCCCTGCCCGTATACTTTGTCGGAGCTTTCGACGGATATCGTCAGCGGAAGGTTGCCCCAGTAGTTGGGTGTGGCATCGTAGATTTCGAATCGGTATATCGCGTAATCGCCGAGAATTGATTTCGGGATTGAATTATATATGGGACTGAATACGCCGATTTCATCGCACGAGAACGAGACGGTCGTATCGCCGAATCCCTGCCAGTCATACACTGCGATATCGACAATCAAATCCCCTGTACCCTCATCGTCATACCAGTTCAGCGTATTCTCGACCACCGTCGTGGTGACATTCCACGCCTCCGCCTGGTTGGCCCCCGGCGGGAATTCATCCGGCGTATACGGCGGCTCGCCGGTGGGCATCTGCCACGATGCATCCACCGCGTACTGAAAACGCAGCAGCTCATACGATGAATAGCCGTAAATCATCTCGTAGTGACGCGAGATGGTCGCGCCAACGGGAAAATGCCCGCGGCTGGCGATGACATTGCCGATGACCCCGGGGTCCGACAAACTATCATTGAGCGAAAGCCCATAGCTGAAATATTTATAGTCGTTGTATATATCGGTGAAGTACCCGGTGTCCGAGTAGCCGAGCAACCCTTTCTTGAATCCCATTATCCCGGTGCCGGTGAATTCGACCGGGTTCCACCAGCGGGTGATACCGTCGTAGTTGATTATCTCGTGCCCGAACACGATGCCCTTCACATCGAATCCGGTGTACTCGGTCGCGCCGAGATACGGGTTGGTGATGTGGACATCCGCGAACAGGAATCCCGGCGTCATCGGCGTCGGGTCGGTGTAGGAGACGTTCGTGACATAGAGGTCGGTCATCGCCGGGGGTTCGAGGAAGGGGAGTGCGTTGAGACGAAGCGACGCCTGTCGCAGCGGCACGACTTCCGCTTCGCGGGTGTTGAAATCGACGGTTATTTCATACAATCCCCATAGCTGATGTGTTGTAGAGGATGCATCGCGGGCAGATTCACCCGGGGTTGCGGGAGAGGCTGGGTTGGTGGAGGAGCATCCGGTTATGATGGAAACAGCTACTGCAGCAATAGCTGTTACACAGAGAAAGTTGATTTTTTGCATTGGTGCCATCGCCTTCCTCAAATTCAGAATTTTCATCGCTTTCCAATATTTGGATGCGAGGATGCCGGGTATTGTTCAGGATTGATAATCATGGTATGCTTCAGGATAGATGTTTCGCGACAGGGGTGCCGAATGATAAGTCGAATTTTCACTGCCGCTTTCCTCCTTCTATGCCTTCCCTTTATCTCAAGCTGTTCGTCATCCGGACTGGTGCCGGGTGAGACGGATTCCAATATTCACACGGGCGGGGGGGCGGAGAAATAAATCACGAAAACTGGACTTATCCACCGGGATGCTCTCCGCCCGCGCACGTTAAGCCCATGGGACAGATTACATGCGACGGCTTCTATAATGGAATGAGGGGCGAATCATGGGTTATCAACACGCTCCCCGTATTCCATGTTGCGCTTGAAGAAGGGGACGGTTATATTCCCGGGGATGAGGATTTCGGCGCTTGCATCGATGATCAGCCGGTTCCCGTAAAGCTCATCGGCGCGAATGAAGTATACTTCCAGCCTGCAAAGGCCCTTGAACCGGGCTACCACCATATATCCATAATTTTCTGGCCTCAGGCATCGTATCCTCAGGCAAGGGCGCTGGAATTCGAAGTGTGCACCGAGCCCGCGCGGATTACATCATGCCTCGGGAATGATGAAGAGGGGTTTTACCTGTTGTTCTTTGATAAGCCCTTGAACAAGGACATTGCCGAGAGCAAGATGAACTGGTCCATCGGCGATTTCAATGATGTCCTATCGGATATCGAATTGATCAATGGCGGTCTTACCGCACTCGTCAGGATAAAGAACGATTCCCTGTCCTCGGTAAAAGCCGTGCCGAAGATAGAATTCAATTTCAACGGTTCGCGCGGCTTGAGCAAATATTCGCAGGGCAACTTCGCCAACAGAACCGGCGAACGCGCGGCCCAGGCCCCGCCTCCGCATTGCGTATGTGATATCAATGTTTACGATAATGAGGGCTATCACTCATACGAGCAAGGGGAACAAAACGCTTGTTGCTATCGAATCGAGGCGGCCGGAGCGCCCCCGTGCGACACGGCTCTTGATTGGGGCTTTGATGTAAAAACACCTGTTGATAATGCCGACCCATGGGATTTTCCTTTTGCCCTCGTCGATCCTTATGATTATGATGAAACATCCACTGCGTTAAAGGGTTTCTCACTCGTTTCCCTCGGCTATCACACGTTGGAATTCAACCGGAATGAGAATCATGAATATTTTGCGCTGGTCGCCGCGGATTGCATTCCCCAGAATGAACCCGGGGGAGAAGGTTTCGAAACTCTAAAAGGCTGCATAGGGTGTAACTTCACTGACGCCGATATCACTCCTCCCGATTTCATTGAAGGGACCCCGGCCCTTTTAAACGGCCCCGACGCCGCAAAGGCGATCACCGATATCCTCGACGCTTATGACAACCCCGCCTTTGGAGAGGCACATTATATCGGTGGTGGAGACCGGAGTGATTTTGAGCAGGCATTTGTTGATCCCTTACGTGATGATCCATGCAAAATGGTTATTCTTGCATTCGCGAGAGATAATCATAACCTCAAAGGCAATTATTCGCCTTTTGCGCTTGAATACGGGATAGATGAGGAATTTGTGCCGGGTACAGTGGGGATTGCCTTCATGGCTCGGTTCGATAAAATAGAAACCGCTCCTAACGAACATATACCTTGGCCGGACCCGGATAAGAATTATCAGTTACTTAACGACGGGCAATCATACAATGAATACGAGTTGAACTACTGGATACTTAACGAACACTTTGGCGATGGACTTGAAGATTTAGATGACATAGATTTCCTCCGCGTAAGGGTTGAGGATCAAGCCGTTGATGATAGCTATCATGGCAACTGGAGACGTTCAGAGGATCTACTCCCTTCAGCAATGGGTCCCTATGTCATGGGCATTAAGGCCTACCAGCAATTTGTGGACCCATCTAATCCTAACAATTTCCGTTTGTTGGGAGCTGACTACTTCGACGGCCCCTCATTTGCCAGATATTGGGATGGCAATGCATATGTCGCTAATATTGAGTTTGCCGCGGCTGTCATCTGGCACGGCACTCCCCCTGAATCTATACAAGTGGTAGCCACAAACAGCCCCTTGAACGAGCCTCATCTTCCAATCGGCTGCGAGAGGACCTGCAATTTCTATGCATATCGATTGAAGGAGGGGGATGTTAGGTACCAAAAATTGTGTGAGCTGTTTGGTATCCCCGCGAAAGACTGTCTCGATTTCTATATGCGTGGCCCGGGATTGACATATATGAGCGAAGACATTTCACCTTCATTGCTCATAGTTTCAGACGACGATTACACCAACAGTCAGGAAGAGGAAAATCAACTTGGCGATTGGCCTGTTCTATACATGTCTCACCGCGATCATTTACTGCCAGAGGAATTCCAGGATGATTATTCATCGGCCCTGTCCTGCCATCAAGCTGTTGATATTTCTAATGCTTTTCAATATGGAAATAAAAGAGGTCGATATGATCCTGCCGGAAACGTGCTCAACGTGTTCAATGACCTCAAACTCGGCGGCACTGGCAAACTAGAACTGAAGGCTGGCGAGAACGGGGCTGAAACAGAAGTCTCTGTGCAATCAGGCGGTGATCTCTTTGTCTCCGTTTCTCACGGCGGTATTGACCTTGATAATGGCTCTGGTCCTTTAACACCATATATCGGCCATTTCTATCGTAGAGCTTCTGATGGAGAGTATTCAACTGGATGTTTACCCATCACTGATGATGCGACAAACCCAGCGTTTTGGGATGCAAGGTTTAGATCATATGAATTCAACAATTTCAGCGCAACTGATTGGTGGATAAATATTGCATGCTGGCAGCTTGACGATGGCATAGGTTGGCCAAATTATTGGGCGGAACTAATATATTCTCAGAAGTTATTGGGGATAGCCGGCTATGGCGCTAAGGTAGACATAGACCAATCATATTTGGGCATGGGAAGAACGTCAATATCTGCACTATGCGCTCCTTATTTTAACGGTATTATGAATGAAACGCTGACTCCCTGTAGTGACTATTGGGCAGTAAGTCGTTCCGGGGATAAGTTTATTTGGGCTTGGATGGAATCTCACTGTAAGCTGGCAAGAGAATTTGAGTGGCCGGAATATATGATATGTTCAGGTAGGGCTATTGACATAGGATATATGTATTACCTTAAAAAAACTCCCGGCCACTCTTCTTTTATGTGGTTTAAATACTGCGACCCTATATGGAAAATATACAAATATAGTGCGAATTGATTCTTAAAGGAGTAGTGTAAATGAGAAAATCAATTATTATATTCCTTGTCATTCTGGCAGCCATCATAATAGGATGCGTAATCTCTTTCATGAGGAGCAAAGCTACTTTCGCTTCCGATGAATTTTATCATTATATTGGCAAGAAACCATATCTCCTTCTGTTCGCGCCGGATAACGCCCTAATATATGCGGCGAGCACGGATGGGATAGAAGTAATAAATAAATCTACGATGGAGATTATAAAAACACTGGAATTCAATTATTATGTTTATGATATGGAAATAGGAACAGACGGTGATTATATATATTGTGTATATAATCCAGGGGATACAAACCAAGGCAAATTATCTCGTATAAACACGGATACCGGGCAAATTGCAACCATCGATTTAACTCCCGCAAATGTGTATCAGGTTGCCATTGATGACTCGGGAGAATACCTCTATATTTCGGGTGGGACCTGGCCCGAATTTGATGAATCCTGGGGATTGGGTGAGCATTCTTCTCATATCGGCACAGGAAGGTTGTTCGAGGTCAGGCTTACTGATTTCACTCTAACCAGGACGGCTAGCCTGTCTGTTGCGCTCGAGTCAGGTTTGTCCTACCAGGGCGGGAAGCTTGTTGTAATGTCACCACTTCTTTCCAATCGAGAATTATATGGTTCGGATGAAACAACAATAGGATCGACATGCTATATTGTCAATGTGACGGATTTGTCTATAGAGGCAACCTTGCCAGTACCGTATGGCGAAGAGCAAAACACCTCATACGCGCTTAATGGCGATACCTATGTAATGGTTGGTTTTCGTTCGGATTCTGATGACGGTGTTGGCATGGCACTTATAAATGTGCAGACTGATGGAATTGAGCAATGGTATATTACTGATCCAAGCCCGATAACTAACCCAAATCCTGAAGGAGGTGGGGATGAAATGGCTGAGGATGTTGCTAACAGCCGATTATATGCCACTCTTTGGACGAGGAAATCTGATGGAAAAACTCATTTCAGGATGGCCGTCATAGATTTAGCAACAAATGCCTATTCCGAATGGCTGATAGCGCCTTTTTGCCTTTATTCAGATATTCTTTATGATCCCGTAGGTGAAAAGATATACCTTACAGCTCCCCTCGACGACGCCATCGTAGTCCTCGATCCCCCGTAGTGATTCGCTCTTGAATTCTGATTTCCCGGTGTGTTACGCCAGCTCAAGCCGTCCGACGATGGCGGGCATGCCCGGCTCCGATAAATCGAGCGGCACCGATTCGGCCAGTCGTTCGCCGAAATGGTCGTAGTATAAATGCACGGTGGGACGCCGCGGCTTGAACGGCGTCGCCTGCACCACCATCCCCGCTTCGCCCGATGAAAGCTTCACCCAGCTTCCCGGGGGATGATGCCCGAACGCGTTCAGGAATGCCTCGACGACACGCGCGGAAACGAGTTTTCCCGATTGCTGTATTATGAGATTCGCGGTACGGTGGAACCCGTTCTTCAGCTCGCGCGAGTGGTCCCATGTGCGGTTGTCGTAAAAATTCGAGAGTATCAGCGCCTGGACGTATTCATCGAGTTCGCTGTTGTGCACGTGCCTCGGGAACCCCCGCCCGTCGAGCCGCTCGTGGTGGTTTCGTACCGCGTTGGTAACCTCGGGGCCGAACGCCCCGAGCCCTTTCATGTATTTATATCCCGCCTCGGCATGCAACTTCTCGACATTAATCTGCTTCGATTCAAGCTCCCCGGCGATTTTCCTGAGCAGCACGCGCCCGATGTCGTGAAGCATCGCGCCCGCCGCGTATGACTTCACCGCCCGCTTCGGCAGTCCGAGCACGCCGCATACAGCGGTGAAGACCATCATCACGTTCATGCTGTGATGGTAGAGGGATGAGTCGGTGAGGTAGATGTCGATTATACTCGGGCTGACGATTTCATCACCGATGAGGTCGTCGACGACTTCGTTGCATGTATCGCGCACTTCATCAGTGTCGATAGCGGCGTCGGGAGCCACGCTCAGGAATGCGCGCTTCAATGATTCCACTGCCATCTGCCTTGCGAGCACCGATACCGCGGCGGGAGCGCCACCGTTAGAAAGAACCGTATAAAACGCACGGTCGGGACGTCCCTTGAAAGCGCAAGCCTCGCGCTGGAATGCAGAGCCCATCAGCGGGGCCGAACGTCGCACCGTGACCTCGCTTACCCCTCGCCGCCTGATGCTGTCGATTATCGCCTCGGTAAGCGGGGTGTTGCTCGCGACAAGCAGATGTCCCTCGGTGTCGAAAAGGCTGTACTCCAGCGTCACCCCGATCGGCAAATCATCCACCTTTATCTTCCCAGTCTTGACAAGGTCATGTCTGCCGCTGGTTGGAGCCATCCTGGCCTCCTTCGGGCTGCCTCTGGGTTCGAGAGCCAACCCTATGATGTCCGGCTCCAAGGATTTATGGGGGTCGGCTTGCGTCGCGTCCCCGGCGATTGACGATTCCCCCTTGAGCTGATCGCTGGTTATGAGAAGTTTTGCCACCTTGGCGAGGCAATCGGAGCATTCGTGCAGATGGTCGAGGACCTCATCCTCATCGGATGCGTTGAGCTCCCTGTCGAGGAGCCGGATGAGCAGTCCTTCCCTGTCGATTTTTTCACAGAATTCAGACATAAAAAATCCCCGGAATCACGCCGAATCGCATTCCCGCGTATCCCGGAAATAGTATCTTGATATTAAGAGGTGATGTTAACCTTCGAAGCCCTGTGCTATCAATTCCCGCAGGCGAAGCAACGCTTTCTGGATGAGCGCGCCGACGGAACCCTCGGGGATGTCCATCTCGTCGGCTATTTCCTTGTACTTGTAATTACGCTCGTAGCGAAGCTGGATGACCTTGCGGAGATTCGACGGCAGCGCCATCATCTTGTCGCGCAGGTTCAGCACTTCCTGCTTTCGCATGATGGCGAAATCGGGTGCGATGGTCTGGTGGTCGGCGAGGTCGATGTCGACATCCTCGAGGCTTATCTTCTCGACCGTGCCGCCGCGCTTGATGGTAAGGTTCTTCCTGAAATGCTGTCGCACCCGGTTCAGGGTCAGGGAGTGGATGTAGGTTTTGAGGATGGACTTCTTCTGGAACGAGGAGATGCCCTTGATGAGGTCCATGAAGACCTCGTGGGTGATATCCTGCGTGTCCTGCATTGTGAATTGGTAGTTTTTGCCCTTCACCAGGTGGAAGATGTAGGAGTAGAACCGCTCATAGAGAATCTTCCAGGCGTCGTCCTCACCGGAGCAACATCTCTGGATAAGTTCCTCTTCGCTGAGCTTAGTTAGTTCCGAGGCACTCAGATTACCCATGCTTTCAATCATACCCTTGCTAAAAAATAAAAAAGACAGACAGGCTGCCTTTTTCCTGTCCATATTATACCCGACGACAGCAGGTCAGTACAAGTATAAAATTGGTAATTTTTCGGAAATTTTCTTTATAAGATGATATCAGAGGTAAAAAAAGGCTTCCGAATGCGGCTGCCCGGGGCTTCAATCGACTTCCATCAGCACCAGTGTGAGGTCATCGGCATAACTTGCATCCCCTATGAAATCGGCGATTTCTTCGGTTACCGACGCAAGCAGCTCATCCCCGTCGAGGAATATCCCCCGTTTCACCGATTTGCGCAGCCTGTTCAGGCCATACAATTCGCCCATCCCGTTGCGGTTTTCGATGGCGCCGTCGGTGAAGAAGAGCAGCCTGTCGCCTGGATGCAGCGCGATGCTGTCTATATCATATGATAAAGGCTCCTCGAACATCCCGAGCGGAATGCCGGCGGGCTTCAGTAAATCCATTTTACCATCGGGCTTCAGCAGGAACGGCCCCGCCTGGCCGGCGGTGGCATATTTCGCGATGAGGGTTACGGGATCCACGACGAACACGAGAGCCACCACGAAGAAATCCTCGGCAAGGACATTTTTCAGCGCGGAATTCGCCTTGTACAGAATGCTGTCCGGCTCGCATCCCGGGTCGGAGCAGGCATCCTGGAACGATGCCAGCGCGGCCGCCATAATCAACGATGCCGAGATGCCGTGGCCGGATGCGTCGCCGATTACCAGGCCCTCATACCCGTCCTGCCGGAAAAAGTGGTAGAAATCCCCCGATAAACCGGTCGCCGGACGGAACAGCGTGCGGAATTTCAGGCGGCTGAATGTCTCGGCCTCGGGCAGAAGCTCAAGCTGCACGCGCCTTGCGAGATCGATCTGCTCCCTGTTGTTTCTCAGGAGCTTCCGCATGCCCTCGAACGCCGACAGGTTTTGCAGGGAAAGCGAGAGCTGGTTTGAGAATGTCGAAAACAGGTGCAGGTCGTCATCGGATACCGGCGTGTCGTTCGACCGGTACACTCCGAGCGAGCCGAGCACGCTGTCGCGGGTGGTGATCGGGAATATGAAAAGGTTGCCGGATCTAACTTCGAGGCTCACCGACGAATCGAGCATATCCGGGTTCATGAGCGACTTGCGCACATTCGACGGTTCGGCCCCGACAACGAAGGCGTCCAACGTGGATACGGAATTCTCGAGCAGGAGGTCAAGGGCTTCAGGCGGAAGCGGGGTTGTCAGGTGAAAAAGGGCGCGGCTGTCGGCCGGTTTGTGCAGATGCAGCATTATGGCGTCATACTGGACTTCCGCGCCAAGCTCTTTGGATACGCTCTCGAACAGGCTTTCGAGGTCCGAGCCCCCGAGAAGCTCCTTGCTCAAGCGGTAGAGCGTACGGAACCGGCGCTTCTCCCTCGTAAGCCGGTTGATGCGTTGCAACTGCTCCTCAGGTTTCCCGGCCCCGAGAAGGATGATGACCGTCGCGAGTCCATCCGGCGTACCGGCGCTCTTCCATGCGGCAAGTGTCTCTCTCCCGGGCTCGTCGAAATACGGGAGCGTAATTCTCCGGCGATTCCATACGCCCGGTTCCGATGACCCGGGGAGAAGATACTCGCCGATAGGGCCGTTCGCGCCGCAGCATGATTCGCGGTCCTTGGGGTTGGGGAAGACCGAATCCGCGGCGGCATTGGAATAAACAAGCCGTCCCGCGATTGTCAGAAGCACCGGGTCGGTCATCTCATCGGCGAGGTCGCGAGTGAGCCCGAGCTTCCTCAGAATATCGGTCGCCGGCTCGGCCTGGGTGGTCGGTGCCGGACGAAGCAGCCCCCGGTCGACCAATTCTTCCTCGAGCTGCGAAAGCAGCGCGGTGTCGAAAGCGTCGAAAAACGCCTGGATATCCGATACAAAGCGGGTGCGGTCATCGCCGTGAAGCTCCGACTTCGATATCAGCCCCACGAGCGAGCGCTCGAATACCTGGCTCACCTTGAGGAAATCCGCCGCGCCGAAACTGTCGTCGCGCGCGGGCACAAGGTCCTCGCCCGCGAGGGAGCGGAAGTCAAACGATGGTTCACCGTGGGGAATTGCATTCAGCGGATGAAATCCGAGCGCGGCGTCGAGGATGCCGTCGAGGCGCTTTTCAAGACTCGGGGGAAGTTCGCGCCGGAGTTCCTTAACAAGGCGCTTCTTGATTGAATCCCGCCCTTCGGGGCCGGGTAGAAAATTCCTGTCCATCAATGTCCCTTATGCCGCGATTGTCGCCCAATAAATTGTACCACTTACGTCTTAAACCCGCCAATAGCGCGGCTCGCAATATCCATTATTTGTTGTTTGAAGCGCGGCACGTCAAATCTTAAGGCTGATTCACGTACTTTAAGAGGAGCGAAATTCATTTTCGCGAAACGCCTCACCGCATCGGCGACGCTTGCGGGGGATTGTTCCGCGAAGAACACTCCGCTCACTTCATCCCGGACCGTCTCGAGATAGCCGCCCGCCCCGAGCGCGATTGTCGGGGTGCCGCACGATGCCGCTTCGACCGGTACGAGCCCGAAATCCTCTATCGCCGTTACGATAACCGCGCGCGCCCGGCGGTATTCATCGACGAGTTTATCTTCGTCGACGAATCCCGCGAACTCGACATTCGCCCCGGCTTTCGATTTCAGCTCGGCCATCTGCGGGCCGGTACCCACGACGCGAAGCTTGTACGGCAGTTCGCGGAATGCATCCACCGCGATATCCACCCGCTTGTAATTGACGAGCCTGCTCAGCACGAGGAAATGCTCATCGCGCCGCGCTTTCTCATCGATAGTGAAACGCAAGCAGTCGACCGGCGGATATATGACGACCGAATCGCGCTCGTAAACGCGCTTAATGCGTTCGGCGATGAAGTCGCTGATTGCGATGAAGACATCCACTTCGCCCGCGGTAAGTTTGTCCCACTTTCGAAGCGGCGGCGCGAATTGCCGGAACATGTAGCGCGTGATGCCTTTCATCCCCGCTAGATAGGTTTCATAGAGGTCCCAGACATATCGCATCGGTGAGTAGCAGAAACAGGCATGCACGGCCCCTTCCGGCTTGCGTATTCCCTTCGCCGCGCAATGCGATGAAGAGAGGATGAGGTCGACATCGCCGATATCGAATTGCGAAAACGCAACCGGCATCAGGGGAAGAAGCATCCGGTGCCGTCTGCGGAAGTATTCGGGCCAGTTATTGAGGAAGCTCGGCCATACGCGGTCTTCAGGAATCAGGCCGCCCATCACTTCGGGACGGAAGATCGATGTGTAGATCGACGCGTCGGGAAATAATTCCGCGAAGATGGCGAGGCATCGTTCCCCCCCGCCGATGCTCAGCAGCCAGTCATGGGAGAGGGCGACTTTTGCATCTTCGAGGGTCGCGCCCGGCACGGTTTATCCACCGCCCCCGGCGACAAGGCCGATGAGATGTATGACGAGAATTACGATGCCGATGAAGAACAGCCCGGCGGCGGCTCCCGTGATGATAGTCAGAAGAAGTCTCAGCAGGGGGATTGACCTTATCTTTTCCACAAGGCCATGCTACGGAATGGCGCGCCGACTGTCAATCATCGTAATGCCGAAAGCGCACTCCGTGGAGCGCGCTTTCTATTGTGAAAAAGAGACCGACCGTTCGATTAGTTTTACTCAATTTTCAGGGCTACATCGGAATCACCTTCTAATCAAGTATATAAGTACTATAATACCCTTTTACGGTTTTGTCAAGGGGTAAGCGTAGAAATTCTCAGCAAAAACCATCCCCCTCCCTGCCGCCCATTGTGGTGCGGGCGTCCCGCCTGCCCTTCCTTCAAGCGCGGGCAGCCTTGGGCCTGTTGAAAAAGCGCACTACGGTTCCTGGTGGCACCAGGTAAGAGATATGATGTAGTAATTATCGCCGCGCCAGCTACTGCTTGCGGTGGAAGCCTTGGATTATGTGCTCCATCCCGTCGTCATCGTCATCCCCTTCCTCTTCTCCGCCCAGCAACTGGAAAGCGCCGGGCTTGAGCTTGAGAAGCCAGTTGTAGTCGTTGTAAAACTTGAAGGGACGCGGGGTCCACTGCAGGACATCCGCCAGCTTCAAATCATACACCTGCACCTTTTCCACCGCGGCGTTGGCTTCGATCTTGACGCGGTAAAGCTCGCCCGGCTTGACATAGTTCTTCAACTCGTAGGTTACCACTTGCCCTGCGCTCGTGTAGTTCAGATAGAACTTCATCACCATGTCGGAGTCGTAAAACTCCATCCGCATGCCTTCCACGCCGCCCTTGAACGTCAGTTTCTTCAGCGGGCCGACCTGCGGGTCGTAATTATTGGTGTAAAAATAGAACCAGTCGGCGTCATCGAGTCCCGGGCACAGCTGGTCGAATCCGGGCACCGGGAGCAAATAGCTGCCCCTCAGGTCGAGGGCCTCATAGAACGTGTTGTTGTCATCGCTGACGCATTCGGTAAGGCGCGCGTTGTTTTCGATGAGCACGCGCGTCTGGCCTGTTACGCCATCGGGGGGCTGTATCCTGAGATAGTATGTGCCGGGGTCGGCGAGGTATTCGTAGTCCATGTCGATGAGGAGGAAGCCGTATGCATCGGGACTCAGCGGCGGCGACCACGCGGGCGGTTGTCCCGGCTGGACAATCTTCCCAATGCTGACCTTATAGCCGGGGCGCGAGCCGTAGATATCGTAATAGCCCGCGAGGAATTTCCCTTCGGGTACGACGAGCTTCACGAAGAGGGCATCCTGCACGCCGGGCTTGAGGTCGGACGCTATCCAGGGGAAGAGAATCATGTGCAGCATATCGTCATCGGCGCTTGAGTCATCGGCCGGAAGCTCGTATGCCGTCTGCCATGTCGAAAATTCCGCGGGCTTGGTTCTCGTGTCGCCGTGGGGATAAAGGGTTATCGTGTATTTCGCGGGATTCAGCAGGCCGACGGGGTCCCACAGGCGTATGGAATAATTCCCCGGCTTGAGCGGGTCGTAGGCCTGGCAGAGGCCGAAGCCGGCGAGGTCGCCCGCGGAGATTTCTTTGTTGGCGCTGTCGTACAAATCGAGCGTGATGTAGCGCGTATCCATCGGCGGCTCGACGCGGATATCCCCGAGGAAATAACCGGGGGAGCTGAACTTGTAATAGTCGCCGAGGTCGCGCCCGGCATAGATGGCATCCGAGACCGGCACGCCTTCCTGCAATGTTATCCCGGTTGCCTTGTTCTTGTTGGCATCGGGGGCCCAGTCGCCGGTGGCCGGGGCGAGCGCGTGATTGAGAAGCATGTAATAATGCCCCTCGCCGGGTTCGGGCGATGTGGCCGCCATAGAGACTTCGATCATATACTGGCCCGGCGGGACATTCGACATTATGTTCAGGTCGATTCTCGCCGTCATGGATTCACTCGGCATGACGGAAGCGATTTTCACGCCATCGGGATTGAACAGGGTCAGGCGGAGGTTGTATTCAGGCTGCTGAGAAGAATCGGCGAGGCGCCCGCCGACTCCTTCCATGACCTCCCCGAGGGCGATGATGCCGGTCGGATTATCGCCGGGATTGAGGGTGAACTTGAACAGGTCGGATGTGTTGACCGTATCGACATGCCCGTAATGAATCATGCCGGGCGCAAGCAGGCGTTTAGGACCGGTGTTGGCATCGGATTGCTCGTGCTCCCCCGGTCCCATCATGAGCATGAGGAAATAGGGGTGGTCTTCGGGGTATGCCGAATAATGTGAGACCCTGACATAGAAATTCCCCGCCGGGACAAAGTCATGCCCGAGGTCGTTAGCGATATCCTTGAATTTCCACACGAGTCCCCACAGGTTGGTTTCGCTTTCGGTGTCCGCAGCGGGGCTGCCTTCCTTGAGAAGGTTAAGCCCTGAGCCGGTATCGGCATAGAGCCTGAAGACGAGCCCCGGTCCGTCGGCGATGCAGTAGAAGATGCCTTCCCATCCGAGGTCGCCCTGGAGTGGAACGAGGTACCAGTCAAACGGGTCATCCGGGCACACCGCGTCGGCGACGAGGGTCTGTGGAAAGATGACCGACGCGTTGACGTGTGCGTTGTTGCCATCATCCACGCAGTCGATGTAGTCAATGCCGTATATCAGGACGTACATCCAGTATGAATACGCGGGGACCAGGGTCGCGGCGAGTATCATCGCAGTGAATATCCCGGTCAGCAGTAATCGTCGCGCAATGCCTTTCATCTGAAACATCTGAAACCTCCGTTTTTTCTCAATCGCCCGGTTACTTCTGGATGCGGAACTTCTCGACCGGGTATATCAGCTCTCTAAATTGCTGGGTGAACAACGGGCGGACGAGTTCAAAGTCTTTCCTCAATTCGAGGTCGTAAACCTGCACGCGGTCGACCGAGGGTGCGGCGATGATTTTGACATAGTATGTCCACTGGTCGAGGATAACCCCATCGAGGTCGATGTTGGCATAACCGCCTATATCGCTTATCTCCGCATCGCGAAGGAACGTCAGAGCGCCGTCGTAGAGCTCCATCTTCATCCCTGCCGCGGAGCCGCGGAATGAAAGGTTCTGCTTCGGGCCGTAGAAATCGTCGAATAACCCCGAATCGAATTTGTACCAGTCGACGTCGTCCTCACCGGGGCACAGGAAATCGTGCCGGGTGTATGTCGAGCCGACCTTGTAGGCTTTCAGATCGAGCGCGTCGATGTAGTTGTTCACATCGTCCGACTCGCACGAGGCGATGTACGAGCGGTTGTTTACCAGTATCCGGGTCTGGCCGGGTGCGGAGGTGGTGAGTTTTGTTTCGAGAAAATATGTCCCCGCTTCGGAGAGGAAACTGTAGTTCATGTCGATCTTCAGATTCCCCTTTGAATTCGGGTTGAGCACCGGCGACCATATCGGCGTACCGCCGGGACCGAGTTTGCCGAGGCGCACCCGGTAGTCGGGGCGGCTGCCGTAGATGTCGTAATAGCCGACGAGCAAATTGTCGGCGGGGACTTCGAGTGTGCAGTAGTACGTATCTTGTACGAGGGGGCGGAGGTCGAAAAAGCGGTCCTGCGGATAGACCCATATTTCACCGGTGAGCTCCCCGGCGGGGATATCATCCGCCGTCTGCCATGTCGTATGTCCCGCGGGAACGGTCAAGGGAACTCCGTGCTGATAGTAAGTGAGGGTGTAGTTGGTGGGGAAATATGTTTTATACCTGTCGGTGATGCACAGGTTGTAGGTTCCGGGTTCGAGAGCCCAGTAGCGGGATGTCACACCGAGGCCCGAGAGCCAGTGTCCGCCCTGCCAGCGGCCTTCATCATCGATGAAATGCGCATAGATGCCCCAGAAATCGAAGGCGGGGTCGACGAGGATATCGCCGAGGAAGTAGCCGCTCGACGTGAAGGTGTAGTAATCCTCGGTATCGCGCGGGTAATAGACGGAGCCGGTTATCCCCATCCCCTCGGTGAGAGGAACGGCATCGGTTATATCGACGTTGGTGTCAGCCGTCCATTCGCCTGTATCCGGGGCGAGGGCATGGTTGAAAACGAAATAATATGCTTCCCATGAGACAGGATGCATCACCGTCGGGTCGCCGACCTCGATGTAATACGTGCCGGGAGCGAGGTCGGAAGTGTCTTCTATATCGATGTATCCGTGCTCGTTCTTCGCCACCTGGCCGGTGGCGATTATCGCGGCGCTCGAATCTCGAAGTAACAGGTCGTATTCGGTCGGGGGAGTGCCGCCGAGGCCGTCGACCTCAAGCTCCTCGAGCAAGAGCATCAAATGGGAAATGTGCTCGCCGAAAATTATGCCGGTGCCTGTCTGCCCGGGCGGTATTGTGAATACGAACCAGTCGGTGGGGTCGGCGGTGGAAAGGTGGCCGTAGTGACCCATGCCGGGGAGGAGTGTACGCGCGGCGGGGGCGGAGTTGTAGGGGGATGGCGTGAATTCGGCGGGCCTCAGCCAGAACATGATTTCATACGGGTGGTCGCCGGGGTATGCCGAGTAGTAAGTCGTCCTGATGTAATAGTTGCCGGAGGCGAAGGATGTCTGCCCCATGTCGGCGGCGATATCTTCGAGATCCCAGTCCAGGAAATATATGTAGCTGGTACCATAGTCCATGTATTCGGGGCTGCCTTCGCGTATCATCTCCGGTCCGGAGCCGGTGTCGAGGTAGAGGCGTACCACCAGGCCGGGGTTTTTGGTGATGACCTGCAAGGAGCCACCCCAGCCGATATCCCCATTGAGGGGAATCAGGTACCAGTCGAAAGGATCAGCGGCGCACACGGCGTCGCCGATAACCGCCGTCCTGCCGATGAGCGTCGCATTGATATGGGCGTTGTTGCCGTCAGCCGTGCATGCGATATACGAGAGTTCCTTGCTCCAGGCTTCACCCGTGATGCCGGGGAGTCCCAGAACGATAATCATGAGCAGTGCGATGCAGAATAATAGCGCCGTTCTTCCTCTGTGAGTAATCATTTCAACCTCCGAATTATGCTTCCTGTTATTTCATGGAGATGTGCAATCGCATCGAAACCGATAAACCATTTAATGCCCGGGACGCGGAAAATGTCAATCCTCGGGAAGGATATCCGGCGCGTTGTCGATATAGCGACGTGCCATGTGTCGCAGGTAAGAAAGCTGGAATGCCGTCTTCACCTTCCACGGAATCGACCTGCGATCCTTCACCTTCGATGAAAACACTTTCAGCACGTGCGTTCCGAGCGCCTTATCGCTCAGGATGCGAACGAACACCTCCCTGCTGATATCGTCCTTGAATGCCAGTTTCTCGACCCGCCTGAAGTAATCGAAAATATGCCCGTAGTCGTTTTTGAGCCCCTCGCCGTATGTGCGGATAACACTCTTGTATCCCTTTTTCGGGGCGTCGATAATCGCCTTGGCGGCGCGGCGTCCGGATTCCATGGCGAAATAAATTCCTTCGCCGCATCCGGGAAGCACGAACCCGGCGGCATCGCCGCACAGAAGCACGTTATCCTTGCCGGGGGAGGGATACATCGCGCTCGGGATAACCGCGCCGGTGCGCTTTATCAATTCGGCTCCCATGAGGTAGCGCACATTGATGCGCTTCAGCTCCGCGAGGTATTCCTCGAGCTTGCCGGCGTTCTTATATGTCGCGCCGACGCCGAGCGATACCGTATCGCCATGCGGGAATATCCAGCCGTAGTAATCCTCGCTTATGCGGCTCGCGTAGTAGAATTCGCATCGGTCGTAGAAATGCTTCCGCGCTCCCTTGTCTATCCTCAGTATCTCCATCAGCGTCGCGACGTGGGGCAGGTTCGTTCCGAAGGTGTTGAATCCCACGCGGCTCATCGCGCCGTCCGCGCCGATGATGAAATCCGCGAATGCCGTGTACACGACCCCGTCATCCGCCTTATACCGCACTTTCAGCTTCTTGCCCGGCTCATACCCGATGAACCGCCCCGGTATCACGATCGCCGTCGCTTCGCGGGCGCGCTTGAGCAGATACGCGTCGAACTTCTGCCGGTTCACCGTCGCCATGTATGTGCCGTCGGGGAACCGCATCGGCACGCGGATGAGGCTCGGGCCGATGAAATGAACGACGTTGAATTTTCGTTCTATGAGTTCGGGGGGGATGTCGAAATCGTCGACGACCATCGATGGTATTCCGCCGCCGCACGGTTTGTCGCGGCCGACATCCTTCTCTATCAATACGGCCCGCGCCCCCCCGTAGGCGAGGGTTTCAGCGGCGATGCATCCGGCCGGGCCGGCTCCCACGATGACCACCTGCATCAGGCATCGCCCCCATCCGATGCCGCGCCGATGAGTGGTGTCGCGGTTGAGAAATTATATATACAAGGTTTGACCAATTCTTTCCGAGAAACCGCGGATAGTATGCGCCTATACCACAAGATTTTCTCTGCTGAATCGCGTGGCCGTATCTATCAGGCCCAGAGCTTCCGCCGCGAGCTCGTCGTTCAGCTCTATCTCCCGCGCACGAAGCAGCCTGAAAAATATGCCGGCGAACATCGACACCACGAGCCCTGCCATTCCCACCACCAGCGAACGCTTCACCGCCAACGGGTCGGGGTTAAATAAGAACCATGCGGAGGCGGCCCCGATGATACCGAGCAGGAGCGCGACGAGGGAGTAGCCTTTGAGCGGCAGGAGGTATTGAAGCCGCTCCCTCAGGGAGCCGTCTATATTTATCTTATATATAAGGCGCATACGCTTGGAATCACGGGTCGGTTCGCGAAGTATCGCCGACATGAGCCTTCCGATGGAACTGCCGTCGCTCTCCGCCGCCACCGCCGCTTTCGCCACGTTGCCCGAACTCAGCGACGCCCTCAGGTGCGGCACGAGGTCTTCTATCGCGGCGGCCTGGGCGCGGAGGTCGCCGATTATCGTGAAAATGCGCGCCATCGAAATGGTCGATACTATCATCAACAAAAAAAGCGCGCCGCCATGTGGTGTAAAAATTTGCCTCGCGTATTCCAAGACTTCCCTCGTCGGCTAATTATAGCGGGGGGGAAGTAAGTAGTCGAGAGCGCATGCCCGGGGCAAGGCTGTGATAAAATGATAGATTGGTCTGGAGACGGCATGAATATTCTCGACGGCATCATACTCGGCATAGTGCAGGGATTCACAGAATTCCTTCCCGTAAGCTCCACGGGGCATCTCGAAGTCGCGCAGTCGCTGCTGCATCTGGACGAAGCAAACCATGTCAGCCTCGACATATTCCTCCATCTCGCGACCGTAATCGCGGTGCTGGTCTATTTCCGGCGCGACATCGCGGCCGTATTCCGCGACATCTTCGCCCCGGCATCGGCCGTCGCGCGGCGAGGCGCCGTCAATCTCATCGCGATGATAATCCTCGGGATATTCTCCACGTCGGTCGTATATTTCATCTTCAAGAAATTGTTCGATCGGTTCTTCGGACATCCTGAACTCATCGCCTATGCGTTCATTTTCACCGCCATCGTCCTCGCGGTGGTTTCGTTCAGGAAGGAAGGCGCGATGTCCGAAAGCGGCCTGAGATGGTGGCACGCGCTGCTGATAGGCATCGCCCAGGGTATCGCCATCACGCCGGGGATATCGCGCTCGGGCATGACGATATGCGCCGCGCTGCTGATAGGGCTTGCATCCCCCTCGGCATTCCGCTTCTCGTTCCTGCTCTCGATACCGACGATAATCCTCGCGTGGATATTCGACATCGTCTCGAGCCCCGATGTATTCGCGCATCTCGGAAGTCCCGTCGGGCTGGGGCTCGGGTCGGTGGCGGCGTTTTTCACGGCGCTGCTCGCGATATATTTGCTTAAGGGCGCGGTGTTGAAGCATCGGCTCTGGATATTCTCGCTCTATTTAATTCCGGCGGGGATTTTCACATTGATTTATTTTTCATGATTGATACGGGCAGGATGTAAGACACGGGCAAGCTCGAAGATGGGTCTTCGTAAGAACTTCGACCCACAGGCTCGCATGCCCGTGGCAGCAGATGGCTCGCGTGCCCGTGGCACCATATTTTGGGGCAAGCCGCTCGTCTACGGAATTATTTCGTAGCGCGAGAGGAAGTGGCGTAGCGCGGGTGGTTCATAGGTGAATTTCAGGCCCTTCACCTTGCTTGCGCGTTTCATGACGCGCGCGGAGGATTCGGCGGCCCATTCGAGATGATTGTCGGTATAAACGCGCCGGGGTACGGCATACCTGATGAGTTCCGCGCGGCATTTGTTGTTCTTGCCGGTCTTCGGATTGCGCCCGGCCATGCAGGTGCCGATCTCAACCGCGCGTACTCCACCCTCGATGTAGAGTTCATTGGTGAATGCGACGCCGGGAAGGTCGTCCGGCTTAATGTGGGGAAGGATTTTCCCCGCGTCGATGTAAACCGCATGCCCACCGATAGGCTTCAGCACGGGGATTCCGCGCTCGATCATCATCTCGCCGAAACGCCGCACCTGTCCCGTTCGGTAGGCGAGATATGCAACGCTGAGGACATCTTCGAGTCCCTGGGCGAGCGCCTCCATATCGCGCCCGGCGAGGCCGCCGTATGTCGGGAACCCCTCGTAAATGGTCGAGAGGGCGCATGCCTGCCGGTAATGGTCCTCGTTACGGAATGTCAGCATGCCGCCGATATTCACGGTGCCGTCCTTCTTCAGGCTGAACGTGCCGCCGTCGAAGTAGGACATCTGCTGCTTCACGATCTTCTTGATCGGCATGTCGGCGTATTTACTGTCGCGCGTTTTGATGAAATATGCGTTCTCGGCGAAGCGCGCACCGTCGATATAGAGCTGCTTTTTATATTTGTCGCATATCACGCGCGCGGCTTTGAGGTTGTCGAACGACACCGGCTGCCCGCCGACGGAGTTGCATGTGAGGGTCATCAGCACGAACGGGATGCGCTTGTGCTCTTTTTTCATGAGGGCTTCGAGCTTTTCGACATCGATGTTCCCCTTGAACGGGCTGAGGTCATCGAGGTCCCATGCTTCCTCGACGACGAGGTTTACTCCCTTTGCGCCGCGATTGTCGATATGGGCGGTAGTAGTGTCGAAGTGGTGATTGCCGGGGATGATGTCGCCGGGCTTGGCGAGGATTTTCATGAATATATGCTCGCCGCCGCGTCCCTGGTGTACGGGGAGGATGTATGGGAATCCGAACAAGCGCTGGACGGTTTCCTCGAGCCGGTAGAACGAGCGCGAACCGGCGTAGGATTCGTCACCGAGCATAAGCGCCGCCCACTGGCGGTCGGTCATCGCGCCGGTGCCGGAGTCGGTCAGGAGGTCGACCATGATGTCTTCGGCTCTCACGAAAAAAATGTTGAGGTGGGCTTTTTCGAGGGCCTTTTTACGTTGCGCCCGGGTAGTGATCCTGATAGGCTCCGCCATCTTGATACGGAAAGGCTCGAACTTCATTTCAGGCTCAGGCATTGAACAACTCCATGTCGAAAATTCGGCCCTGGGTGGCTATTTTAAAACAGCGGGGGGTGATTAACAAGGGAATATTTTAAGAGGGGGGGGACTGCAACCTGCTTGGGGAGAAGCCCGTCCAAGTGACTAAAACAGCCATGAAACAATAAAAGTAACAAGGTTTTGCAGTCGCATGACACGCTTTTTACACGGGGGGCTTGAAGACTGAAAAATATAGTGTAAAATTTGACTGATTTGATTCAAACCAAGGAGTCGAGTCCGGACTCTAATTATAGGGAAACGCAGAAGGAGGAAGACAATGCCTAAGCGTAAAATGAAAACGGAACGTAAGGCACCGACAGAATCCAAGGCGAAAGACTTGGATGCCCACAGGCTGATGAGGGAGAAGATAAAGGAAGCGGAAGGCGTGAAAAAACAGATGAAACCAAAAACCTTCCGGCTCCCGGCAGAGGTGGATGATTTGCTGAAGGCCAAGCTGAAGACCTGGGGCATAAGTTTTCAAGACTTTGTCTCAGGCGTGATACGAGTATTTCTCGCGGAGGACGGCGTCATGGCGACTGATGATGGCAAGCTCTTCCGGCAGTACGTGATTGCGGTTGCAAAAACGTATCCGGCCCTTCGGAAAGACGCCATGGAGAACGCAGTGAAACTGGAATAATTTTCAAGATTTTTCCCGCTTTAAATCGCTATACCTGTTGTTTGAAACCGCCTTGGATCAGGGGTTCCGGGGATACGCTTCAACTTAATAAATCTTTATCATCATTAAAAAAATTATTGGAGCGATGGCGCCCCTTGATTTTCAAGAAATCCATGAGATATTCAAACATGCGATAAGTTTTTTGACGTAAATTTTGCATGGTTCTTTTTAAGTCATTCCGATATAATACCGCATCGGCTCAGGCGGATCAGAATGACGAATCTCATGGGGGAAGAGCTCTCGGCTTTTTCATGAGCTACCAGACGGGAGAGGGCTCTGATGATCAGACGAACCTTGAAAACAGGTTTGACCGGAATGGCGTTTATCCTGTTCAAGAGCGTCGAGCGTAGTGGATGCCATCTGCCGCAGGCGTCCCTGGTCCGAGGGATCAGAGGTTTTGTCCCTTTCCGCGCGTGCTGTGTCAAGCGTTGGTTGATTCATGGTAACCGCGTCCTTTTCATCTCGGGAGTCGTTCAGTTCATAAATGGAAAAGCGTGTCAATTAAAAGAGGCAACCGTTGTATTCCGCTTTTGCAGCCGGTCTGAAATCCGATCCGGGAGGCTAAGCCATGGGTAGTAAACTCGAATAATTTCGGTCTAAGGAGAAGAGAATGAACCTTCAAGTAATCCTTATTGTTATTTCTGGTTTTCTCGATCTATCGCCATGTTGCTATCATTTCAGGTGTTAAGGAGACCATTATGATATTCCTACCTCCCAAACTGAAGGCATGGCTTGACAAGCTGCCGACAGCGGTGAGAGAGGTCATCACCAGAATTCACAACGACCTCCTGCCGTTTTTCGAAGGAATGGCGAGCAAGCCGGACTGGTTATACGAAGCCGATGAGATCGAGTTTCTGATTCCAGAGGGCAATTATATCGGCTCATGCAAAATCCATGAACTCTGGCAATCATACGTCGTATTCTTTATCGTAGACAATAAGCAATATATCTTGATCTTCCATCGGTTCAATCGCACTAATATGTATATCTCTTACGTGGGCCAGTTCCAATTTCCCGACGGCAAGTATACGGTTTATCCGCATAGCTCCTAAAAACTGAATATAAAACACAGCCCGCGATAAAATCGCGGGCTTCTCGCATTCATATCAACCTTATCTCATTCCACTATCTCAAAGCTGAAATAATCGTCGGCGATGATCTGGTCTTCCACGAAATCGATGTAGTCGCCGAGGCGCACGTGGTAGTCGAACACCGCCCCGAGCGGGAGTCCGGCGGGGATGTTCTGCACCAAATGATACTGGAACTGCACGTAGGGCGCGAAATTCAGGTTCGGCGGCACACCGATATAATGACTCGGCGGCACCATCGGCCCGTACCACATGCCGTTCGGACGAAGCACCGCGGCCCACACGTCGACATTCGCGACCTCGCCGAGCACATTCTCGATGTGTATCGTATAGCCGATGCTTCCGCCTGTCGCGCGGCTTATGGCCGGGTTCTCGACATCGGGTACCACGCTCAGTTCCAAATCGTCATACAGCGGCGCGTCGGGCATCGGTATCCCGTGAATCTTCTCGAATGAAATATATATGTCGGTGAAATTCGGCGTGCCGTTGGACAAATCGCCGTCGTCGTCATCGGCGACGCACAGCTCCATCGCAACTTCGGGGAATGTCATCGGGATGCCGTACTTCGAGAAATGCCATATGTGGTCGGTGTATTCGCGCCCGAGACGCTCGCGGACATCCCACATCGCGCCGGCGAGAATCTGTCCGAGGCAGTGGCATTCGCCGCCGCAGTTGTTGTCGGGCCACCAGAGCGTGTTGTCGCAATTCCTGATATGCGTGCCGGGGCCCTGCCAGTTTGTGCCAATTATCGGGCTGTCGGTGACCGTGGCGGCATAGTAGTCGGCGAAGCCTTCGTGGATGTCGTCGGGGCTCTCCGCCTCATCCACAAGCCAGTAGTGGAAGAACTGGTACTCGTGGCCGTATTCGTGGAGGATGACATCGGGGATATGCGCGAGGTTGAGGCATGGCGACTTGGCCTTGTAGTAGAACATCTCGCCCCACCCGGCCATCGCGTTGCACCACGCGTTACGCTCCACCGATGAAACAACCACGCGGTCGAGCGCGGTGAATTCGGGTTCGATATTCTTCGCGTAGTTGTGGCCGACGTTGGTCCAATAGAAAACGTTGCGCTCGGCGTGCTTGGAGTTGTCATTGTCGAATGTGAACTCGGCGGTGATGCCGTCGTATGTGACCATGTCTATCTGCGCCGTCGTGTAATCGTAGCGGTTGATTTCCGCCCACGGGCCTTTCGGTGCCGCGGTTGTGTTCTGCTCGGAATACCCCGCGGATGACGAATAATACAAGCCGTCGAGGTCGGTCGTCGCGAGTGCCGATTCCTCGTGGAATAAAACATCGAGGTCGAAAATCCCCTTCATCGGGAACGGTTCGAGGGGGTTGACCTCGCTGACATAGCCGGAAACTTCGCCGTCGTATTCATATTCCCAGAGGAAACTTCGGTCTTCGATGATGTTCCCGTCGACGGCGCTTATTTCCATGTAGTAATCGCCGATGTATACGCGCCAGAACGGATGATAGCCGAATGTGTATTCCTTCGCGAAAAGCCGGCACGCGTGAAGCGGGTCGCCGGGATGATACGACGCGGCTATGGCCGATGCATCGCGGCGGGAAATGGATGCCGGGGGAAGGCTCTCGAGGTTTCCGGCCACATCGACGCCGAGCAGGATGATGTTGCCGAATTTGATTCGCAGGTCGATGCGTGTGTCGATGAGCTCGATGCCGTCCACCACCTGGCGGTAGATGGCGTAGCGCGTGCCCGCGTGGTATTCGTCGCACATCTCGTGAAGCGAACCGCTTCCGACCTTGAATATGCCGGGATGCGCGTCGATGAATGCGAGCGGGTCATCCACGGGGATTCCCTTTCCCGCTGCCCACCTCAGCGCGCCGTCTGCAGTGTAATCGGCCATCCAGTAGTGGCCGTCAATTTCGAGATTCCCCGACCAGCAGTTATCACGGTACGGCTCGCTGATGACCATCTCCGCGAGCGAGCCGAACGATTCGCGCGCGGGCTGTTCATCGGGAAGCAGCGGCAAGGTACCGGGAGCGGAGCCCGAACACCCGTAAATCAACAGGACGAGTAGTGAAGCGACGATGAAATTCTTCAACTTCATGGCTGGTAACCTCTTAAATCAATTTCCCCTGCTGTCGTACTTAAAAAGCCGGGCCGGGATCCGGCATATTGATAATTGCCAAACCCGGCCCGGGAAATAACTGCGAGTTAATTGACTATCTCGAATGTCAGCATGTCCTGGGTGTAGATCACATCGTTCGTAAGATCGATATAATCTCCCAGGCGCACGTAATAATCGAAATGCGCGCCAACCGGAAGTCCGCCGGGGATGTCCTGGTTCAGGTGGTAGTAGAAGTTGCCGTTCGCGCCGATGTTCAGGTTGATGGGCACCGCGATATAGTGGCTCGGCGGCATCATGGGGCCGTACCACGCGGTGTTCGGACGCTGTACGGCGACCCATCCCTCGACCACTTTCGCGAATGGAAGGTTGTTGACGACGTGTATCTGGTAGCCGAATGTCCCGCCGGTCGCCTTGCTTATCGTAATCGGCTCCGAATCGGGGATGACATCGATGCTCATACTCACATAGTCGGGAGCATCGGGCACCGGTATGCCGTGAATCTGCTCGAACGAGGTGTAAATATCCATGTAATGCGGCGTGCCGTCGGACAGGTTGTCGTTGTCGTCATCGACGATGCATATCTCGGTGGCGATATCGGGGAACGTGGTCGGCTTGCCGTACTTAGCGAACCACCACAGGTGGTCGGATTCATCGCGGCCCACGCGTTCGCGCATATCCCACAACGCGCCGGCGAGGATTTCGCCAAGGCAGTGAACTTCGCCGCCGCAGTTGTTACCGGGCCAGTATAACGTGTTGTCGGAGTTGCGGATGTTCGTGCCGACACCCATGTAATTCACGCCGATAACGGACTGGTCGGTTATGGTGTTGGCGAGATAGTCGCTGAATCCCTCGTGGATATCGCCCGGCGGGATGCTGCTCGAATTGTAGTGGTGGAATGTGGTCACGTGGCCGTACTCGTGGATGATGACATCGGCTATTTCGCCGAAGTTGAGGCATCCGTCGGCGGGGAGATAGAAATTGATGCTGTTATTCGAGGCGTTGGCGTTGCACCACGCGGAGCGGTTTACGTTGCCGGTGACCACGAAATCATTCCCCGTGTAATCGGGGTCGATATTTTTAATGTAATTATGAGTTGCAGTTGTCCAGTAATAGACATTCGCTTCGGTGGGATAGGTGTTGCTCGAATCGAACATGAACTCCGCGGGGGTACCGGCATAGGTCGTGGTGGTGATGTCGGCATCATCGCCGGCGTAATTGTTCACGTTGATCCATTTCCCGAGGATCCTCACCTGCGTCTGTATATCGCTCACCGTATCGGTGGCATAGTGATACGCGCCGGTGGCATCGCACCAGTAGTCATAGTTGCCGGGCAAAAATCGCACGCGGTTATCCTCGAGAGGAGCCCTGAATTTGGCGTCGAATGGGTCGTAGTTATTCACTTCCCCCTCGACCGTGCCGGTGTAATCATAATCCCAGATTAGTTCCGTTTCATCGACGAGGCTGCCGTCGATAGCGGAGACGAGGAGCAGCCAGTCTCCCGCGAAGACGCGCCATACCGGGATGAACCGCCCGTCGAGCGGCTTGATATACAGCGCGATCTCTGATATCTCCCCCTCGTGACGCGAGGAGGCGATACCACGCGCGGTACCTTCGCCGATTATCGTCGACGGGACATCGGTGACGGCGTAAATCTCGGGGAAAACATCGGCGCCGAGCATCACGAGGCTGCCGCCGCGTCCGAAGCGCAGGTCGATGCGGCTGTCGAGTATGGGGATGCCGTCATACGCCTGCAGGTAGATAACGTAGCGTATGCCGTCATGCTTCTCGTTCGACATCAGCCACAGGTTGTCCGATGAAACCTGGAAGATGTCGGGGTGGGAATCGATGAAGCTCTCGATGGAGCCATCGAGCTTGATGCCTTTTCCGAGGGCGCGATGGATGTCGCCATCGGCGGCGATATCGGCCGCCCATGCGAGGCCGTCGATATCGACGCTCCCCTGCCAGTATTCGCCGGAATCATCTTTCGGCTCTACAAGCAGGTTCGACAGGGCGCCGAATCCCGATGAGTCATTGTCCCGTTCGGGCGGTGTTACGGGAGAGCCGCCGTTTCCCGAACATCCCGAAAGGAGCAAAAATAGAATGGAGATAATCGCGAGAATCAAGACACGATGTGAGGGTAGATACATGCGAAAAGTCCTCCTGGTAGTGCTGGTAAATCCATTACCCATCCGACCTGCAAAGCGTCGCCAGCATATCGTCAGGAACCCTTGGCTGAGAGCCGCATATCCTTGTACAATCCAACCATCCACGGCTGGATAATATTCTGGCTTGGGACAATGGCGCCCGTACGACGGGACCCCATGTGAATTCGGAGACAAAGAAACGGAACGGTCAACTTCCCCGGTTCCGCCGTCGTGCCTATCCATCAGCCGCGTATATTATAAGGCATAACGGCTGATGACGAAAGCCGAATCCGCCCCTCATACGGCGGGAGGTTAAAAAATGAGCGATATCTATCTCGATCTCGGCCAGCGGGGACTGGTTGTGGCGCTTATGCTCGCCACTCCCCTGCTCGGCGTGGCGCTGGTGACCGGCGTGGTGGTGTCGATTTTCCAGGCGATAACGGGGATACAGGAACAGACGCTGATATTCATACCGAAGATAGTCGCCATCGCGCTGGTGCTTCTGTTCATGGGGCCATGGATGGGGCGAATCATCGTAGGGTTCACCACCGAAATCATGACGAATATGGCGTTTTATATCAGGTGATTAAGGCTACGCATCATGCTTAAGATTCACGAAATATACCCC